>JALGVR010000001.1 GCA_025774605.1 bacterium | reverse complement strand
CACCGACCAACAGAAGCAATCCCACCAGCCCGAAGACCATCCCGACCAGTATTTCGGAGAGAGCCGCGGCGGCGATGGGAATCACACCCGGCGGTCCGACAGCCAGATGCTGCGTAGCAGTCGGCGCGAGGACGACCGCCAGGCCGTGCCGGCTCGCAGGAATCCGAGCATCAAGCCTTCGATCATACTGTAGTCAAGACCGTACATGAACTTAAAACATCCCCGCCGCGATGAAGCTGAACAGCTCCCGCGTAAACTTCTCCACTATCTTGATCATCCACGGCATCGCAAACAGCATCACCACCGCCACTCCAACGATCTTCGGAATGAACGTCAGCGTCATCTCGTGTACCGATGTAACCGCCTGAAAGAGGCTGATCGCGATGCCGATGACCAGACCGGTGATCAACATCGGCGCGGCAACCAGAAGTGCCGTTAAAATGGACTGCTTCAGCAACCACACTGCGAAGTCGGGAGTCATCAGCGGATCCCCCGGACCAGTGAATCAACCACCAGGTACCATCCATCCACCAGGACGAACATCAGAACCTTGAACGGGAGAGAGATCATCACCGGCGGCAGCATCATCATCCCCATCGATACCAGCACCGAAGCCACCACCATATCGATGATCAGGAACGGCAGATAAATCATGAAACCGATCTGGAAGGCGATCCGCAGCTCGCTGATGATGAAACCGGGCACAACCACCGTCAGCGGCAGATCCGCCGGCGTCGCCGGCTGTTCGAGGTCAGCCATCTTTACGAACAACGCCAGGTCCTTCTCGCGGGTCTGACGAAGCATGAACTCACGCAGCGGTTCCTGCGAAACGGCAAACGCCTCCTGAATAGTACACTCCTGCTTCTCGTATGGGATCCAGGCGCGGTTGTATATTTCCACAGCCGGCTTCTGCATGATGAACATCGTCAGGAACAACGATAAACCGATGACAACCTGGTTGGGAGGCGTTCCCTGGGCGCCCAGCGCCTGCTTGACAAAGTGCAGCACGACCACTATCCTCGTAAACGAGGTCATCATCATCAGGATCGATGGCGCCAGCGTCAGGATGGTCAGCAGTACCAGTATCTGGATGGTGACCGCCACGTCGCCGGGCGTGCCGGCTTTGCCGAAGTTGAGCGACACGCTCGGCAGCGCGGTCTGCGCTGTCGCCGGTCCAGAGGTCAAAATCAACACGCCTGCAAGTACGGCGGTGCGAACAAGTGTTTTTCTACCCGCCATTACGACCGTTCCTCTTGCGCGTGATTCTCTTCAACAGGGCGGCGAACGGTTCGCCTGCCTGCAAGGCGCCTCCATTGGTGATGCGCTCGATCTGCTCAGGGTTGTCGATCGTGTCCAGCAAGCTGATGTGATGGTCCGTCACGCCGATCATGTAGAGCGATCCGCCTATTCTGAGGAACTGAATCGAGCGCCGCGCACCGAGCGATACCCCGCCGGTCACCTGAATGCCCCGTGAACCGTCCCGCATGCCCATCGCCCGGCGGAGCAGCTTCAGGCATACCCAGATCAGCACGATCACCGCCGCCAGAAGGATCAGCACCTTCACAAATCCTCCCCACGCCGGTTCACTCCAAGCCGCCAATCCGGTGCTGTCCAGCGGTGCGGAACAGAAACCACACTTCGACAGCGGAAGTGACAGAGCGATCAGCAGTATGGCCGCCACATTAATTCGGAAGCGACGTTCCCCACTCACTTCAATGCCTCAAGCCTCTCAGCAACCTTTACAAGTTCGGTTATCCTGACCCCGAAGTTCTCCTCGATAACGACAACCTCACCCTTGGCGAACTTCCTGTCGTTCACATACAGATCGACCGGTTCACCCGACAGCTTATTCAGCTCGATAATCGAACCCGGCCCGAGTTCGAGTATATCCCTTATCAACATGTTGGTTCTGCCGAGTTCAATAGTGATGGGCAGGCTTACATCCATCAGGATATGGATGTTTCTCGGCTGGCCGGGAGGTTGAGACGCGAGGGTGGACGGCTCGCCAAAGCTCTCGAATTCGGCGGTTCTTACGAACGGTTTATCTTCAGTTGACGGTTGCGGTTTTTCCCCTGCAGCCTGCGATTCCGCCGGCGCCGCCCCCACCGTTGAAGGTTGTTTTTCCTTCTCTCCAGAACGCACTTCCGCAGCAGCCTTCCCGATGGCTTCAGCTCCGAACATCACTGCGAAAGCGGGCTCCGTGATCATCAGGAGAGATCCCTCCCCCAGCTTTTCGATGTCAAGGTTCCAGCGGATGACCGGGGCGCTGTCAAGCATGTCCAGTGCGGGGGACGGCTCGAGCGAAGCCTCCGGCATGTCGATGGTCAACTCGCCGCCTCTTAGAGTATTCAGTTCCACCTCGAGCGTTGACATCACCTGTCCCCAGATCTCGGACAGCGTGCCCGGGTGCAGCGCTTCGTCGAACTGTACGCCTCCCTCGCCCATCATCGCCAGATCGGACAGCGTTGCCGCCAGTGAACGAGGGAAAAGGAAATACCACCCGCCGATCTCTTTGGCGCTGAATCCCAGTGAAACGGCAACCGATCCTTCGCCAAGAACGGTCCCGATCTCATCGGTCGTATACAGCCTCGGAGACTCAATGTCCAGCTTGACACTGCGCTCGATCAGGGTACTCAAACCGTTCTGCAGCTCATCCTTCACCTTTTCCATCCACTGCCCCAGGGCAGCGAACCAGTCGGGCGGACTCACGCCGTTCGCCGTTTTATCACTGTTCATAGATAATCTCCTCTTCGGTGGTGACAGACCTGATCACCTTCACCGCCTTGTGCCGCCCCAGCCTGCCCGGCGACCCGAAATACTTGAGTTTTCCACCCACAAAGATTTCCAGCGGTTTCGAGGTGCGTTTGTCGAGTTCCAGCAGATCATCAACCTGCAGATTAATAAAATCCCTGATCGACAGCGTTGTTTGCGCCAGTATGACCTGCACCGGCAATCGAGATGATTTTACCCGCTCCCGGATGATCCCCACCTCGTCCTGTTCCACTTGCCTGGCCGTTATCGCAAGCATGCTTTGCGCTGAAAGTCTGTTCATGATCGGTTCGAGAGTGAAATACGGGAAGGCAAGATTCATGGTGAAGGTCGCACCCCGCACGCGGATATCGAAAAAGATAATTGCCACTGTATCGGACGAGCGGGTAATCTGTACAAATTGAGGGTCTGTCTCGAAGCCGTCCAGTTTCGCTTTCAACGGCTGGATCTGGCCCCAGACATCATTGAGTTGGTTGACGAGGGTGTTTATAATCCGCAGCACAACGTTCTGCTCAATCTGCGATATCTCGCGCGCCTCAACATCGGTGTCACCCATCCCGCCCAGCAGTCGGTCCACTATGAAGAGCAGGAATTGGGGGCTTATCTCGAGTAGCGCCTTGCCCTCAAGCTCCTCCATCTTAAGCAGGTAGAGTGCATTCGGCACCGACAGCGAGAGGGAATACTCACCAAACGTAACCTGGTCAATCGACAACAGATTCACGTCCACCAGTGTCCTGAGGTTGGCGGAGAGATATGTCGCGAACATCCTGGCGAAACCGTCGTGAATGGTGCGCAACGTTCGGATCTGCTCCTTTGATATGCGCTCCGGATGCTTGAAGTCATAAAGCTGCACCTGCTGGGTCGCATCCAACTCCTCCTTTCCGCCCCGGGTGGTCTTTACCGTCGAGAGCAGCGCATCTATCTCTTCTTGAGAAAGGATCTTACCCATTACACTCTACAATATTATTGAAAAACCCACTTCTGGAAGAATACACGCGACACCACCCCCTCGCCGAGCTGATAGTCCATGATCTTCTTTACCCGTGCCCGCAGCGCCCGCCGGTACTTGATATTGGTCAGAACCTCCCGCGATTGCGACGAGAAGAGGGTGATGAGGTTATCCCTGAGCAGCGGTTCGCGCTTACTTATCACGCTTTTCATCTCAGGATCAAAGTACTCGAGCCCCACCGACACCATGAATATCCTCCGTCCGCCCGAAGGATTTATAATGATGTCGCCAATCAGGTACACTTCACCGAAGGGTGGAGGTTCATTCGAAGTCGTCGATTCAACCTCAACGACCTCCTCCTTCGGTTCAGGCTTAAGCAGGAACCACCAGGCGGCTGCGGCGACACACAGCGCCAGGATCAAGATCGGTACAACGAGCTTGACCAGTTTCCCCTTACGGGGCGTCCCAGCTTCATCGACCGCCAGGCTCTCCACTTCTTCATCGGGGATATTATCCATTCTCTCTCCAGCCTCAATCTTCCCAGCCGGTTTCGCCGCCGTGATAACCTGGTTGCGAAATGACCTCGTCTCCCGCCTTGTTCAGTTTCAGAAAGACCTCCACCCTCCGGTTGACAGCCTTCTGCTCGGTGGTGGCGGTCTTCGGCATCGGGACGCGGGGCCGGTATTCGCCGTATCCCACTGCGACCAGGCGCTGCGGCGGGAAACCCGCAGCCTGCAGAAATTTAAGCACCTTCAGCGCCCTTGCCGCCGACAACTCCCAGTTCGAAGGAAACCTGGATGTATGTATCGGTGTATCGTCGGTATGACCCTCGATCAGGATCTCTCCCGTATTCGCCTTCAACGCCACACTGACCAGTCTACGCATGACCGGAAACACCTCAGGTTTCAAATCATCCTTTCCCTCGTCAAACAGAACCGGATCAGAAAACACGATGCGAACACCACCGCCGACTTCGTAAACTTCAACCTGTTCGGTTAGCTCGGCATCTTCGATCATCTGCTGGAGCTCTTCGATGGCTTGGTTTCTATCCCGGTCCTTTTCCATGATATCGACGGTCACCGGTTCCATTACCGCCTTGCCGGCGATCTTGGGCTGCCAGGGCATAATCGCGCCCTGAAACGAACCCATGGCGGCTCTGAACCTGATGATCTCTACGGTTGAAAAGGACACGATCAGGACAAAGAAGACCATCAAAAGGGTCATCATATCGCCATAAGTAACCATCCATGCAGGCGTTGACGGCTGCTCCACGTCCCCTTTTTTACGCGTGCGCGGCATCAGGTCGCCTGTTTCTGCAATGCTATCTCCGCCCGGGCTGCCGGCGGGAGGAAGGTCAGCAGTTTTTCACGCACGAAGCGCGGGTTGTCACCGGATTGGATGGACAGGATTCCTTCCAGAATGAGCTCCTTCTGCAGCGTTTCCTCCTTGGACCTGTTGCTCAACTTGCCCGCAACCGGCAGGAAAAACAGGTTCGCTATCATCGCGCCATACAGGGTGGTCACCAGCGCCGTGGCCATCCCCTCGCCGATCTTGGACGGATCGTCCAACCCGCTGAGCATCTGGATCAGCCCGATGAGCGTCCCGATCATGCCCAGTGCCGGCGCGTAGGTCCCCATCGCCAGAAAGATGCTCTGTCCGAGCTTGTGTCTCTCGTCGAGACTTTGGAGCTCCGACTCCATGATGGCGCGTATATACTCCGGCTCGGTTCCATCGACCGCATATTGGATGCCGCTTTTCAGGAAGTCATCGTCCACGGTCTCCAGCTCCATCTCGATAGCCAGGATCCCCTCTCGCCGGGCTTTCTCAGCCAGCGCAACCAGCTTGTTGATTGTACCCGAATAGGATATCTTGGTCTGGGTGAACACCTTCGACATAACCTTCATCACGGAAAACAGGTCCTTCATCGGAAAATTGATAAGTGTCGCGCCCAGCGTTCCGCCAAATACAATCTCCACCGACTGGATGCTGAGAAAGAACGACGTTCCTTCACCGGTCGCAATGGCGACTATCACCAACCCAAAGCCGGCAATAATGCCGATTATTGTGGCTAAATCCATAAATAAAAGCCTTTAAGACTTAAACCAGCTCCGGCAGCGCTTCCGGATCCGCGTCCTTATCCTTCTCCCAAAGCCATGGCAAGCCGAGGGTTCGTCGGTATGTTATAAGCTTTCTGACCATCTCGTCGACCGTCTCGCGGACTATCAGCTTTCTTCCGCTCGTCATGCTTACTATGGTATCAGGACTGGCTTCGATACGCTCTATTTGATCGCCGTTGATAACCAGGCGCCGCCCGTTCAAACGAGTAACTTCGATCACGATCTTCAGACTCCTATAAGTATGCAAATTTTGGTCTTGATTGCAATAGAAAATTGTTGAACCGACGCCATAAATTCAGCTTGATTTTCAACATGCTATCGGTAATCGGTAGTCGTTAGTCGGTAGTCGTTAGTCGGTAGTCGTTAGTCGGTAGTCGGTAGTCGGACTATGGACTACCAACTGTTGACTACTAACCACCGACTAACGAGCTTGCCGTTTCTACCTCTTCAGGCTGGTCACCTCCTGCAACAGCATGTCCGACGTGGTGATCACCCTGGCATTCGCCTGGAAGGCGCGCTGCGCCTGGATCATCTCGGTGAACTCACGCGCCAGATCGACGTTGGACATCTCGAGATAGCCGGAGTTTATCTTCGATCCGATCTGTTCAGCCTCAATGATCTTCGCCTCGCCGGAATTCAATGAAATACCGTACAGGTTGTCGCCCATTCGCTCCAGTCCGTTCGGATTGGTGAAGTTCGCCAGCAGGACCTTCGCCAGCGTTTCGGTCACACCGTTGGAGTAGTTGCCAAAGATGACGCCGTTGTCGTTGATGTTGACGTTCTGGAGTTCGCCCATGCCGTAACCGTTCTGCCCGATTGCCTGGGCGCTGGTCGTGGAAGCGGTCTGAGTCATGCCGTCCATCTCGCCGAACGATCCCACATTCAGAGTAACTTCCATTATCCGTGCGCCGTTACCGGGATCGATGGTCAATCGGTCCGCTTCATTGTCATACGTGAAACTCTCCAGCGAGCCGTCATCGCTGAAGTGGATTTCTCCGCTGGCGCCGTTAATTATCGACACCGGTTCGGGCAGATCTGCCGTCCAGCGCCAGACGCCGGGATCCGCGGTGCGGATGAAGTTAATCGTCAGGTTATGCGTGTTCCCCAGCGAATCGTAGACGAAGATCGAGGTGGCGTGTGACGTGTCCCCGGTGTCGATCACGGCCGTCCCCGCCGACAGACCTTCCGGGGCGCGGATGGTGACGCCGCTGCCGCCGACACCATCCAGACCGGTAACCAAACCGGTTCTTTCGATGGTTTCGAGCTCGAGTACCGTCTCGATCTCACCGCTCGAATCATTGGGATTGAAGACGTCCACCGCGACCAGCGTAGAAGCCTGTCCGTTGTTGACGTCGAAGGTCGGTGCGCCGAACAGCGTGGCTACCAGATCGGAGCCTGCATCCCCGTCGTTCAGTTGGATGTTGTAGTCGGCGCCGTCGCCGTAATAAGTCCTGGTGAGGGTGATCGCTCCGTCTTCGGACAACTCCGCCTCCACGCCGCTGAGCTGGGTGTTGATTGCCCGTATCAAGGCGGCGATCGTCGAATCTGCGTCAAGACCGGTCAGCTCAACCGCGCTGCCGTTGTCTATCGTCACCGAGAAACCGGTAACGTCGGAAACGCCCAGATCGCTCAGTGTATCGGTCAATTCAAGCCCGTTCTGATCGCTCGATGCACTGCTGCGCGTGGCATTTTCACCTGATATCGTAATCGTGTGCCTGCCGCCCACCCCGTCGGAGGCGATCCCGTCGACGTATGATATGCCGGTGAGTCCGGCGTCAGTGAGTTCGGCGCGTGATTCGCTCATGTTCATGTCGAGGTTTCCGTACAACGTGACATCGGTGGTGGCGTTCGCCTGGCTGCGGCGACCGAGCGGTATCTGGATGCCTCCCGCGCTGGCGAGGTCGATTTCACCCTCCGAGCCGGCCATGTTGCCCTTGACGCGGAATCCGTTGCCGCTCATGACCATGTTGCCATCGGCGTCCACGTTAAAGGTTCCGGCGCGGGTGTAGTAATCGTTGACGCCGTCGGTGACTATAAAGAAACCGTTACCCTGAATGGCGAGATCCGTGAACACCCCGGTGCTCTCCAGCGAACCCTGGTTGAAGTCGGCGTCTATCGCCAGGGTTGACATACCCAGACCGACCTGCAACGGGTTGATCCCGCCCTCCGTTTCGGTCGGCGCCATCGCCCCGCGCAGCTCCTGAGCCATACTCTCGGCGAAGGTAATGCGCGATCCCTTGAAGGCAACCGTGTTCACGTTGGCAATATTGTTGCCGATGATGTCCATCTTGGTCTGGAAGTTTCGCAAGCCGCTTATGCCTGCGTAAAGTGACCTTAACATCCGAGTTTCCTCCTGTTTGCAGGCGGTGCCGCCGCTTCAGTGGATCCGCGACGGAAGGTTTCCCCGGTTGAGGTCCAACCATTCACTTCGCCTGCCTGTTGTTTGAAATGTGAATTATACATACTGATTTATTACTTTCGCGTTCATTGCGGCTGAAGTCTGTAAATTGATGCTCTGCGGAGAAAGTCAGGCGATGACCGCCGCATCAATGGATGTAAATACGTTGTCCTTGAGCGACTGCCCGTCCACGACGGTGATCACCGTGCGTCTCTTGACGCCGACGATAAGCGCCAGGTCGTCGAGCATCACCAGCGCCTTGCTGGCACCCTTTTCGGACGCGGAATCCACGGCCCTGTCGATACGCGCCAACTGTTCCGGCTGCAGGCTGATGTCCCGGCGGTCGACGCGCGCCCGGGCGTGCATTGAGAACTGCATACGACAGCCGACGTTCTCGCATTCGCGCTGCAGGTGCCCGGCGAACGAAGTTCTCCCGTCGTCGCCGCTGCCCGCCGGCTGCGGGGGAGAAGCCCCGGGTGGAATCGGCGGCGGTCCAACCCGGTCCGGTCTCAAGTGATCGATCTCAAACGTCATTCCGACCCCACCAATCGTATAAGCTGCATAAACCAGTTCCCACCGTCATCTCCATCATCATCAGCCTCCGTTTCATAGATCTCCAGTACCGATCCGAAGGGTATCTCGCGCCCGTCGACCACCATCACGGGATTGCCGTCGATGAAGCGAACCGAGTCCACGTGACCGAGCAGTAACGGCTGGACTGCAACCGGATTCCCTTCCGGCGAAGTGGCTGAGATCTCCACGTGATATGTGCCGGCGGGGACCTTGTTACCGCCATTGTCGCATCCATCCCACTGGATCGATCCGCTGCCGGCGTCGAGACCGGATTCGCTGATGGTCCGCAGCTTTCGACCGTCCGCGCCGATGATCTCAACGGTTACATCGGCGGCTCGATCGGACAGGTCAAAATTGACAACCGCAGGATTCTCACCGTCGTATTGAACCTCGTCGCATACGGCTTTAACCGATTTACCGACGATTGTCGTGGCGAGCGTATTGTTGATCGATCTTGCCAGCAGCATATCCGCCTGCATCGAAGCGTCGAGGCTGGTGGACATGTTCCGCAACTGTTCCAGACTGCTGAACTGCGCCAATTGCGCGGTGAAATCGGTTCCTTCGATCGGGTTCAACGGGTCCTGGTAGCGCATCTGGGCGACCAGTAACTCAAGGAACATATCCTTTTCGCTCCGGGATTGCCGCTCGGCGACGGGGACACCGCCCAGCATCTGGTTGGGGGGGATATTTCCCATGGTATTCAACTGTACACCCCTGTAGTTAATGTGCGACAAGACGCCTCGTCTGACCGCGGGGATCCGTTGTCACGAGTGACGTCCGACGCCGCAACGTTGTTGGTTTCGATATAATTCGGACTGAGACATAATTGCCCGACTTACTCATCCGCCGGTGAATATGCAACATCAATGCCAGATGGACAACTACAAGTCGACAATTCCTTTGTTCAGGAAATACAAGAATTACACTTTCAGTTTTCAGAAAACCGGTGAAGGATTTAAGGGGGTGGGGAAAAATGTGCCGTGCGGTTGATCAGGGCTGTTCTTGTCGGTGTGAAAAACAGTGTCTGTTATTCTGTCTCTTCCAGATCGGCTCTCGGGCATGAACCGCGTTCAGGCGGCGATATCGAAACTGTTGTAACCGAAGAAGCGCGGCCGGGAAAAGCGCTCCTTCCGACGCCGGTCACCCGGATCTCCATCGCCGCGATCCTGTTGTTGCCGGTTTCGCGTCGAACCTTCATCTGTCTGGGCGAAGCGATCCGGCTGGGAGTCGGAAGTACGAACCTCGATGCTGACGGTATGTATGCCGGCGGCGTTGAGCGCCTCCTTCAGGTGGGTCGCCTCGGCTTCGAAGATCCGGCGGGCGTCGGGGTGCTCAACCTCGAATTTCAGCTCAACTCCCTTCTCGCCCTGGCGCAGCGAAATCAAAGCCCTTCCCAGAACTTCGGGCTTCAACTGCAGCACCAGTTCGTTGCGCCCGGAGGAGAGCGTCATCCTGATATTACTGACCAATTTGCCGTGATCGACCGTTGTACCCGGTTGGACGATCGTCCTGGAATGCGGGATGCCGCCGTTACGCTTGACAGACGTTGAAACGGACCTGGCTACATCCACAGTCTGACCGGGCGGATGGGATTGATTCTCCTCCGACGAAGACGGTTTCACCGGAACATCCGGTCGGACGGCGGCGGTTTCCGGCTTCCTCTGACCTTTCCCTGGGCTCGATTTAAGCCCGACCGCTGAAGCCGGGGGCGTTTCCTTTTCTGCAGGGATTACTCCGGAGGTCGGTCGGAGTCGATTCTGTTTGTGGCCACTCTTTGCGGCAGTCCGTCCGTCAACCATGACCGGAGCCCCGATTCTACGAGCGAATTCCTTCAGGGAGATCAACGGGGGGAGTCCTCTTTGAGGCGCCCGGCTCGCTGAATCCGACCGCTGTTCGCCCGGCTTAACGGCTTTTTCTGCAGTTTCCGGCGCGGGCTTCACCGGTTCTGGTGACGGTTTCGGCGCCGGCTGCCGCTCATGGTCAACCGTCCGCTCGACGGGATGGTCAAGCCTCGCCCCTCCGGAGTTCTCAGCTGTTTGTCCCCCCGGGATGGTTATAACCGCGGCGGGTAATGATGCAGGCGGTTTCACGGGATGATGCGGCAGGTTGAAATGTTTCATGCCTGAATTGATAACCAGTTTCGCCTGACTGACCTGCAGCCCGGACAAACGTTGATCGACATGGTTGCCACTTAAAACCGGACGAGACGGCTTGCCTGGCCCGCCGTCGCCCCTGGTCACCTCGACCGTTGAATCTGTCGAACTCACCGCTGTCGCCCGGAGGACGGGGGTGATCACGGGTGTTCTTACTGATTTCCCGCGCCCCGGCAATGACTTTACGGTAATTCCGTCTTTCCGATCCGGTTCTACATCGACAGGATCCTTGACGAACGGCGGATCACCCTCAACCTTACCCGGCGCCTGCGCGTGACGAGAAACCGGATGCGATCCCGCGCCGGTCATCCCGCCGCCCGGAACCGGAGAGGACTGTTTTACGCGGATGTTCTGCGGGAGACACGGTCGATTCCCGTGAACGACGCCCGAGCCCCGAGGATTCTGCCCGCGCACGCGGTCATTCCCGCGCACTACCTCGTCCCCGCGTAACAGCCTGTCTGATAATGTATTTTTACCCTTCAACTCGTCATTCCTTCGGAAGCCGGAATCCACAAACTCACTAATTTTCAGCGACTTGTCATGATTCCAGCTTTCAACGGAATGATGAATATCGAGTTTTTCGGTTATTCGCGGACACACCGGCAAGCGGGGATCCACCACCACCTTTGACAGAGGAACATCGACTGAAGCGGATTTCAGCGAACCGCCCGAGTCGACGATCCCCATTACCGGTCGTTTCAGACGACGAACGGCGCCCGCCCCGGCAATCTTACAAACGATGCCGTTCGGTTTGACCGAGTCAGAGATCGCGGCTTTCGGATCTCCTACCAAACCCGGCGATTTTACCGGCTGAACTCCCAGCGCCGACAGCGCTGCATCGAACGATATGCCGGCGATCTGCGGCGGTTTATCCGCCTTCGCCGATACAGCCGCCGGTTTCGTCCGCGAGACCGGCTCAATTCGATGCAGGCGGCGGTTCCTGCCGGTTATCCCTTCTCCGATGACTGAAGCGAAGCTGACATGACCAGCGCTCTTGAGATTCTTTCCGGGCATCACGCCTGCAGGATCCGTCCGCTTCACCGGTTGCGTGTGACGAGCGGAATGAATGCCCGTTGCAGCAGGTATCAGGAGCCGGGACAGCGATTTGCCGCCGTGTTTGAACGAATTGGTCAGCATGTCACCTTCTGACTATGGACGAAGCCAACCGGGAGCGCCGGTCCGGGGGGAAGTTCTCGAGCAGCTTGGCTGCATTGCGCGGTTTAAGCCTGAACAGTACATCCTTTATATCCCGATCCTTCTTGTCGCTTAACATGGTTGCGGCATATGCCGGTTTCATCACATCCACGATCTTTGCCAGTTTTTTTATCTCAACCGTCCTCATCGAATCGGCTCTGACCGCCGCCAATTCCAGCTCTTTTCTTAACTCGTCGGTCAACTCCTCCGATTTGCCGAGGCGCGTTCTCAGTTCAGTCATGTTCTCCTCGAGCGAATCGATCCTCGTGAATACGTGCATTGAGTCGATGACGGAATAAAGTATCGCGCTCAGCGTATCCTGAGCGCCCGCAATTTCCGCCGGGTGTGGAAGACCAGCCACCCCGCGGGCTTCCCGCACGGGAACAACCGGCGTCAACAGAAATTCATCAAAGGGCGTTTTACTGAAGGCTTGTGTCTCTTCAGGTGTTATCTCTGCGTTCAACAACTGGTTGAATAGATCCGCGGGAGGTAACTCAAGAGCGCTGTCCAGCGTTATGGAATCGGTTGAGGCGATCATCTCCGCCCGGCTGATTTCGACTATCCCGTCGAGCCCCTTCTGTGTTATGGCGGCAACTGTCTCGACCGACGGAACGGGAGCCGCCGCCGAATCCTCAACTGCTCCGGCTACCGGCGTACCCGCCGCCGGGATCGTATCCACGACAGCTTCTGCAACCGGCTTCATCTCCTCCTCACCGGGCGCCGTTTGCTTCTGCCTGCCGCCCACAGACCAGACGATAACCACCAGCAGCGCGGCGAGAGCGGTTATTCCCGCCGGAATCGCCCAGCCCGGCAGTCTCCTGCCGAAGGCGGCCTCCAGCTCCTCGGAGGTAAGTTCGGGGCCCTCATCCTTCCAGGAGTCACCCGTCTCAAGCGATCCGGATATCCCCGGTTCCTCACCAGGAATGGGTGCCGGTTCCTCACCAGGAATAGGTGCCGGTTCCTCACCAGGAATCACTCCCGGATCTAAGACTTCTTCTTCTGATTCCAAAGACATCTGAGACAGTTTTACCTTCGAAAAATCGATCCGATAAATGGCTTCACTGTGGCATTCTGTGCCAAGTGAAGGATCTGATTTGATGGCTTCTGAGATGCTTCACTGCGTTCAGCATGACACATTTTCTATTCTGCGTTCAGCATGACATTTAACCGTTGAAATTTTCTTCCGCGCCCCCTATTATCACTCCTTCACCCGGCGACGATTTCCACCGGGATCGTAGTGGTGTCGGCGCGAGGCGTCGTCGTCAAGGATTGCCTGCTCCTTATGGTTCATTTCCATCTGAAAATCGGCTTGACGACGTTCACGCAGCTTCTCGAGAACCTTGCGATCACGGCTCTTTTCCACCAGGTCATCCCTGCACTGCGCGACAACCCGCTCAGCCTGTCCGAGCTTTTGTTCCTTGCCTGCCGCTTCCTTCCTCAGATGCTGGGCGTAATGCGCCTCTCGCAGCGCCGCGCCCGCGGTAAAACCCTTCTCCATAACCTTCCTGCGCCTGCGGTCGAGATTCGACATCTCCCTGCGGGATTTTTCCAGATCCTGTTCGGCGCTTTTTCGTTCGCTGCGCGCTTCCGCCAACTTCTGCTGCGAGACCAGTTCGCGCCACCTGCGCAACTCCTCCACCTTCTGCAGTCTGAAGATGAACCGTTTCACCCCTCATCCTCAGCCACGATCTCCAACAGTCTCGCCTTTGAATCATCAAAATCAGCGCCTTCCTCCAGGTTCTGGCGCAGAAATTCACGCATCGGTCCTATCATTTGGATCACGCGGTCGATCTCCGGATTGGATCCCTCTTCGTAGGCGCCGATATTGATCAGATCTTCAGCTTCGGTGTAGGTTGCCAGAAGTCTCTTGAATATTTGCGCCGCCCGGCGATGATCCTCGCTCACCACGTCAACCATGACCCGGCTGACGCTGTCCAGAACATCCACCGCCGGATATTGACCCTGAGCCGCCAGTTTGCGTGAGAGGACGATATGCCCATCGAGGATCGAGCGCACGGCGTCCGCCACCGGTTCGGCCATGTCGTCCCCCTCGACCAGCACGGTGTACAACCCGGTAATGCTGCCGCGCACGGAAGTTCCGGCGCGTTCAAGGAGCCTGGGCAGTGTGGCGAAAAGGGAGGGCGTATAACCGCGGCTGGTGGGCGGTTCACCGACAGCCAGCCCCACCTCGCGCAGCGCCATCGCAAACCTGGTCACAGAATCCATCATCAGCATGACGTCCAACCCCTGGTCGCGGAAGTATTCGGCTATCGTCGTCGCCGCCAATGCGCCCTTTATCCTGATCAGAGCCGGTTGTTCGGATGTCACCGTGACGACCACCGAACGCCTGAGTCCCGCTTCACCCAGGTCCTTCTCGAGAAACTCCCGAACCTCCCTGCCGCGCTCGCCGATCAGGGCGATGACGTTCACATCCGCGGCGGTATGGCGGGCGACCATTCCCATCAAGATGCTCTTGCCGATGCCGCTGCCGGAAAATATCCCGAACCTCTGACCCTTGCCGCATGTCAGGAGTGAATCGATGGAACGGATTCCGGTCGCCATGTAACGGCTTATGCGACTTCGTCTGAGGGGATCGGGTGGACTGTTGATGATCGGACGGCGCGTCTCGATTCCCTCGAGATCGCCCTTGCCGTCGATCGGCTGCCCCAATCCGTTTATCACCCGTCCCAGCAAGCCCTGACCGACACCAACGGTGAACGGTTCGTCCGATGCCGTTACAACACTTCCGGGTCCGACGCCCTCCATTTCACCCAGCGGCATGAGCAGGACGCGGTTGCCGCGGAAACCGACCACTTCAGC
The DNA here is from genome assembly GCA_025774605.1 of bacterium. Classification (GTDB taxonomy): domain Bacteria; phylum Electryoneota; class AABM5-125-24; order Hatepunaeales; family Hatepunaeaceae; genus JALGVR01. The sequence continues at coordinate 65,608 of JALGVR010000001.1, read as the reverse complement.
CTGGATATCCCCGTTGCGGCGGCTTGTGATGACACACCTGTCGCCCATCGACACCTGCGGTCCGATCGATTCGATAACCAGCCCGATAACCTGATGGACTTTGCCGCGCAGTTGGATGGTTTGAAGTTTGTCCAACCGCCTGAAACAATCGGCGAACCAACCGGACACGTCTGGCGGTTTCAGCGGCACTTCATTCCCGCAGATTATTCCGGCCGATCGCGGTCGGCATCTTAATCTCCATTTCCGTTTCCGTTCTCATCGGGTCGACTCCAGCCGGGATTAAGTGAGGCTTCCACCACGTCAAGCTGTTCGCTGAGACGTCCGTCAACCTGTCCGCCTTCGGTCTCAATGATCACTCCGCCCCGTTCGACCGATGCACGCTCGGCGATCTCTATCGATTTAACCCCTTCAGCCGTCGACATCAGCTCAGCCTTTGCCGCGCTCACCACTTCCACATCCCGGGGATTGACGAGTATCTTGACTTTCGTCTGGTCCCTCGCCAGCGCCATGCAGCGCGACGCCAGCTCCCTGGCCAGCACATCATTCTGCTCCGACACATTCCCGACTATCTTGCGCGCGATCGCCAGCGTGAGCCTGATCGCTTCATCGCGGCAGTTTTTCCAGACGACATCCAACCCCGATTCTATATCAACGATCAATTTCCGGACGGTTTCCACCGCTTCCTTCACCGTGGACAGCCCCTCGTCGAATCCCTGCCTCCTGCCCTCCTCAAATCCCTTTTCATAAGCGGCTTTGGCGCGCACCTTAACCTCTGACTCGACAATTTCAGCAGTTTTAAGATCCGCCGCCCGCTGGAATTCTTCCAGCGTCGTCTTCAGGCTTCTGATCTCCGCTTCCATCGCTTTAACGCGTTGATCCGCCACGACATGCACCGCTGCCGCTTCCCTGAGATCCGCCACGTACCCGCCCCGCATAATACGCGCCGACCTGACAGAGGGTTTCATCATACCAGCGTATCCTCTTCGGAACCGGCTGAAACGTAGATTTCACCCTCCTCCTCGAGCCGGCGGATTATATCCACCACATGCTGTTGAACAGTTTCGACTTCACGCAGGCGAACCGGTCCCATGTATTCGATCTCCTCCTGGATCATCTCCGAGGCCCGCTTTGACATATTCCTCAGGATTTTATCCTTCAGCTCGTTGCTGCATGCTTTCAGCGCCATCGCCAGCTCTTTATTGTCGACCTCCTTCAACACCTTCTGGATTGACCTGTCATCCAGCTTGATCATGTCCTCGAAGACAAACATCAGGTTCTTGATTTCACCGGCGAGTTCAGCGTCCTCCTTGGATATACCGGAGAGTATGTTCTTCTCGAAACGCTGACCGACCATGTTGAGAATTTCAGCGGCGGGCTTCACCCCTCCGAACTTGGACGTCGCCTGGGTGAAGTCTATGTGGCTTTCCAGCACCTTCTCGACCGCATTCAATGTCTCCGGCGTCACCCGTTCCATGCGGGCAATTCGGTGCATGACATCAATTTGAATATTCGGCGACAGTTCAGCCAGCACATTTGCCGCCTGAATAGGCGTGAGCTGGGAGAGCACCAGAGCTATGGTCTGCGGATGCTCCTTCTGAAGAAAGGCGAGCAGCTGAGTGACGTCCACATCCTCCAGCACACTGAAACCCTTGACCTCAAGCGTCATCTGCACCCGTTTGATGATTTCCATGGCCTTCTTTTCGCCGAGCGCCGTCACGAGGATGTCCTGAGCATAGTTCAGTCCACCGGCTGAAATGTACTGTTGCGCCAGTATCATGTTGTGAAATTCGTCGTTTACATTGCTCAGTTCGCTGGCAGCGACGTTCTCGAGCCTGGCGATCTCACCGGACAATTTCTCGATATCCTGTTCCGACAGGTGCTTATATATCTGCGCCGCGGCCTCGGGCCCTATCGATATCATGAATATCGCGGCTTTGCGCAGGTTGCTTAAACGTTCTTTAACGGTAAGTCTGGGCATTTGGGCGTCCTGTATTCCTCACCTTTCGAGGTCCCCTCAACCTCGACAACGGCTGATCAGATGTCCGTGAGGATCATTACCCGGTCTTCACGAGGTTCCCGAACGGACTCCTGTTCAATCAATCAACCATGACCTGATCAGGTTGGCGGCCATTTCCGGGTTTTCGGCGGAATATTTGGCAACCTGTTCCTGAAGCATCAGATCCTCTTTCGCCTCAGGCGTCAGTTCCCTTTCAATATCAATGTGCGAGGGCAAGGCTTCCCTCAGCTCACCTTCCATGCCTGGTTCAAGCTGTGCGCGCACCCCGCCGAACCCCACCCCCGCCGTTTCCTCCGCCTTACGGAGAAAGTTGCGCACCAGCAACAGGAGAAACAGTATCGCGATCAGGGTTATAATCTTCTGACCATAGCGATAGAAGAGCTCCCAGCGATCGGGGGCAACCATCTCCTCCCCTATCATCTCCACCTCCTGGAACGGCACGGAGACAACAGTAATCTCATCGCCCCGCTGCTCATCAAAGCCGAGCGCCATCTTTATGGTGGAGCCGATCTCATCGAGTTTGTCCGCGGAAAGCGGTTCAAACTGGCGTGATGTCTCACCCGACTCGGGATTGGTCGCTTCCACATATTTCCCGTCGACCATAACGGCCACCGTCATCCGTTTTATTTCACCAACCGGTCTGACGATATGTTCCCGGGTCATGTTCAATTCATAGTTCGTCACGTTGGTTTCGGAACTGTTGGAGGACGTATCACTGCCCACGGAGGTTGAGGAGGTGATCTCCTCCGACCTGACAGCGGGATTGTCCGCGTCATAGAGTTCGCGCGTCTTCTCCTCCGTCTGGAAATCGAGCGCGGTTGATACCTGGACGGCGGATCTGCCCGGTCCGAACTGTTTATCAAGCAGGTCCTGACCCTTTTTCCTCAGCTTCTCCTCAAGCTGGTTCTGCAGTTGAAGTTGATTTGCGGTCAGCCGCATCAACCGGTTGGATTCCTTTTGCTCCGACAACACGTAGCCGTTGTTGTCGATCACCGTCACGTTGCTGGTCTTCAGTCCCTCCACTGAAGAGGCGACCATGTAGGTGATGCCCTCCACCTGAGCCGGCGCCAACTCCTTGTTCCTTTTAAGGCGCAGGGTCACGGAAGCCATCGCCTCCTTCTGCGTTTCGCGGAACAGGCTCTCCTCCGGTATGGCAAGGTGAACCCTCACGGCTTCAACCGGTTCGAGCTGCAGAATCGTTCTGGCGAGCTCCCCTTCCAGCCCGCGTCTGAAGTTAAGCTTCTGTACGAAATCCGTAACGCCGAGGCTGGGTTTATCGAAGATCTCCCAACCGGTTCCCTTTTTAGCGGGGAGTTGCTCCGCGGCAAGCTTCAAACGGGCATCGTAAACCTTGCCGGCCGTAACCAGTATCCGCCTGCCTTCCAGCTCGACGCGGTAGGGGATATTCTCCTCGTCGAGAACCTTGACGATCTCGGCGGAGTCGTCCAGCGACAGATCAGAATAAAGAACCTTGTACTGCGGTTTGAAAGCCCAGTACAACAGGGCAGCGCTGACGCCCATGACAGCCAGGAAAAGCATCACCATGGCCATGCGGCGCTCAGGCGTAAAGCGGTTGAACAGGTCACCGAGATATCCCGTGATCTGGCGAAGGAGCCCCAGCATGATTAAACCTGCATCTTCATTAGTTCCTTATACGCCTCGACCATCTTGTTGCGCATCTCCATCATCAGGCGAAAACTGATCTGCGCCTCTTCCATAGCCACCACCACCTGGTGAACGTCCTCCAGTTCTCCGGTAACCAGCATTTCGGTGGCTTTTTCCGCGCTCTTGTGGAGGCTGTCCACATCCTTGACCAGTTCTCCTATTACCTTCTTGAACGATGGCCGCTCGACCGGACGCCCCGGCGGGGTGCGAAACGGCTCCGTTGACGGTCTGAGCCCATCAGGGAGTTTAAGCCCGTCAGGGAGTTTGTCTATTCCGTTATTCATAGTAAATCAATTGGTTGTGTTGCCATATTATTTTGGAAAAAGTACAGCGCTCCTGCGGTAAATTCAGGCTAAAATATCCACCCTGCCACCGAGGTGAGGCGGGCTGGGGTGTTTCTTCTCAAACTTAAGCCCCTCCACCTTCAGGTAACGTTTCTGGGCGTTCTGGATCGCCAGGTCGAGTTGTTTTTCGAGCAGGAGGCGCCGGGGATTGCTCACGCCCTGCGAGATATGATTGACACCTTCAACAGCTTCACTCATGTCAGATCTCCAGCGCTTTAAGCGCCATATCCTTGGTGGTCTTGATCGCGGTCACGTTCGCCTCATAGGCGCGCTGTGCGGCGATCATGTCGACCATTTCCGTGACCACGTTGATATTCGGCATCCTGACATACCCGAACTCGTCGGCGTCCGGATGGGTGGGGTCATAGACCGTTATCGGATCGGAATTGTCCCGGACTTGAGCGGCTTCCACCCCGGAGAAGCGCCAGCCCTTGACTTCCGCTTGAGGCTCCAGATGACCGATGCGCGGCGTGGCGAGCATCAGCCGCTCCCGCGCCAGGCTGTTCGAGAAGGCGGTCCGCCTGTTTATCTCCGTCAAACGGGTGATCTTGCGTCGGTAGGGCCCACCTTCGGGAGTGTTTGTCGTGTGTATGTTGGCGAGGTTCTCGGCGACGGCGTTAAGCCTGCGACGCTGTGCCGCCAGTCCGCTGGCGCTGATCTTCAGAGCGTCAAACAGTCCCCTGATCCGGTTATCGTACATGTCAGACGCCCTTTATACTGGTGTTCAGCAACTCGTAAAACATCCTCGCCATGTGTCCGGCATAAGTGAACTGGAGATGGTTCTTCGCCATATCGGACATCTCCCGGTCTATATCCACATTGCTCAGGTCGTTGACGTCCGAGAGGGTGGGATCGATCTCCAGCTCCGGCACCAGTTCTCTCATATCATTGACCAGATTAAACAGGTGTTGTTCGTGTGTACGTCGAAGATCCCGGGCGTTTAATAACTTCTCCAGCTTCTCCTCGAACTTCACCTGTTTACGCTGGTAGCCGAAGGTCTCTGCATTGGCTACATTGTCAGAGATCGCCCGCTGGCGGAGCGCGTAGGCGTCCAGCCCCAATCGCAGCAGCGGCAGTTCCGTCGCACCGAAAAGCCTGTCTTTAAGCATAAATTTCCCCAATGAGATGACATGAAGATCTGAGCAATACCTGTGCCAGAGTAACAATGACCACCGGATATCCCCGGTTTGACACGGCCTCCACGCCGCCCGAAGAACAGTCTTTATCAAGGGTGCTGTTTACGATTGACATCGAGCTCATTTTTTGCGGGGAGGGACGACTTCAGTCGTCCACAAATGGCTTTCGATTTTATATTACTACGACTGAAGTCGTCGCTCCCCGGGCAGTCGATATGGAAATGGACCGCGTTGAGTAACAAGTCAAGCAATAAAGATCCAATCGGCAAAATATGCCTTCAGGTCAGATATTCTCTCCCACCTGACGATATTCGTTGAGCTTGTTTCTGAGCGTACGGATGGAGATGCCGAGTGCCTCAGCGGTGTGGGCACGATGACCATCTTTGGCTTTGAGTGTTCTGAGGATGTGCTGTTTTTCGAGTTCGGCAATAGTCATCGAACCCTCCGGGGCGGACTCGATGTCGCTGAAAGGTGAGGCTACGACTGATTCCGGTCTGTCTTCATAGACGAAGAAGTCCGCGGGCTCAAGCTGACCTCCGCGGCACAGGATAACCGCACGCTCGATTGCGTTCTCGAGCTCGCGGACGTTTCCCGACCAGGTTGAGTTGGAAAGGTAGCTCAGCGCCTGGTTGGAGATGCGCTTGATGTTTCGCTTGTGCATGCGGCAATACTTGCGCAGGAAATGGTATGCAAGCGCTGGAATGTCACCCCTGCGCTGCGACAACGACGGAAGCTTGATCGGGATGACGTTGAGACGATAGAAGAGATCTTTGCGGAATCGCTTCTCCCTGATCGCCAGATCGAGATCGATGTTGGTGGTGGCAAGTATCCTGATGTCGATCTTCACGTTTTCGTTCGAGCCGACGCGCTGGAACTCCCGTTCCTGGAGTATGCGCAGCAGTTTGGCTTGTAATCCCTTGGGCATCTCGCCAATCTCATCGAGCAGCAGGGTTCCGCCGTTTGCCGCCTCAAATTTACCGCGCGTGGTCTTGATCGCCCCGGTGAACGCGCCCTTTTCGTGACCGAACAGCTCGCTTTCGATCAGCCCTTCCGGCAGCGCCGCACAGTTCACCTTGATGAAGGGACCTTTGGCGCGCGGGCTGTTATAGTGGATGGCTCTGGCGACCAGCTCCTTGCCGGTTCCGCTTTCACCCTGAATGAGGACCGTCGCCTGTGTGGGCGCTACCGTAGAGAGCAGCTTGCGTATCCGCTGCATCTCAGGACCCGGTCCGACCAGGTTGTCGAAGGTGTTATTGTCGATGAGCTCGTTCTGCAGCCGCGCGATCTCAACCAACAACCGCCGATGTTGAAACGCCCGTTTGAGCACTATTTCAACCAGTACGTTCAGATCCCTGTCCAGCGGCTTTTTCAGGTAGTCGAACGCACCGGCGCGCATCGCTTCGACCGCACCTTCAATTGTCCCGTAGGCGGTGAACATGATAACCGGAATGGTTGGATGAGAACCGAGTATGTATTCCAGCAACTCCATACCATTCATGTTGGGCATCTTATAGTCGGTGATGACCAGGTCGAACTGATGTCTCTCAAGCAGATCGCGCGCCTCGACGCCGTCGCTGCAGGTCGTGACGTCCACGTTACGCCGCGTCAATGCCTCGAAAAAGAAATCGCGTATGATCTCTTCATCGTCAACAACCAGGAGGCGCATGCCGTTCAACAGATTCTCAGACAAACCAACTCCGTACAAACATTTCCTTAAAAATAAGGGTTTACCCGGCGCATGTCAACAGTTTCAACCCCGTTGGGGCAAAATTTACCGGTTTCACGAACACTATTTTCAACCCCGCTCCAACTGCGGCGAGGATTTATTTGCCTGAACAGGTGCGGATGCACTATAATTATAAAAAGACTGAACGGGAGATCGAGATCATAAAACTCAAACATACGGATTCCTGCGAGGTGGCCGTGATCGGCGGTGGTCCCGGCGGTTTCGCGGCGGCGGTCAGGTCGGCTCAACTGGGGATGAAAACCGTTCTGATCGCCCGCAAGGACCTTGCCGGCATATCATTGCGCCGGAGTCGTCTGCCGACGATGTCGCTGATCGAATCGGCGCATGTCATCGACATCTCCCGTCAGGCATCGGCGTTCGGCTTGAAGCAGGCGGAACCGAAGCCCGACTGGCCGGCGGTCGTCAAGCGCGCCAGAACCGTTTCCAATCTGATCTCCAAGGGCGGGGAGATAACCCTCGCCAAGTGGAAGGCGGCGGTGATCAAGGGATCAGCCTCACTGAAGGACGCCAACCATGTAAAGATAGCCACCGCGGACGGAGAGGATCTGACGGTCGAGGCGGAAAACGTCGTAATCGCCACGGGGGCGGAACCCAAACCTTATCCGGGCGTGGAATTCGAGAGGGGAAAGATCATCAGCCCCCGGGAAGTGATCGATCTCGACCGGATACCCCGCCGGGTGCTGATCATCGGTGGCAACGCCATCAGCCTCGAGTTCGCTTACGTCTTCCAGGCCATGGACAGCCAGGTTACCATCGTCGAAAGCCGGAGCGGTATACTTGAGGCGATGGATGAGGACATCATCCGGACGATCAGCCGGATATTCAAGCAGAGGGGGATTCGCATCCAGACGTCGAGCAGGCTGACCGGAATAGACCGCAGCCGGGATGTATGGCATTACTTCATCGACACCGGCGAAGGACCTGCCGATCTTTACGCCGATATCTGCATCGTCAACATCGGGCGGGTGGCAAGCGTAAAACATCTTGGACTTGAATCGCTGGGCATGGAGTTGGACGAGGGGTTCATCGCGGTCGACGATCACATGCGGACAAGCATCCCGGGAATTTACGCCGTCGGGGACTGCGCCGGACCTCCGTTATTGGCACAGGCGGCTTTACTGGAGGGCGCCTGCGCGGCCGAGACCATGGCGGGGCAGGAATCCTCAGGTATAAGTTACGAAAACATGCCCTCCTGCATTTACTGTCATCCCGAAGTAGCCACGGTCGGGATATCGGAGGAGACCGCAGCCGAAAGCGGGTATGATTTCAAGATCGGCAAGAGTTATTTCAGCGCCAACGATCGCGCCGTGGCGCGGGGTATGAAGGACGGACTGGTCAAGCTGATCGTCAACCGCGACACCGAGAGGATTCTGGGGGCACACGTCGTCGGAACCGGCGCGCCGGAGCTGATCGGTCAGATCGTGATCGGACGCAAGCTGGACATGACCGCGGGGGTTCTCGCCGGCACATCACAGCCGCATCCATCCCTGTCTGAAGCCTTCACCGAAGCAGCCAACGCGGTGACGGGGAAATCGGTGTTCGGGTAGGGCGTGATTGTAAATTGCCACAATTACCAAATAGAAAAGCGGATTTATCAAGGTATAAATGCAACCATCCAACCAACCCCGTCCCCGGCTTCCATCGTGGTTGAAGATCAAACTGGGCGGGGGTGAAAAATACACTCACGTCAAGGGCTTGCTGGTCAGGCAGAGGCTGCATACGGTCTGCCACAGCGCCCGCTGTCCGAACCTCGGCGAATGCTGGGGACGCGGCACGGCGACGTTCATGATCATGGGTAACATCTGCACCCGCAACTGCCGTTTCTGCGCCGTCGGACACGGCAGACCGTTGCCGCTCGATCCCGATGAGCCGCGCCGGCTGGCTGAAGCCGCCCGTGAGATGAAGCTGAACTGGGTCGTGATCACATCCGTCACCCGTGACGACCTGCCGGACGGCGGAGCGTCGCATTTCGCGGCGGTGGTCGGCGAGCTGCATGAAATGCTGCCTGAAGCGGGCATCGAGATACTGGTGCCCGACTTCCGCGGCAAGCCCGACGCGGTGGACGCCATCATGGAGCATCCGCCGGACATCCTGAACCACAATGTTGAAACCGTTCCGAGCCTCTATCCCGAAGTGCGCCCGGGGGCGGATTTCAAGCGATCGCTGGATCTGATCAGGTCTTTCGCCGACCGCGGCCTGGTGACCAAGTCCGGGCTGATCGTGGGATTGGGTGAATCCTTCGCGGAACTGCGGGCGGTCATCTACCGGCTCCGCGACGCAGGCTGCCGCAGCCTCACCATCGGTCAATACCTGCAGGCGACGAAGGACAACCTGCCGGTCGTACGTTTCCTGGATAAATCCGAATTCAGGGAGTTGGAGGATTTCGCCCGCGTGATCGGCTTCGACCACGTCACCGCCGGACCGCTCGTTCGCAGCTCGTACCGTGCCGAAGAAGCCGCAGAGGTGTATAAGATTGGTAAAAATTGACACGACGTTAAGCAGGGAATTAAAAATCTTTTGATAATAAAAAACAAAACCGAGAATCATGGACTTCATGGTTCTTCATCTGCCGGAGGATCAGCCATTGCCCTTTCCACTGGTCTGTTTTTCCTCGCCCTGTTCACACCAGCTTTGATCTGCTTCGGTCAGCAGCCGGTTCCGATACCAAAACCGTTAAATATACAGGAACAAGACCAGGGCAGGCAGAAGGAGATATACCGCATCTCACGGCTGGCACGCAGCGCCGAGACCGCCGGCAAACTGGAACGGGCACTCGATCTGTGGCGTGCTGTCATCGCGCTTCGACCGGACGATTACTCGGCACGCCGCGGCATTCAGCGCACGCTCATCGGACTGGAACGTTACGACGAAGCGCTCGAATTCCTCGGCTCATTGGCCGCATCAACCGGCAGCGGCGGAAATCTGCGCGACCTGATCTCCCTGACCGCCGATCGCATTGAAGTGCTTTACATGGCGGGCAGACCTGATGACGCGGAGAATGAGATTGAGTCCGCACTGACCGATTTCAAAGGTCAGGACAGGATTTACAGCGAGATCGCATCGGTGCTTTTCGGTCAACGGCATGACGACGAAGCCTTCGCAGTCATCAAACGGGGACGGTCGGAAAGCGGCAATCCACATCTGTTCGCCCGTGAAATGGCTCGCTGGCACGAAGCCCACATGAACTGGGAAGAGGCGATCAGGGAATATATCCTCTACCTCGAGGAGCGCTCCAGCCGACTGAACTACATCACCGGAGCGATAGGGGACATGCCCGCTGAAAGCGGCGCCGACAGCATCGCCGTCAAGCTCATTTCCGAACGAATCGAAGATACCGACCCGGATTTCTCCATCGTGTTGCGGCGGCTCCTGGCTTCGCTTCACTTCAAGGCGAAACGGTACGGTCAGGCTCTCGCTCAGTACAAGCTTCTTGACAGGATGGGCCGGGAACCCGGCAGGGAACTGCTGCAGTTCGCCGATCAATTGATGACCGAAAATGAATATGCACTTGCCTGGGAAGCATACAACGAGCTTGTCGCCGCGCAGCTTTCCGCCGGGTCCACAGCCCACGCATTGCTGGGAAAGGGACAAGCTGCAAAGGCGGAGGGTGAAATCGACAGCGCCCGATCGGCCTTCAGTTCGGTGTTGAAGCCCGAGAGCCCTCCAGACGCCCTGTTCGAAGCTTACAGGAGCCTTGGTCTGCTCGAGTTTGATAACGGCGGTTCACCCGGGAAGGTTCGAGAACTCCTCAAATCCGCGCTGAAGATCGCGGTGAAAGCCCGAATCCCGCGCGACAGTCGTGATGAAATAGCGGTCATTGCTGCACTAAGCTGGGCCAAGGAAGGCGACCTTGACCGCGCCCGGCGGGAACTCGAGGCGATTATCAAGCCAAAGCGCCGCAGCTCCAGAGCCGCGTCCGCGGCGCGCTCGGAACTGATTCGAATCGCCTTCCAGCAGGGAGACCTGGAGGAGATGCGCAACCAGATAAACGCCCTGCTGATCTCCGATCCGTCAAGCGAGTACGCCAACGACGCCATCGCCCTCGCCGCCCTGTTGACCGATCTGAAGGACAGCCCCGATGCCGTCCGCGCGCTGGGAAAGGCCGACCTGGCGGACTTCATGAGCGACAGTGAAACCGCAATTCACATCCTCGACAGCCTGGCGATATCCGGTTCACCGCGCCTGATGGAGGAAGCCCTGTGGAGAATGTACCGGATTGAATTGAACCGGCGTCGCTTTGAATCCGCCCTGGGTCTTCTGAACCGGATCATTGACCTCGGCGGAGCGGCACTGCGCGCAGACCTCGCCCTGTTCCACGCCGGTCAGATTTGCGAAGAGAATACCGGAAATCAACAGATGGCAGCCGAATTTTACGAACGACTGCTGGTTGAGTATCCTGACAGTCCGCTGATAGACCGGACACGGCGCAGGCTTAAGACACTTATTTGACCGCCGCTGAATGCGCCGCTGTAACCCGGTGCAGTTTATCGTGTAATGATGGTATTGACACGGTAAAAACCTCACGGGAGAGCCGATAATCCGGCTCAACTGTCAAGGTCGGTTGCATAATTCCACTATTCGTGTTAAAATGCAGGTTTGAACGCCTGGATATCCGGATAACTCACAAGCGGGCGGAAAATGATAAATGCCATGGATGGAGCAATCAGTAACGATCAACCGGTTCTGTCGGCAACCCTGAACACCCTGTTCAACGCCATCGAGGATGGTATCTGCATCCTGGACGGAAGCGGGTACACTGTCAGGGTCGTGAATAAAGCCTTCGAGCGCATCTTCGAAAAATCATCGGCCGAGCTCAAGGGCAAGACCATCTTTGACCTGTCCCATGACCAGAGGGTGTTCCGGACGAGGCTGATCGACTCACACAGGAAGCTTTCCAAAGCTGAAATCATCCGGTTTGAAGCGGATATGCGGCGCGATGACGGCACCCGGTTTCCCGTTCTGTTGAAACTTGGGCGGATCGCCGACAATGAAGCCGACGAGAACGGCGCACTGCTGTTAATAGTATCTGATGTAACTCAACAGGTCAACCGGGATCAATCACTGGCGGAGCTTGAATCGCGGTACCGCCTGTTGTTCGACCAGTCAAATGACGCGATAATTGTGGCTGACATCAAGACCGAAGAGATCATCGAGGTCAACCGGGCTGCGGAAACGCAGACGGGATACAAACGAGATGAGCTGATCGGGAAGACCCTTGCGGATCTGACGCCGCCATCCAAGCACTATCTGGAGAGCGAGGGAATCACGAAACTCTACGCCGATGGCAGTATCATCTTCGAGGAGACATATATCAGGAAGGACAAGGCAGAAATTCCCGTCCAGATCAGCATGGCGCTGGCACACCTGTCAGGCAGAATCGTTATCATTTCCAGCTTTCGGGATATATCGCAACAGAGGGAGATCGAGAAGGAGAGACTGAAGACAGCCAGGCTTGACGCGGTGCGCAAGATAGCCGGTGGAATCGCCCATGAAGCCAACCAGCCGCTGCAGGCGTTGATGTCGATTGCGGACATTATCGATCACGAAGAAGTCGATAATAAAAGGGTGAAGGAGCTCGTGTCGAATATCCCGATGCTGGTAAACAGAATGGATACACTCTTAAGACAGATGCTGCGCATTGTCCGCTTTGAGACCAAATCCTACACCGACGAAAGCGATATAGCCGATATCAGCAGGTCGACGGGCGATGACGAAGTGAAATAGTTCCCGCGCCCCGCCAGCGCGAACATGGACTTCATCACCTTCAAGGAGTGCAATTAATGCTCTCGGATCACAGCCTGGAGGGCGGACATTCCTGTCCGCCCTCCAGGCTCAAACAGAAAATATTCCTCCCAACAGACCGTTTCTTTCGGGATTCTCAGCTTTTTGAGATCTTTTTTGCATGATAGACTCCTTTTTGCTTGACTATACATATATTTAGGGTTAAATTAAATTGATTCCCGATGTGGGGAGTCAAAACAGTATGGGTCCGGTCAGTTCTTATATTGAGCGGAATTTTTTTGCTTTACGGCAGGGTTGGGGAAACGGGTAACCAATTATCCCCAAGTTAGGAAGGATTGTAGTAATGGAAGAACAACGGATAAAAGGCAAGGTCAAATGGTTTAACGACCAGAAGGGCTTTGGTTTTATCGGAATCGAAGGCGGTCCGGACGTCTTTGTCCATCAGAGCGCGATTCTGAGCGAAGGATTCAGAACCCTCAACGAGGGTGATGAAGTCGAATTCGAGGTCGAAGAAGGTCCGAAAGGGAAAGCTGCCCGTGCGGTCAAGCGTGTATCATAAGGTTAACAGACCTTACCGCTAATCCGTTTGGTGGTCTTACGACCCACCCGCAACCCGCCCAGCATGACTGGGCGGGTTTTTTTTCGCGAAGTGTATTGGGGCTCCGTCATGCTTACAATCCCGGAACTTATCATCTTCAAACGAAGTATACCGGTCCACACCGGATCGATACGGTAAAGATGTAATACCTTTACTGATCATTCAAGCCATATAACAGGCGATATTCTTGATCGAGCTTGATAATTTTTTTACATTGCTGTATGTTAATGTTCATACTTACCAACGATAGACCTGATGAACGATAAACCTGCCCCTTCCGGACTGCCGCCGGCAGTTTTGTCCCTGGCTGAGAGACTCTCCGGATTTCCCGGTGTCGGACGTAAATCCGCCATGAGAATGGCGCTTCACGTTCTTAAATCACCACGCGATTTCGCCCTTTCGCTTGCCGAGGCGCTCATCGCGGTCAAGGACCGCGTCTCATTTTGCCGCACCTGCTGGACACTGTCCGAAGAAGACCCCTGCCCGATATGCGCCGACACCAACCGCGATCACAGCAAAATCTGCGTGGTTGAAGAGCCTGGTGACGTCATCGCCATCGAGCGCACCGGCGGTTGGCGGGGCGTCTATCATGTGCTGGGAGGCGCGATCTCCCCGCTTGACGGCATGGGTCCCGATGAGATCAGGATAGGACCGCTGTTAGAACGTCTTAAGGGCGCTGAAGTCCGCGAGGTCGTCATCGCCACAAATCCAACTTCAGAGGGTGAGACCACCGCGCTGTACATCGCCCGTGCCTGCCAGCCGTTCAAGGTCCGGGTCACCCGCATCGCGCGCGGCATACCGATGGGGAGCGATCTTGAATTGGTCGATGACAGCACGCTGCAACAGTCGCTGGATGGTCGAACGGAAATCAGATAGCAGATCCGGGCAGGCGCGGAGTCCCGCCCCACTGAAAGAGATTGATCAATTACAATGTCAGTCTATCATTCAAAAGGCATACTTGGTCAAGGTGTGATTGACAATGCAGGTTTTAACCGACACAGCGGCGCGGGTCTCCGTGCCCGCGCCAGGGGCGCCAATAAATGAGAACAACTATCTTACATTGCATACAACCTGAACGATTAACCATCCCTTAATTAAGGAGATACAGTGAATAGACACAAGGTAACCATCGACGGCAACGAAGCCGCCGCATACGTAGCGCATCACCTGAACGAGGTGATCGCCATATACCCCATCACCCCGTCGTCGAACATGGGCGAATGGGCTGACCAATGGTCGGCGGAAGGAAAACGCAACATCTGGGGCACCATACCACAGGTTATCGAAATGCAGAGCGAAGGCGGCGCCTCGGCAGCCGTTCACGGCGCGCTGCAATCGGGCGCCCTGACCACCACCTTCACCGCCTCGCAGGGTCTGCTGCTGATGATCCCGAGCATGTTCAAAATAGCCGGCGAGCTGACCCCGACCTGCTTCCATGTCTCGGCTCGTACGATCGCCACCCATGCGCTCTCGATCTTCGGCGATCACAGCGACATCATGGCAGTGCGTTCCACCGGCTGGGGATTGCTCTCCTCCGGATCGATCCAGGAAATAATGGATCTGGCGCTTGTCGGAACCGCGGCGACACTCGAAACCCGCGTCCCGTTCATTCATTTCTTCGACGGTTTCCGCAGCTCGCACGAGGTGCAGAAGATCGAAGCATTGACCGAAGATGACATGCGCGCGATGATCGACGAGAAGAAAGTGCATGAACATCACCAGCGCGGCATGAGACCCGAAAAGCCGGAATTGCGGGGATCTTCCCAGAACCCGGATGTGTTCTTCCAGGCGCGCGAGCGTATCAATCCTTTCTATGAAGCGGCTCCGGACATCGTCCAGAAGGTCATGGACCGCTTCCATAAGGTCGTCGGTCGCCGCTATAACCTGTTCGATTACGTGGGGCACCCTGAAGCCGAGAGGATCATCGTGCTGATGGGTTCCGGCGTCGAAGCCGCCCATGAAACCGTAGACTACCTTGTCGGCACAGGCGAGAAGGTCGGCGTCATCAAGGTCAGGCTGTTCAGACCGTTTTCAGTGAAACACTTCATCGGTGCGCTGCCCGTGACAACGCAGTCCATCGCGGTTCTCGACCGCACCAAGGAGCCGGGCGCCGACGGTGAACCGCTCTATAAGGACGTGGTCACCGCAATATCCGAATCGATGTCTGACACGCCCCCCTGGAAGACCTTCCCCAAGATCATCGGCGGGCGGTACGGGCTCTCATCCAAGGAGTTCACTCCGGCAATGGTCAAGGCGGTCTTCGACGAACTTAAGAAGGACAACCCGAAACGTCGCTTTACCGTCGGCATCGAGGACGACGTTACACACCTCAGCCTCGATTATGACCACGACTTCTCCGTCGAGGGTGACGACGTTAAACGATGCCTGTTCTATGGTCTGGGCGCTGATGGTACTGTCGGGGCAAATAAAAACTCGATCAAGATAATCGGCGAAGGAACTGATAACTTCGCCCAAGGCTACTTTGTCTATGATTCGAAGAAGTCCGGCGCGATCACCGTATCGCATCTCCGTTTCGGACCGGCTCCGATTCGTTCAACTTATCTGGTGCACAAAGCCAACTTCATCGCCTGTCACCAGACCGTGTTTCTCGAGAAATACGACATGCTGTCAACGGCGGTGGACGGAGCAACCTTCCTGCTGAACAGCTACGCGCCGCCGGACAAGGTCTGGGATACGCTGCCGCGCTCGTTCCAGCGGACGATTATCGACAAAAAGATGAAATTCTACGTGATCGACGCTTACAAGGTTGCACGCGAGACCGGCATGGGTGAACGTGTCAACACGATCATGCAGACCTGTTTCTTCGCCATCTCTGGAATTCTTCCCCGTGATGAAGCAATCGAACACATTAAGGAATCGATCAAGAAGACTTACGGCGCCAAGGGCGATAAGATCGTGCAGATGAACTTCAACGCCGTCGACCAGGCTGTGGCGCACATGCATGAAGTTCCCGTGCCGGATCACGTAACGTCCGATTTCGAGCAGCCGCCACCGGTATCCGATGAAGCCCCGCAATACGTGCGGGATGTCCTGGGCACGATCATATCCAACAATGGTGACACCCTGCCGGTCAGCGCCTTTCCGGTGGACGGGATCTTTCAGACAGCTTCGACGCAGTGGGAGAAGCGCAACATTGCCCTTGAAATCCCGGTCTGGGAAGCGGATCTCTGCACGCAGTGCGGCAAGTGCATCATCGCCTGTCCCCATGCGGCGATCAGGCACAAGGTCTATGATCCGGAATTGCTCAGAGACGCCCCCCCGACATTCAAGTCGGCCGATTACAAGGCGAAGGACTTCAAGGGAATGAAATACACCGTACAGGTCGCGCCGGAAGACTGCACCGGCTGCACCATCTGCGTTGAAGTCTGTCCGGTCAAGGACAAGAAGGAACCGAAGCGCAAGGCTTTGAACATGGCGCCTCAGCCGCCGCTCAGGGAGACGGAGCGTGAGAATTTCAAGTTTTACCTCAGCCTGCCGGTTGTCGACCGCACCAAGGTCAGGATCAATTCGGTTAAGGGTTCGCAGTTTCTCGAGCCGTTGTTTGAATTCTCCGGCGCCTGCGCCGGCTGCGGCGAAACTCCCTACGTCAAGCTGGTCAGTCAGCTCTTCGGTGACCGCGCCATAATCGGCAACGCCACCGGCTGCTCATCGATATACGGCGGCAACCTGCCGACAACCCCCTGGGCGGTCAATAAGGACGGACTTGGCCCGACCTGGAACAATTCGCTCTTCGAGGATACGGCGGAGTTTGCTCTCGGTCTGCGCCTGACCATCGACAAACACCGCGAGTTTTCATTTGAGCTGATGGACAGGCTGCGCGACGAGATCGGCGGTGAGCTTGCAGATGCTCTGCGCGAGTGCAGGCAGGTTGATGAAGCGGAGATCAACGAACAGCGCAATCGTGTGGCGATTCTGAAGAAGAAACTTCAGAAGATCGATAGCTGGGAGGCGAAACATCTGCTCGAGGTCTGTGATGCACTTGTCAGGAAGAGCGTCTGGGGGATGGGTGGTGACGGCTGGGCTTACGATATCGGCTACGGCGGTCTCGACCACGTTCTGGCGATGGGCAGGAACGTGAATCTCCTGGTGCTCGACACCGGCGTCTACTCCAACACCGGCGGTCAATGTTCGAAGGCAACACCACTCAGCGCAGTGGCAAAATTTGCCGCATCAGGCAAGCCCATCCCGCGCAAGGACCTGGGCATGATGGCCATCAACTACGGGCATGTCTATGTCGCGCAGGTCGCAATGGGCGCCAATGACGGGCAGTGCGTCCGGGCGTTAATCGAAGCGGAGAACTACGACGGTCCCTCGCTGATCATCGCATACAGCCACTGCATCGCCCACGGCATCGACATGGGGAAAGGGATGGAGCACCAGGTTTTGGCTGTCAACAGTGGCGTCTGGCCGCTGTACCGCTACAATCCCGACCTGGCAAAGGAAGGCAAGAATCCGCTGAAGCTGGACTCCAAGCCGCCATCAATTCCGGTCAAGGATTTCGCTTACAGCGAGACGCGCTTCAAAATGCTGACCAGGTTCAAACCCGAACGGGCAAAGGAACTATCCGACTATTTCCAGAAGGATACGCTGGCGCGCTGGAGATACTACGAACAGCTTTCGAAGCTCGACTTCAGCAACGAAACCGCCGCTGAAAAGGAGTAGGGAAACAGAGTTTATGCGACGCCCCAAGGACGCCGACTGAAGTCGGCGCTCCCCATTGCATAGTTGTTCCCCATTATAAGGGGAGGGACGACTTCAGTCGTCCAGATATATCCGACAGTGTGGCACGGGTAGCTCTGCTGCCCGTGTCTCACCTTCGGGTAGCATGGACACACCCGAGTTCTATGAAATAATCTGTAATGACTTCGCAATCCTATACTTTCAAAACTTACACAGGATTCAAATGGATCTTTCAACAGAATATCTTGGCTTGCCGCAAAAAATCCCCTGGTACCTTCAGCTTCGCCGCTGATGACCTCGCTGGACAACATCAAGCGTATGGAGGATGCGGGCGCAGCGGCTGTTGTTCTTCATTCACTGTTTTAAGGAGCAGATCACCAACGAGGCGCTGGAGCACCACTATCACACAACCCAGGGCACCGACAGCTTCGCTGAAGCGCTCAGTTACTTCCCCGAACCGGAAAGCTACCGTTTGGACGGTGAGGAATATCTCGAGCATCTACAGAGGGTTAAGGGTGCGGTTGATATTCCCGTGATCGGCAGTCTCAACGGCGTATCGACCGGAGGCTGGATCAAATATGCAGGCAAGATCGAAGAGGCTGGTGCTGATGCAGTCGAGCTCAATCTCTACTACATCGCCACCGACCCCGATGTCGAGGGCGCGCGGTTGGAGGACGACTACATCGACGTTCTGAAGGCAGTGAAGCCTGAGGTTAAAATACCCGTGGCGGTTAAGATTCACCCGTTCTTCACCTCGATTCCCGCCATGGCAAGCCGTTTCCTGGAGGCGGGCGCCAACGGTCTGGTGATGTTCAACCGCTTCTACCAGCCGGACATCGACATCGAAAACCTGAGGGTTAAATCAGGCATCTCCCTCAGCCACACCGGTACAAGTCATCTGGCGCAGCGCTGGATCTCGATTCTATACGGCCGGGTGAACTTATCGATGGCAGCCACCGGTGGCGTTCACACCGCTGCCGACGCAATCAAACTTTTGATGGCGGGGGCTGACGCTACCATGATGTGCAGCGCACTGATAAAGAACGGTATCGATTACCTGGAGACGGTGCTGGACTATATTACAACCTGGTTTAAGAAGCACGATTATGTCTCAATCAGCCAGGTCAAAGGTTCGATGAGTCAGAAATCGGTTGCCGAACCGGCGGCATACGAGAGGGCTCTGTACCTGAAGGAACTCACAGGTTACCATATGTAATGGCGTCAAACGCCTTCTAAAAGTGCTGTCAAAGGAGACCTTTGACAGCACAATAAGGCGACAGCCAGGAATGCCCGTCCCACTTGAATTTGGAGGCTCAATGCCCACAATAACCATCAAATCCGACAAGCCGGTTGTGGTTATCCCCTCAGATGAGTATGACGCTCTCAGGGAGACCATCGAGGTTCTCTCCAACCGCCGGCTCATGAGCGACATCCGCGCGGCTATCAAAGAGCACGAGGATGGGAAAAGCATCGACTTTGAGGAATTCTGGCGCAGGGAGATGAGTGAAGCTTAAAATTTCCTCCAAGGTGGCGCGCCAGCTAAAGAAGATGAAGAACAATCCTGCACTCGCCCAGAGGCTTCGCGCCGCTCTTCTTGAAATCGCTGCAGATCCTTATCAAGGGAAAGCTCTGGATGGTGTTTACCTCGGCGTTCGATCCTGGCGGGTGGGTGATTGGCGCATTCTGTACCGCATTTACCGTAAAAAACCGGAAGTGCTGGTCTTGGAAATAGGTGATCGTAAGGATATATATTAATAGTGCTGTCAAATGAGATCTTTAACAGCGCCATAAACGAAAGCCAGTAATACCCGTCCCACCAAATTTGGAGGCTCAATGCCCACAATAACCATTAAATCCGACAAGGGATCAAAATGAAGAGCAATGAACTTACATCAATCATCACTAAGGAGAAACGTTGGTTCGTGGCGCGATGTCTTGAGCTGGGGGTGGTGAGCCAGGGGAAAACCATCGAGGAGGCGCAAGCCAACCTCCAAGAGGCGGTGGAGCTCTATCTTGAGAGCTTCGGCGACGAGGACCTGCCGGTGACGGAGTCCGTTGTGGCTCTCTATCCCATTAGAGTTCCCGCTCATGCCTAAGCTGCCGGTTCTTTCCGGCGATGATCTGATACGCGCTTTGACCAATGACGGTTTCAAGAAAGTGCGTCAGAAGGGCAGTCATGTGAGCTTGCGTAAAGGCGGATTCCGAGTCGTCATTCCTTTACATAAAGATCTCTCGCCGGGCACCTTACTTGGGATTTTGCACCAGGCGGGACTGACAAGGGATGATTTATTGCGGTTGTTAGAACATTAAGACCTGGAGGCTCAATGCCCACATTAACCATCAAATGCGACAAGCCGGTCGTGGGTGTTCCCTTGGACGAATACCAGGACTTGTTGGACACACTCGAGATACTCTCAGATCCCACACTTAAGCGCGACGTTGAAAAGGCGCGCAAGGAGTTTCGGGAAAGGCAAACGGTATCATGGGAAAAGTTCAAGAAGGAATTTCTTAGTGAAGCTTGAACTTTCCCCCCATGCCCAACGGGATCTGATGTCTGTGCATTGGTCAGACAGGAGTGACCGGCCTCCCCAGAAGAAGAATCGCCTTCACCACCCCTTCCTGAGTGTGCAATGCGGCTTCCGCCGCGACTTCCATACCATAATCCTCGATCACCTTTGTCGTCACGGGACCGATTGATACGACCTTCGACCGCGCAGCCACCGACAACGCCTCTCCCCGACCGAGGATTTTGACGAACCCGTCAACCGTCGAGCCACTCGTGAAAGTGATGTAATCCGGGGGATATTCCTTGACGTTCTCCACCCAGTGCGGCTCCCATTCGGGGGTCATGGTGCGATAGACCGTCAACCGGACAATCCCTGCCCCCTTCGAAGCGACGGCTTTCTCGATCGTATCATCGCTTAGATCGCCGCGAACCCTTACGACAACCGCTCCACGCAGGTTCTTTTCCGCGGTTAACTCCTCGGCCAACCGCTCCACCGTGGCGACAGTCGGGACCAAACCGGCTTTCAGTCCCCTCTCCCACAAAGCACCAGCGGTTCCCGGTCCGACCGCGGCAATCTCAAGATCATGCAGGGAGCGCAGATCATGACCGCGCCGTGATAAACCATCCAGGAAATGTTGGACGCCGGCGCGGCTGGTGAAAACAATCCAGCCGTGACGCCCCGACGACCGTTCAAAGCCGTCCCAGCCCGGAACATCCTCAAACGGTCGGATTTCAATGGTCGGCAACGGCAGCGGCTCGGCGCCATACTTGCGCAGTATGCCGCAGATTTCGGCGGAAGCCTCGTATGGTCGAGTAATCAGTATCCTCCTGCCGGCCAGCACACCCGGCTGCATCCAGCCCACCCCATCCATCCGCTTCACCACGTCACCAAGTATCACCAGCGCCGGCGGTTGCACATCCTGCTCCGCGCAGGATCGCGGCAGATCGGCGAGCTCCGCAGTAACAATCCGCTGAGCGCCCGTATAACCGCTGACGACCACCGCCGCATGAGTATCCGGCGCCGCTCCACCCGATATCAACCGTTTCACAATCTCCGGCAATGCGCCGACACCCATGTAAATCACCACTGTCCCCCCCCTGAGTGCGGCGATCTCCTCCCACGGTACCGGCAGCGACGCAGAAGCAGCTTCATGACCTGTCGCCATCAGCAGCCATGCTGCATCCCGCCGGTCGGTCAGCGGAATGCCGGCGCCCGCAGCGACAGCTGTGACCGCCGTCACGCCGGGAACGATCCGGAAGGGCACCCCCGCCTCCTTGAGCCTGGTTACCTCCTCACCGCCCCTGCCGAAGATGAACGGATCGCCGCCCTTCAACCTGACCACGTTCAGCCCCTTTTCCGCCAGGCTGATCAGCAGGCTGTTGGTCTCCTTCTGCGGCTGGGAATGCCTGCCGGCGCGTTTACCCACGTAATACCTGACGATATTCGGCGGCAGCTCGGCGACCAGCTCATACGGAGCCAGGTCGTCGTAAACCACCGCGTCGCAATCCTGCAACAGTTGGTGACCGAGCCTGGTTATCAAGCCGGGATGTCCCGGGCCTGCGCCCACCAGGTAAATGGTTCCAGTTTCCGAGGTGTCACGGCTCATCTGTTCATGTCCTCAAGTCTTTGCAGCCAGTCCATCCACCTGTCAAGGTCGGGATCTTCGGGGGGCGCTACCTCATCGGGAGGCATCCCCGCGGCAACGAACCTGCGGTACAATCCGCCGCGCTCAGCCGGTTCCGTAACGGCTTTTCTGACCGACTCCCTGAACTCCCCGGCGATCTCGACCCATCTGCCCCACCCCTTAACCGTCCCCCTCAGCCTGTCACGCAGTTCAGCAGCCATGAACGGAGCCCTGCCACCGGTGCTGACCGCGATCGTCAGCGGTTCATCCCGTTCGATCGCCGGGAAAATCACGCTGCAGAGATCAGGTTCGTCCACAACGTTTACCGGTATGCCCAGGGCGCGCGCCTCCTCAGAAACCTGCGTATTTACTTCACTGTCGCTTGTTGCCGAAATTATCAACTGATTACCCATACAGTCGCCATATTCGTATTTCCGGCGCAGATGGGCGACCTTCCCGTCCCTGATGAGTTCCGATATCCCGGCGACAGTCCGCGGTGAGATGACCAGGAGATTACAGCCGGCTTTCAGCAATACTTCTATCTTGCGGAGAGCCACATCACCTCCGCCGATAACCAGGCAGTTCGTCAGGTCGGCATTAAAAAAGAGAGGAAGGTACATGACTCGCTTCTATAAGTTATATTGTTAATAATGGGGGCGGTTGACTGTATTGTCGCCCTGAACGCAGCGAAGGATCTTCCCGATGGAAGGAAATGAGATTCTTCACTTCGTTCAGAATGACACGATTAATTCAGAATGTTATGATTTCGTTCAGAATGTTATGACTTAGTTCAGAATGACATGTGGAAATGGAACCATAAGTTGCCCCCGAAATATTAATGGGGGCAGATTGTTCTCTGCATTTGTACACCCCCCCCCCATTGACGTAAGGGAGAATGCGGGGGATCGTCAAAGTTCACCGTTAACTGCAATCCCTTGGTAAGTGCGAAATGCGATGTCAAGCGCCCCGTTCGATATAATCACCCCGAGTGCCGCCCCATAAATAAAACGCTGAAAAACCACCTCCGGACACACAGGGCATCGGACGGATCTCAATCAGCGCTGGAGTTGTTCATCCTGCGGAGGAATTGCCGGTAGAGGTTCTTGGTGAGCGCGTCGAGCGCCTTCAGGTCACCGCGGCGGAAGCCTTCCCTGAACTTGGACAGGATGTCCCGGCGGTCCTGCTCCAGTATCTGTCTCAGCGCGCTGTTTCCACCCTTAACGGTGTTGCGTCGCCAGAATTCGTAAGCCTTGACCTGCTCCTCGATCAGTTCCAACGCGTAGGGCAGATCAGTCGCACGCTCCTCCCGCACGGAATCAAGGTAATGCTTCAGGTCGTCGAGGTCAAGCAGAAATACACGCTCGTTATCCCCGACACGCGGGTCTATGTCGCGTGGAATCGCCAGGTCCACCGCGACCAGCATACGCCCGGGATCCCGCTGTAAAAGTCTCTCCGGCTCGACCATGAAATCGGGGGTGGATGTGGCGCTGAACAGCATGTCAACCGTATTGAGCGCTTCATCCATATCATCAAGAGCGATTGCCGTCGAGTTGAACGGTCGGACAATCTTCTCGGCGCTGTACACGGTCCTGTTGGCGACGGTGACATCAACTCCCTCTCGCACGAGCCGCGACAACAGCATCTCCGTGGAGCTGTTGACGCCGACGATCAGAGCCCGCCTGCCGGCAAGCTCACCATCGAACCGCTTCCTGACCAGCTCCAGGGAAGCGCCCGCCAAACCCTGAACTCCTGCGCCTATCCCGGTTTCTGAATGAACCCGCTTGGCGATCTGGAAGGCATGGTGAAAGAGCTTGTGCAGAAACTTGCCCGGACCGCTGACTGAACAACCAAGGCTGTAAGCGTCCCTGACCTGACCGAGAACCTGATACTCGCCAAGCAGCGGCGAGTCGAGCCCTGACGCCACCTTGAACAGATGCCGCGCTACACTCGTTCCCTGACGGAAGAACCAATGCTGTCGCAGCCGCTCCGGCTGCCCGACGCCGCGCCGCCGAAAGAACTCGATGATTGAATTCCTCGGGTCGGGCTTTTCGGCGCCGCGGCAGTAGAACTCGACGCGGTTGCATGTCGCCAGGACGACCAGCTCCTCCACGCCGGAGATCCGTTTGAAGTCAAGCGTCGCCTGAGCCAGTTCGCCGCGTTGAAGCTGAAAAGGCTCCCTGTCTGCGAGGGAGCCTGTACGATGGTTAATGCCACAGCAGGTCAGGGGCATAGCGCTGTTCCATATTCATTTTATATTCATCTCAAGCTGCAGTACCGGTTGGCAAAAATAGAGCCCCTCCGGCGAGAATCCCGACGTCCGTGAATCCGGCGCGTCTCAGCATCAGCGCCGCGTCCCAGCCGCGTCCCCCCATTTGACAGACAGTTACAACCTTGCCGGCACTGGGTATTTCGTTCAAACGCGCCCTCAGCTCTTCGACCGGTATCTCGATTACACGCCGCGTTCCACCATTGAGTGGCCGTCCTTCGATCTCAGCCTTTGTCCGTACGTCGAGAATCAGCGTCTCATCGGGCAGGCTGGTGAACTCGGCCGGCGATACAAGCTTCACACCGGCGACGCGGCTGTTCTCCGCAATAAATGCAAGGTAGTGAAGGGTCTCGAACTGCTGTGCAAACGGCGGAGAATATGCATGCTCTATATCGTTCAGGTCATCCAGCGTCCCGCTGTTGCGCATGATCTGCGACGCAATATTC
Organism: bacterium; assembly: GCA_025774605.1. Classification (GTDB taxonomy): domain Bacteria; phylum Electryoneota; class AABM5-125-24; order Hatepunaeales; family Hatepunaeaceae; genus JALGVR01. Next base: position 40,815 of record JALGVR010000001.1, on the reverse strand, counting down.
AGGGTGTGCACGATATTGCCGTGCGAGACCGCCTGGAAGCCGAGAATCCTGCCATCGGTCGGATCATATATTATCTTGGCTCTGGTGGGTCCGGCTTCAGGAAAATAATGCAGGCGATCGTGAAAGGTTCCCCAGCACTCATTTATCTCGTAACCCCGATCCTTACAGTCCGCTCTGGTAAGCCCCGCCGAACCGATGGTGATGTCGAATATCTTAAGCACGGTCGTACCGACCACCGGGCCGAAACGGGAGTCGCCGTTGCAGATGTTGTCGCCGACCACGCGTCCCATGCGCGACGCCAGCGATCCGAGCGTCCATGACCCGGCCCGTCCATCCACCGCGTCGGGCAGTTCGACGCAATCACCCGCCGCATAAATATCAGGATCCGATGTCCGCAGGTGACTGTTGACCTTAATTCCCCCCGTCACCCCGATCTCCAGGCCGGCCTCCCTCGCCAGCTCGACATTCGGACGAACACCGGCGGCAATGATTATCCGGTCCGATTCGAACATCTCGCCGGCATGATCGAAGATACAGAACCTCTCACCTTCCCTGACAATCTCATGACAACCGCACCCAAGCCGGATATTAACGCCATGGCTGCGTATTTCGTCCTCAATGATTTCGGAGAGTTCCGTATCGACCAGGCCGGAGAGAACCTGATTCTGCAGCTCAACGAGGTCAACGTCAACCCCCCACATCGCCCTGAACGCCTCGCAGAGTTCAAGCCCGATGAATCCCGCCCCGATTATGGTGATCCTGCTTATGCGATTGGCTTCAAGATCAGTTCTCAGCGCGATCGCGTCATCGGCCTTGGTGAAGGTGAGCACACCAGGCGCATTCACACCCGGGATCGCCGGTATAATCGGGCTTGATCCCGTTGAGAGCACCAGCCTGTCGAATGGATACGTCTCCTCCCGATTCCTTTCGGAATCATGGCAGCGGATCAACCTGGCGTCGCGGTCAATCTTGACAACCTCACGCCCGGTGAAAACTTCGACATTCTTCACATCACGAAAGTATCTCTCATCCTTGATCGTGCCGTTGGGAGCGGTGATGAGCGCGTCAAAGCTCTCGATGTCGCCGGACAGGTAATAGGGCAGTCCACAGTTGGAATACGCGAAGCGCCTGTCCTTGACGAGGACTCTGACCCCTGCGTCCGGCTGCAGTCTGCTGATACGGCAGGCCGCCTTAAGTCCGGCGGCGGATCCGCCTATGACAACCACCTCCACTTATAACACTCCGCCTTTCCAAGTTTCAATATGGGGCTTAATGAGATTCCGGATAACGCCGGATAACGCGCCATATCCGCCTTCCGCGCTACACCGCCTCATTCCTGCAGCCGCCCAAACCCGGTTCTTCATCATGTGGTTCGATCTACGCAACGCTCGCCCTGACAGACAACGCAACCTTGTACAGAACCGTAATGATAAGCGCCCCGACAGCATAGACCATCAGCGAGATGAGCAGCTCGGGCACGGTCGGGAAATATTGGGTAACCTCGCCCAACGGGTTGGGGACATATCCGGCGACGATCATTCCCATGCCCTTGTCGATCCAGATAGAGAGAAACAGCGTGACGCAGGCAACGGCAAGTACGGCTTCGTTGCGCCTGGTTTTCGGGGGAATGATCAGGAGAAGAGTGAAAACCGCCAGGATCGACGACAACCACATCCACGGCACCAATGCCATATTTCCCTCGATTCCGACGAACATATACTTAAGATGTATCGAATGCTCCGGTATGCCGCTGTAAAGTGCGGTAAACACCTCCATCAGGATCAGGAACACGTTTACGCTCATGGCGTACGCGGCTATCACCGCCAGCTTCTGCACCGGTTCCCTGCCGGCGTCGAAATCCGTCAGCTTTCTGAGCAGAAGAATGAGGAGGATCAGCAGCGCGGGGCCGGACGAGAACGCCGATGCCAGGAAGCGCGGCGCCAGGACAGCGGTCATCCAGAAGGGACGCGCGGCGAGCCCCGCGTACAGAAAAGCCGTCACCGTGTGGATGCTGACCGCCCAGGGGATGGAAATAATGATGAATGGCTTTATCCATTTGGGCGGCGGGATCGACTTGCGTTCGGCGCCCAGCGTCGTCCAGCCTATCAACAGGTTAAGCAGCAGATAACCACCCAGAGCAACCGTATCCCAGAACATCATCGAGTGCGGCGTCGGGTGAATGAATACATTGAGGATCCTGAACGGCTGCCCCATGTCAACGAAGATGAACGTCATGCACATGATCACGGACGGGATGGCCAGAAACTCACCCAGTATGACTACCTTGCCGAATGCCCTGTAATTGTGAAGATAGTAAGGAAGCACAACCATCACGGCCGAAGCGGCCACGCCGACCAGAAAGGTAAACTGGGCGATGTAGAACCCCCAACTGACATCGCGGCTCAGCCCGGTGATCATCAACCCCTGGTGGAACTGCTTGAGCCAGAAGAGGAAGCCGATGAAGATAATGCCGACCAGGACGGCGAGCCATATCCAGTATCCCCTGCTGCCGCTTAACGCTTTCTCTAACATGCCTCCCTCATATTATGTAGTAAACAGACGGTTGCGTACCCAGGCCGGGCTTGCGACGGATGGTGAAGTGTGTCCGAAGCAGTTCCCTGACCCTGGATTCGGGATCTTCGAGGTCGCCGAACGTCAAGGCCCCGGCGTCGCAGGCTTCCACGCAGGCGGGCATTTCACCCCTCGCCAGACGCTCTTCGCAGAACGTGCATTTCTCAACCACACCCCTCATGCGGGTGGGGAAATCGGGTTCAATCTCCTCGATGAAGGGTCTGGGATCGCGCCAGTTGAAGCTGCGCGCGCCGTAAGGACAAGCCGCCAGACAGTAACGACAGCCGATGCAGCGGTGCCAGTCCATCATCACAACGCCGTCCTCATCACGCTTCCAGGTCGCCTCGGTCGGGCATACCCTGACGCAGGGCGGATCGTCGCAGTGATTGCAGAGTACCAGCGCCGGCAACTCCCTGTGGCTCTCGTCAGCATACTCCTGTGACTGGTCATGGAAGGCGTGCTCGAACCGCTCCTCCCATATCCACTTGATCTCATCCTTCGGGTTCTTGAAATCCGGGACGTTGTGAACCTTGTGACAGGCATGAATACAGGCTTCGTTGCAGTCCGGATTTTCCCTGCACTTCCTCAAATCGATGACCATCGCCCAACGTTTCGCCGTCAGGGGGGCCTCCTCCGGCAGCCTGATGCGGGCAATGGCATCAACGGCGGGTTTCCCTGCCAGTCCCAGGGTTGACAAGCCGGCGATCTTTATGAAATTTCTTCTGTCGAGACCCATTATTTCATCACCTCCGGTTCGAGATGGCATTCCCAGCAATACGGCTTGACTGACATGTAATCGTGACACCTGTCACAGAACGTATCCTTGTTGGAATGGCAATCCAGGCAGGTATTGGTAAGGCTGCGGCTGTATTTTCGGCCATCAGCTGTTACATGAACCCTCTGGTTGCCCCTGACCACCTGGTCGCGCCACTCGTTCAGCAGCTCCATGTGATCAGACCTCATGTATTCCGCCGGCATCACACACTGATCCCTGCCCGGAACGTCCTTCGTCTCAATCCGGATGTCCGGCGCATCCGTCCCCTTCCCCGCAGCCGCATCATACCAGAAAGGAACAGTCGCCAGAGTGATGAATATGATCAGCCCGACGATGATCTTCCAGCCGTCAAACATCTTCAGCCGCCTCCTTTCCCGGTATCGGTTCGCCGCGCAGGTCATTCGATCTCTTCTTTTCCCCTTTCATAATCAGTGCATTCCCGACCAGTTCGTGAACACTGCCGATCTGTACACCGGGCACCCAGTAATCCATCAGCGCCGGCAGCACCGCCTTGTCGATGGCGCACATGCAGGTCAGCAGGTTTACGTCGTACTTGTCGTGTACGTATTTGACCGCGTTGGCTCGCGGCAGACCGCCGCGCATCCTCATCTCCATGTTCTCCTCGGTGCCCAGCCCGGCACCGGCGCCACAGCAGAAGGTCTGCTCGCGCGTCGTGCCCTCAGGCATCTCAAAGAAGTTGTTGCAGACGTTATTGATGATGTAACGCGGCTCCTCCAGTATGCCCATCGCCCGCGCCGGGTTGCACGAATCGTGGAATGTCACCCGCCAGCGATCATTGCGGCTCTTGTCCAGCTTCAACTTGTCGTGTTTGATCAGGTCGGCGGTGAACTCGCAGATATGCACCATCCTGGTGGATTTCGCATTCTCGAACACCGTGCCGGTCAGCGGCGATTTCGGCACCTCGAGGAAGTCGGCGGGGCCGTTCATCGTGTCCATGTACTGGTTCAGCACGCGCCACATGTGACCGCACTCGCCGCCGAGTATCCACCTGACGCCCAGTCGTTTGGCTTCCATGTAGATCTTGGAGTTCAACCGTTTCATCATCTCGTTGGAGTGAAACAGGCCGAAGTTGCCGCCCTCCGAGGCGAACGAGCTGAACGTGTAGTCAAGACCGATCTCATGAAACAGCGCCATATAACCGAGAAAGCCGTAGTAGTGGGGGTCGGCGAAGTAGTCCGCCGAGGGCACGACGAACAGAATCTCCGCGCCCTTCCGGTTGACCGGCGCGTCAACCCTGATGCCGGTGATGTCCTCGAGGTCGTCTATCGCAAAATTGACGCTGTCCTGGAAGCCGTGCGGCTGGATACCGAGGTGATTTCCGGTGCGGAAGCAGTTGGCGGCGGGGGTTACTATCCAGTCGATGCTGACACCGATGAGGTTCATTAGCTCCCTCGCCATCATGGTGATCTCGGCGGTGTCGATGCCGTAGGGACAGAAGACCGAACAGCGGCGGCATTCGGTGCACTGGAAGAAGTAGTAAAACCATTCCTTGAGCACCGGAACCGTCAATTCCCGCGCCCCCGCCATCCTGCCCATCAGCTTACCGGCAAGATTGAACTCCCTCCTGTACACGGCCCTCAGCAGTTCAGCCCGGAGGACCGGCATGTTCTTCGGATCGCCGGAGCCGATGAAGAAGTGGCATTTATCGGCACAGGCGCCGCATCGGACACAGATATCCATGAAGATCTGGAAGGTGCGGAACCGCTTGAGTCGATCCCTCATCCCTTCGAGGATAATCTCCTTCCAGTTCTCCGGAAGCTTCCAGTCATCATCGGTCGGCTGCCATTTGCGGGGAAAGGGAAGATCCAGATATTCCACGTTCTTGGGCACTGCCGACCAGTTGATAACACCCCGGCGCATCTCCGGCTTGCTGTCCATCCAAGCCTTGCGAGGCGGTTTGTAGTCCACTTTGACCAGTTCTTCCGGTGTTGGTGTTTCAGACATCGTTACTCCTTTTCCAACGGCATGCCCGCTTCCTTCATGACCTCCCTGAACTCATCCTCGTATTCCTCGTAGGTGTGTATCTTTACCACGGGATTCCAGGGATTGACATGTCGTTTCACGCGGTTGTTGTTAGCCAGGTTGCGGGTCGGGCTGAGGAATATCCCTCCCATGTGCATCAGCTTGCTGAACGGGAAATAGGCGATCAGAACGCTCACCAGAAACAGGTGGATGTAGAAGAAGGCGCCTATCCCCTCCGGAACCACCGGATGAAGGTTGAACAGCCCCAGGCTGAGCTGTTTGACTCCGACGATGTCGACCTTGGCGAAGTACCGCATCCAGGCGCCGGTGCAACCGATGCCCAGGATCAGGAACAGGGGAAAGTAATCCGCGTTGAGCGAGATGTATCGGAGCCTGGCGTCAAGCAGCCTGCGTCCCACCAGGTAGGTCAGCGCACCCAGCAGCAGAATATCGGTGATGTAGATTATCGGCAGTCCCACCTGGAAGAATGAATCCAGTTCTTCGAGCAGGTTGATGCCGAACGGGACCGGCTCGGTAAAAAATCTGAAATGCCTGATGAATACAACCAGCAAAGACCAATGAAAGACCAGACCACCCAGCCAGAGCCACTTGTTGGAGCCGTAAACCAGCTTGGGCCCGCTCTTGAGATCGGCTTTCGTGTTGCGGAACAGGGAGCGGAAAAACAGTATCTCCAGCGCCATGCGCAGAAATGCACTGAAGCCGTTACTCGGATTTTCGAGCTCATGGTGTTTTATCCAAGGCAGGGACTTCTGCTGCCCGCACGTGGTCGGAATCCGAAAAGGAACCGGTGACCGCGCCCACCTGACAACGCGCAGGACAAATCCGACCAGGAAGGTAACGATGGCAATGTAGGGAATAATAACACCGAAAAGGTACTGCAGACCGGCGCCATATGTTCCGAACAGCGCCAGCAACATCAGGACGACGACTGCAACCAGGGAAAACAGGGCGTTCATGTGACGACACCTCCCCGCCTTTCAATGTTATGGATGCCCGCTGATTCAGGAATCATTTAACTGCTCCGACTGTTGACCGGTACGATTGTATCGCGCCAGGGAGATGCTCGTCTGGCGTCTAAGCTCATTCAGCTTCACCTCGAACAGCCTCTCCCGGCACCTCGCGTATGCGTCAAACCCCGCCAGCGCCATCTCGTCAACCTTCAACTCGAAACGCTGCAGTTCATCGAAACAGTCTGCGGATCGTATCTCATCGGCAAGCTCCTCCCTGACCGCGCGTTTAAGGAGAAGGATGAAACCGGTCGCCTGAGAGGGTGAGAACTCCTGCACGGACCTGATCCTGATGATGCTGTCAAGGGAATTGGCGATGGTTTCAGGATCAGTCTCGGTCAGAAACGACCGGTATAATACACCGATCTCCCGGGAAATAGTGTTTCCAACAGGATTAAGGAACTGATTCTTCTGATTTTTCAGGAATCCGGACGAATCGGCGGGATATGTATCCAGGGTGAGATTCAGCCATCTGGTTTTGACGGCCTTCTCTCTCCTCTTCAGGATGTCATCGAACCGCATACTCGGTATTACAACCAAATGGAATAGAGATGACGCATATATCATGCGGGATTTTCAAGGCTTAAGCACCTCGAAAATCCCGCATATTTATAAACCGATCAGACACAACCGGTCGGTTTGGCGAGACCTGCGACCTTGCAGGCGCCCTTTGCCGGTCCTGACGGAAACAGTTCGTAGACCTTTTTCAGTGGAAACCCGGTTTCCTTGCAAAGCTTGCGAATCATCGGCGCAATGCCGAATTTCTGGTAATACTCACGAAGGTAGTTGACGAGCTTCCAATGCTCATCGGTCAGCTCGGAAACACCCTCGGTGCTCGCCAGAGCCAGCGCAACGCGTTCGTTCCACTGATCCGGTTCCTGCATAAAACCGTCTTCATCAACTTCGATTTTGATATCTTCCCATTCGAAGATCATTTGAACTCCTCCTAAGAGTTAGATATGTTTATGGTAGACTTGCTGGATCTTTCATCTCGAGGTATCCGCAAGGGCAGTTTTCAGCGCATTTATCGCAACCGTTGCACAGTTCGAGTTTGAACTTGTACGGATCGCCGGGTACGAGCGGTTTGACAACCACGTTCTCGCCGCAGTAGCTCCAGCAATTGCCGCAGTCGAAGCATATACCGCAGCTCATACAGCGTCTGGCTTCAGCGATAATGTCGCTGTCAGGCAGCGTTTCTGTTATCTCCGACCACGGATCCTTGAACCGCTCATCGGGGGGGATCTTCGTCGCCTCATGACGTTGGGCGTTCTCGTACCAGTCGAGCAGAAGCTTGTCGGCGCTGATAACCTTCTTCATCTCCTCCGGCTTCAGTTCAATCCCGCGGAACCGATTATGAATCGTGTCGGCGGCTCGGCGACCCTGATAGATTGCAATCGTCACCAGTCCCAGATCCAGGACATCGCCGCCGGCGTATGTCCCTTCGTATTTGGTCTGACCGTATTCGTCCACCTTGACCCAGTCCCTGCCCTCGTGCAGGTGATCCAATCCGCCCCAGTCAGGCTCCTGGGAGATCGCCGAGATGACCGCGGTGACAGGAATGGTGAATTCATCTCCCTCGATCGGCACCGGGCGGCGTCTGCCGGATTCATCCGGTTCGCCGAGCTCCATGTTCTGGCAGCGCATTTCGACAGCCAAACCATCCTTCTGGATAATCTCAATCGGGGCGGCAAGGAAGTGAAACTCGATGTTCTCCTCTTCGGCGCCAACGATCTCCTCCTCGATGGCCGGCATCTCGTTGCGCGTGCGGCGATAGAGCAGGGTGACCTTGGCGCCGAGCCTCAGGGCGACCCGTGCGGCGTCGATCGCCGTATCACCGCCGCCGACGACGACCACCTTATCTCCAACCTCCGGTGGCTTCCCGCTGTTCACCAGGCGAAGGTATTCGACTCCGCTGTAAACGTTCGGCGCATCTTCACCGGGTGCGTGGAGCTTCTTGCCGCCATGGGCGCCGATACCGACGAATACGGCGTCAAAGTCCTGCTGCAACTTCTCGTAGGGTATATCTTTGCCGACGGTGACGTTGGTTTTAATCTCCACGCCCATATCGAATATCTTCTGCGCTTCCGCGTCTATGATCCCGCGCGGCAGCCGGTACCGGGGAATGCCGTAACGCAGCATTCCGCCGACCTTGGGGAACGACTCGAAGATCGTGACCCCGTAGCCGCGCTTCGCCAGATGATAGGCGGCCGAAAGACCGGCCGGTCCGGCGCCGATGATGGCGACCTTCTCGGGATAGGATTCGTCGGTCGATTTTTTCAACTTCAGTTCCTGCTTGATCCCCCAGTCGCCCAGGAAACGTTCGACGTTGTTTATCGCCAGCGCGCCGTCCTTCTCCTTGCGGTTGCAGCCGTCCTCGCACGGGTGGGGACAGACGCGACCGCAGATCGCCGGAAGCGGGTTGGTTGCAGTGAGTATTTCCCAGGCCTCCCTGAAGGCTTCCTCCTGCGGTTGTCCGTATTTCTCCGCCTGGGCGATCTTCATCAGGAAACCGCGGATATCCGTCCCCTGCGGGCAGCCGCCCATACACGGTGCAAGTTTCTCGATCTGATAGGGCCGGCGCGGGCTGTGTTCCACTCCGGAAGCGCCGGAAGCGCCGACACTTTTTATGGTGAGTTTCTTCTTCTTCTTTACTAAAGCCATTACTGTTTCCTTCCAGGGTGCATTTCAGTTCAAATTGTAACGCCGGAATTCCGGAACCTATTTCTGAAAATGTGATACGTTGTAATTCATTGCCGCTTTTATCATTCCATCACACCATTCCGGTGCAGCAGACGAATGCACATGCAGATACGAAGCGAGTGTGTTATTTATCCTGATACCATCGCGATTGCCGCCGATCCCGGTTCCCCGCCGCACCCGGAACACGGTCGGCGGTTCAGCATGAGAAATCACCCGCGAATAGTGAAACTCATGACCGCGTATACGTGTTCCGATCCTGAGGAACGGATTGTCGGCGTCGACCTCGATCTCCTGGTAGCCGTGCCCCTGGGGACGTTCTTGAACCTTGACATCAACCGGCAGAACACCGGCCATCGGGTAGCTCCTCCCCCGCCACTCAAGCCGCCGCGCCAGAAACATCAAGCCACCGCATTCGGCCCAGACCGGCAGTCCCCGTGCCGCCGCCTCAGCCACGCTTTGCATAAACCGTTGATTTCCGCTCAACGAAGCGGCGTGCGTTTCAGGAAACCCGCCGCCGATATAAAGAGCGTCGATTTCAGGCATTGCCGGGGCTTCAAGCGGATTGATTTTCACCAGCGAGCTCCCGGAGGCTTTCAAGTCCTCCAGGTTCTCGGGATAGTAAAAGGTAAACGCCGAACCGGCGAAATAACCGATCCTGATGTTGCGGTCGTGTATCTCGTGCACCGGTTCAGCCGAGACCGTGCCGGTCAAATCATCCGTATCGTGGGCTATCCGCAGCAACCGATCGGTGTCGATTGTATCGCGAACCATACTGCAGGCGACCTCGATCGCCTGGTCGGCCTGCGCGTGTTCGGACGGCGTCACCAGCCCCAGGTGCCGGTCGGGCAGGATCTCACGCCTGCGGCGCGGCACCGCCCCCAGCACCGGCACACCGGTCTCATCCTCAACAGCCCTCCTGACCACGGCTTCATGCCGTTCGCCGCCGACAAGATTCAGAACAACACCGGCGATACGGACATTTTCGTCGAGAAGCTTAACCCCCAGGACAAACGCCGCCGCCGTTCGGGTAACCTTGTTCACGGGCAGAACCAGGACAACCGGCGTCTTCAGCAGTCTGGCGATGACCGCCGAGGAGTGCGTTCCCCGGGCGTCCCCGCCGTCGTGCAGCCCGCGGTTGCCCTCGATCAGGTTCAACGCATCCGGGCGCGAATATCGTGTAAAAGAGCGCAATACTCCTTCCCGCCCCATCATCCAGGTGTCGAGATTATGGGTTTCAACACCGGATGCCAGGGTAAGCCAGGCAGGATCGATATAATCGGGTCCCTTCTTGAAAGGGACTATTTTAATGTCCTTGTGACGCCAGGTCCGGATCAGACCCAGCGTCACCAAGGTCTTTCCGCTGTCTCCACCGCATCCGGCTATGAGCAGCCGGGGTGGGTTCAACTACGTTTCCGTCTGTTCAGGATTCGCCGCACCTTCGACGTGAGGAAGCTCGATGTAGCTGCCTCCGAAATAGGTGTAAATGCAGCGTCCTGAATTGATAAGCTGCTTGATCGCCGCCTTGCAGAGCTGTTTATCCACTCGACCCGGATAGAGCTCCTTCATCGCCTTCTGCAGATCCATTGATTTGTACTGCTTCTTGCCGGCAGCGTCCTTAATCATCTTGAACATAGCATCGGCAATCTCTTCGACTGGTACCATATCAGCCATAATCTTCTCCCTTCGCAGTTTAGAACCTCAAGTGTGCAGACGTCTTGTAGGTTGTTACTGCATGCTTGAAGTCATCAATATGTTCCTTCTGGAAGTCAATTCCAGCCATCTCGAAGAAGCGCGGCCATCCGATCCGTTCGATCCATTCGCCCATCCGTTCATACGGTCTGGCGTTGTCAGTCCAGATGGTGACGAGGTTCTTTACGGCGCTGACCACTTCGGGCCAGCGCGGCGGATTGTTGGGAATGTATGGCACCGCCAGCTTCGAGAACGTCGGCTCATGCCTCGCGTTGGACACCTTGCCGCCGACCCAGATTGAGACGCCGTCATATTCGGGATCGTTGAGCGGCATGGAGGGACAGACCGTGAAGCAGTTGGCGCAGAACATGCACTGCTCTTCGATAACCTCGACCGACGGGTTGCCGTCAATGGTCACCGGACGGACCGCCGCCGTCGGACATGCTGCCACGGTGTTCGGGATCTCGCACATCTTGCGCAGCCGATCGTGATCGATGGTCGGCGGACGGCGGTGGATGCCAAGGATGGCGATGTCCGAGCAGTGAACCGCGCCGCACATGTTAAGGCAGCAAGCCAGCGCGATGCGGAGTTTGCCGGGCAGGCGCATGTTGGTGAATTCGTCCATCAGTTCATCCATTACCGCCTTGACTATGCCGGAGGCATCGGTGGCGGCCGAGTGACAATGAACCCATCCCTGGGTATGAACGATGTTGGTTATACTGTTGCCGGTGCCGCCCACCGGATGACCCAGCGCTTCAACCGCCTGCTTGATGGGTTCTACATTCTCCTTCTTGGTGGTCAGAAATTCCACGTTGTTGCGGCTCGTCCAGCGAATGTGCCCGTCGCAGTATTTATCCGCAATATCACAGAATTGACGTATCTTGGGCACCGATATCAAGCGCGCGGTTGCCGCCCTGATCGAATAGATCTTGTCACCGGACTCCGCAGTATGAACCAGTACGCCCGGTTGAAGGATTTCATGGCTCACCCACTTGCCATAGTTTGCCTTCACCACCGGCGGCAGGAATCTCTCATAATGCGGTGGACCTATATCAGTCAACCTTTCAGCTGGTTCTGCTGTCATTGTTGATCTCCTGTATCTTTATATCATTAATTGCCTAAATGAGCGATCGAGGATGTACTTCTCAAGCTGAGAAGCAGTATTACTCATCCTCTTCCTCTTCTTCATCCTTACCCAGGTCGTAGAAGACGTACGGGTTTGTGCGGGGATGCGCAACCATCTCGGCCTGCGGTTCGAGACCGATGGCGTCCAGGAAGTTGCCCATGCCTATCCTCTGGATAAATTCGCCGACACGTTCCCGGTTCTTGCCCTCTTCGCCCCACAGCTCCCAGATGTTGTCGATCAGTTCCGGAAGGTCTTCGGCGGTGGCTTCGTCCTCTCCATAAGGCGGCGCCATCCGCATGAACGGCACCAGGACACTCGACAACTGAGCGCCTTCAAGGATCGGGGCTTTCGCGCCGAGCATGATGGTGCAGCCGCGGTCCTTGCCGGGCTTGAGAGCGAGGTGCAGGACGTTGATGCAGTGCATGCACCTGGCGCAGTTGCGGTTGTCGATGAAGAGCTCCTTGCCGTCCCAAGCCATGCATTTGGTCGGGCAGCGCTCCACAACCACGTCTTCGATATCGACCTTCCGCTCTTCAGCATACCAGCGAACCTTGTCCTGGTCGATCTGAATGTCGTCCTTCCACGTGCCGATGAACGACATGTCGGCGCGCGCCACCGAGGCCACGCAGTCATTGGGGCAGCCGGCAAACTTGAACTTGAACTTGTAGGGGAAGTACGGCCTGTGCAGCTCATCCTGATAGCGCATTGTCATTTCGTAAGCGTATTTCAGGGTGTCGTACATCGCCCATTCGCAGCGCGCCGGTCCCACGCAGCAGGACGGGGTTCTGAGTACCGATCCCGATCCCCCCAGATCGAATCCCAGCGATGTGAGTTCATTGAAGACGGGCTCCAATTGCGGTGTCGTGGTGCCCAGCAGAACGATATCGCCGGTTGAGCCGTGAACGTTCAATACTGAAGACCCACGCTTCTCCCACATGTCGCATATCTTCCGCAACGCATCCGTCTTGTAAAACCAGGCAGCGGGCTGATTGACGCGCAAGGTGTGAAAATGTGACACGTTGGGAAATTTCTCCGGAACATCGCTGTAACGACCGATAACGCCTCCGCCGTACCCCATCACACCTACAATGCCGCCGTGTTTCCAGTGGCAAAGTTTTTCATCGTAGGAAAGCTCAAGCTGACCGATCAGGTCATGCGCCATCTTGTTGGTTTCCGCGGCGGCCTCGATCTCCTTCACGAAGCTCGGATACGGACCCTTTTTCAGCTCGTCGAGTTTTCCCGAGGCTTTGGTTTTGTCCGCCATAATTTCTCCTCAAAATCGTTAATGTATGTAATTGCTGTTTATTGACTAAAAATCCTTGAACGGATTCGGCCCGATGTCGTTGATCTCCTCGACGAAGTCATTGATGATCTCCGGGATCCGATCCCAATCCGACAGCTCGACCTCATGAATCTGGACGCGCTCCTCTTCGAGCGACAGTTGCAGCAGTTTCTCCTGGACGTTTTCCATCCTGGTGTTGGCGAGTTCGCTGCCGCGCACGAAGTGACACTGATAATCGTCACCGCGCTTGCAACCCAACAGCAGGATGCCGTCGAAGCCTCCGTTCAGCGCGTCGGCAATGAACACCGTATTTACCGAACCGATGCAGCGCACCGGAATGATGCGCACCCACGGAGAGATCTTGTGCCTGTGCCAGGCCGCGATGTCAAACGCCGGCAGCGCGTCGTTTTCGCACATGAACACCAGGTAACGCGGTCTTTCGTCGTCCTCTTCGGGCATCGAAATGACCTTGATCATCTGCGAGATCATATTCGGCGAGTAGTCCTTGAACGAGATGATCCGCTCCGGGCAGGCGCCCATACAGATGCCGCAGCGGCGGCAGCGCAGCAGGTTCGGCTCCGGTGTGCCCTTGTCGTCCTCGTCCAGGCTGCCGAACGGACACTCCTCGGTACAGCGTTTGCATTGCGTGCAGCGTTGAAGGAAGAATTCCGGAAAGCTGATATCACCGGACCGCGGGTGAAGCGCACGCCCCAGCGGAAATGCTTCCACCGCCTGGATCGCCTTCAGCGCCGCGCCCAGTCCGTCATTCCTCGCCATACCCATATCCATCGGCGCGCGCACGGCGCCGGCGGCATAGATGCCGGTGCGTCTGGTTTCGTAGGGAAAACAGATGAAATGAGAATCCGGAAATCCGTATTTCAGTGTGGGCAGGTCCGTTCCCTGGCGGTAGGTCAGCGCCAGGATATTGGCGCCTGTTTCAGCGCCGGCGGCCCTCGATTTCTCATCCCCGTCACCCGGGGACTCTTCGGCGGGTTTCTCTTCGGTCTCCGCCCCGTCCGTCTCGTCGGTTTCGACAAGCGTCGTCGGAACCATGCCGGTCGCCAGCACCAGCATATCCGCCTGAACGGTTATATTCTCACCCAGCAGCGTGTCATCCAGGGTCACCGAAACGCCGCCGTTACCGTCTTCGACAACCTCGACGACCTCACCCTTTGTCAGGTAGATGCCCTCCTCATCCTGAACCCTGGCATAGAACTGCTCAAAGACGCCCGGGCTGCGGATGTCCTTGTACAGCAGGTAAACATCGGTATCCGGCATCTGCTCGCGGATATACAGAGCCTGCTTCATGGCCACCCGGCAGCAGACCGCCGAACAGTAGGGCAGGAATTCCCTGTCACGCGATCCGGCGCAGTGAATGATCGCCACGGCCTTAGGCGCCGCGCCGTCGGACGGCCTGGCGATCCTGCCCGCCGCCGCCATCTCCTCCATCATGACGTTGGTGATGACGTTGGGGAGCCTGCCGTAACCGTACTTGTCCGCGAGCCTGGTCGGATCGTAAGGCAGCCAGCCGGTCGCCTGGACGATGGCGCCGATGCGAAGTTTCTCTTCGCCCGAACCGTTCTGGATGGTCACGTCGAACTGACCGGGCTGACCGCTGGTCCTGGTCACTGTCGATGAAGTAAGGACCTTTATCAGTTCGTGATCGTTCACAGCTTTAACGAGCTCGGTGTGAGGCGGAGCCTGAGGTTCGCGATAGGGCGCGGCCTGGGGAATGACCGTCTTGAATTTCCTCGACCAGCCGCCGAGCTCGGCTTCCTTTTCGACAAGTGTAACCTTGTAACCGGCATCAGCGGCGGCCAGCGCGGCGTTAAGCCCCGCCACGCCCGCACCGACCACCATGATATCCCTGGATGTCTCCTCCACATCCATCGGCACGGGGGCTTCGCTGTATTTCATCCGCGCTGCGCTCATGCGCAGGTAGTCTTCAGCCTGCTCCTGTATAACCTCTTCGATGTCGTCGATATCGGCCTGCGGATCGCTCGTCCAGGCGACGAACTCACGCAGAGCCACCCGGTCGATCAGCACATTGTCGCCGAACTTGAATCGATCGGAAAAATAACGGCCGGAACAGCCGGCGATCACCACATGATCCAACCCCGCGGCTTCGATGTCGGCTTTGATACCCGCCACACATTCATCGCCGCAGACCAGCGGATCAACCTTGCAGAGCTCCACATCGAGCTCGTCTTCCACCATCTTGGCGATGGCTTCAACGTTACAAGAATCCTTGATGCCGCAGCCGGAACAGATATATACGCCTGTTTTAGCTTCCATGTTCTATTTCCCCGTCATCATCTGCAGCGCCCTCACGACCGCGCCGGTCGCTTCCTCATTGGTCGAGGCGACGTCCTTGGGGCCGGTGGCTACGCCGGCGCCGACAACAACGGAAGTCCCGTTATTCTGTATGAAACCGAATTCATCCACGTTGATTTTGATCGGTGGCGCGTCCACGGCGACCGTCGGAACCATGCCTGTGGCAAGGATCGCCATGTCGACGCTCACCTGTTCCAACTTGCCCGTCAAGGTATTCTCGGCGGTCAGCGTCACCATGCCGTTCCCGGCTTCCTCGATGCGAGCCACCTTGCCGCGGTGGATGACGGTCTTCTCATCGTCCTGAACTTCCTGGTAAAAATCCTCCCACCGACCGGGAGTGCGGGCGTCGATAAAGAAAATGTGGATCTCCGCGTCCGGGTACTGCTCCCTGATGTAACGGCTCTGTTTCAGTGAAGCCATGCAGCATACCGCCGAGCAGTACGGCAGATGGTTCTCGTCACGTGAGCCGGCGCACTGAACGAAGGCGGCTCTGGTGATCGGCTGCTGATCGGACGGTCGGAGGATTTTGCCCTTCGTGGGGCCGTTGACCGCGGCGATCCGTTCCATCTCCATGTTCGTGACGACGTTCGGCAGTCTGCCGTAGGCGAGGTGATCAAGCTTGTTCGCGTCGTAGGGTTCCCAGCCGGTCGCCCAGATAACCGCCTTGGCTTTGACCTCGACGTCTTCGGGCTGCATGTCGAGGTCAACGCCCTCGATGCCGGACGATTCGATAAATTGCTTCATCGCCGGGTCGTGAGCCGATTCCTCATCGATGACATACCGATAGGGGTAGGCGAGTTCGTGCGGCAGTCTGAACGCCTTGGTCCTGTTCATGCCGAAATTGAACCGATCGGCGATTTCCACCGGACAGTCATTTTCAACACCTTTGCCGCTCGTGAAATCAGCCTTTACATAGCTCGGTTCGACGTGGATGATCGCGGTCAGATCGCCGGGAACGCCTTCGATACTGGTCGGTTTGGCGCCGGTTAAAACCTTGATCTTCGGATTCTGCCTGATGCGGCGGAAGTTGATCTCGAGACCGCACACCGGTGGGCACAGCTTGGGGAAGTACTTGTGCATCTGCAGCACGCGTCCGCCGAGTTGGTGCTGCTTCTCCACCAGTACGACCTCCCTGCCGGTTTCCGCCGCTTCGACGGCAGCCGTAATGCCGGCGATCCCTCCGCCGATCACTAAAAGGTCGGTGTTCAAAGCATCTCCAATATGGAATGTATCGTTTCCAAAATTATTTAAATTCCCAATTTAATAATTATTATTTTTTAGTTCTCTCGCCTCCCTGCCCACGCTCCGCGCAAAGATCATCGCCAGCGTCCGGTAGAACATGTGCCCGAACTGGCTGTAGGGCGCGTACCAGAGCAGGAAAAAGACCGTGACGAGATGCAGAAAATAAAGGGGATAAGCCGCTTCAGGGACCACGGCGATCCGCATGAACTGGCACAGCAGGCCCGAGAGCGTAACCAGGCCGACCATCCAGATGAACAGCCAGTTTGAATACCCGACCACACCCACCTTCTCCCGGTTCGTCAGCCGCTGGACAATCATTATCGCCAGTCCGACGAGGATGGCAAAGCCGCCCAGGTTGCCGAATATCTTGATCGGGTGATAGAGCGGAAAGGGCGGATAGTGCCCCTCGAGCCCGAGAAACTCGTGCAAGACTATCATCTCGACCAACGCTCCGGCCGTGGCGATCGCCGCCCCGATAAAACCGAAGAGCACCAGCAGATGAGCCGTCTGTCTATAACGACCGGCGGTACACTTCCCGAACCGGTTGTGCCGCAGTATTTCAAGGACGATCGAGATCAGCGCGGATATGAAACCCCTCTTCGGCTGAACGCCCCAGGAGTTATGCATCCCCCGCCAGAATCGGAACAGTCCGACAGCCGCAAAAGTGAAGATGATAATGTTACCGATGATGAACATCATATCGGAAACGCCGTGCGGTATGAAGAGGTTGAAATCCACGACCGACGCATGAAACAGCGGCGCCAGGTTACCGCCTGTCTCCTGCCATATCACCGCTCCGATGAGGATAATCGGCAGCAGCAAAAGTGGGATCAACCCCCATGGATTGGCGAGCAGCCTCCCCATGAAACCGGGGAAGGCGAAGTGACCGAAAGCCACCGTGCGGATGGCCGCCAACACCTCGCTGGGCTTGGCATTCCTCGGACAATTGACCGAACAGTCGTTGCACTGGTGACAGAGCCAGACGTCCGGATCAGTCATCAGTTTATCGCCCATCCCCCACTGCGTCCAGATCATCTCCTTGCGTGGGAAGGGACAATCGACCGGCGACAGATCGCAGACGACCGAGCAGGTCGCGCACTGGTAGCACTTCTGTACCGATTCGCCGCCGGCGGCCTTGACCCTGCGAATGAAATCCCGGTCCGGCCGGGCAATCAGCGCCTCAGGCATTGGCAACCCCCGGTTTGACCCCCTCGCCCTTTATCCACTTCTCGGCGTCCGGTCTGACTTTTACCCGTTTCTCTCCAAACATGGCAAACCTGATCCAATCGAAACCGAAACGAAGCAGCGAGACATCGTCGACCTTCAGCTCGTCGAGTTTCGGCTCCGTGATTTCGAAACGTTTGAGAAAACTGCTTTCAAAGATGAAGCGTCTGAACTTATCGAGATCGTAAAGCGCCGTCCAGTACATATCGATCTGTTGCGGCGCCAGCTCCCTTCCCCGCGTGAACGCCGGGTGCAGCGTGACCTTCTTGAACAGCTCACCGAACTCGGCATATTCGCTGATCCCCTGGTCCTCGAGCCATTCATCCACCGTCCATTCCCTGGCGCGTTCGTGACCCTTGCAGTGTCCCTCCTGGATCAGGAAATAAAACGGCTCGGCGTTAACTTCGGTCTCACCGGGCGACGCGGCGCCCAGCGGATATATGCGGCAGGGCCAGGGACGGTGCTCGTAGATTTTGCAGCCCTTCCTGGTATCCACGAATCGGCATTCCTTCCGCTCGGTATCGCGCATCTTCAGCAGCGGTACGGGCAGTTTCTGATTCTTGTCGAAGGGAACAATCGTATATTCGGCGAGGAAGCGGGTGGAGTCCATATCCAGGGCTTTGCGCATCATCAGCACATCATAGGGCGTCAGGAAGATATTCACATCGGAACAACAAACATTAAAGCACTCGAGGTCCGGACCGCACTCGAATCGGAACCGATCCCTGGGGCTCAAACGGGGATATTCAGTCAGTATTTTCTTCTTAAGATCTTCAAACTCTTTCATCTGCGGATTTATGTTCCTTTCAGCTAACGATGCGGTCTTTCATGGCGGTTTCAGACCACACAGGCAGAGGACTGGCTAAGCCCGTGACAGGATTTATCTTATACCGGTATGATGACTTAACCTCATATTTCTCCTTCATCCATTGCCATCCTCGAACATAGTAGGGGCAATCATCGTTGAAACAAACCCAGACGAATGAACTCGGATAACCCGCCTCGGCGGGCATCTCCATTTTGTCCATCAACCCGCCACAGTGAAGACATACTGGTGGTTCGATTATCTTCAACATTCTGATATTACAGAAATCCTTTCTTCATTCGGCTTGACGTTCAACGTTGAAAATCACATTCGGAGGCTCCCTTCGGGGAGCCTCCGAATTCGGGCGACCGATTAGTCAAATATCTGGTAAACCGGTCTTTTCTTCATCTCCCATTCGCCGCTGGCGGGATCCCACCGGCAGTTGGCGAAGACCTTCCAGTCATCCTTCATCTCGGGACAGTCGGCACGGAAGTAGTAACCGGGCCAACGGGTCTCCTCGCGGAAGAGGATGGTGCGGACGTGGGCTTCAGCCTGCCACATGCGATGGATGTTCTCCCAGCAGCGCATCAGTTCATGAAGGTTCTCGGCGGCCAGCTTTTCCGAGTCTTCCTTGAGGAAAGCCAACAGCTCAAGCCCCTTATCCAGCATGACCTTGGAGGTCATAAACTGGGAAGTCACACCACCGGCGTACTCGTCCATGATCTTCTGCAGTCTGAACATGAACATCTTGGGACGGATGTAATCCGGGTTGACGTCCGGATCGGTGGTGTTCTTGCTGAATTGGGCGAAGCGGTCGAGCGGGGCAAGTATCTCCTTCTTCAACCCTTCGATCGTCTCGTCGCTGACATTCGGCATTGTGTTGTTGTCAATGATGAACTTGACGGCCGCCTTTGCCGCGATGCGCCCCTCAGCGTGAGAACCTGACGAGAACTTGTGAGATGATGCGCCTGATGCGTCACCGGCACAGAACAGGCCCTTGACGGTGGACATGTGAGCGTATCCCCAGAAGTACTCACCTCTGGTCTCGTCGGTTTGAAGGTCTTCAGGTCCGGAGACCCATGCTCCCGAAGCGCCGGAGTGTGAGCCGATGAAGTACGGCTCGGCGGCGGCGATCTCGGAAGACCTCTCCTCGGGAGCAACGTTTGTCGCCGCCCAGAGGAAAGCCTGTGAGATGGTCATGTCAAGGAAATCTTCCCAGGCTTCGGACTCGAGCTCCTTCATCTTCTTCTTGTAAGCCTTCGGATCGTCCTTGTACTGCTCGGCGATGTTGGCGATGGCTTCCTCGGTACGCATGTAGATGGGGCCCTTGCCGTCCATCACATCGAGCATCATGAGCCAGTTGCGCAGGTTGGCGGGTACAGGCTTAACCTTGCCGTACGGAACCCATTTCTCGAGCTCACTGGCGTTGGTCTGCATGTAGTTTTCTCCGAAGCCATTGGTGGCGCGGGATTTGAACAGCAGGAACCAGGCGCCGACAGGGCCGTAGGCGTCCTTGAAGCGCACCGGGATGAACCGGACCTCCTGGCAGGTCATCTCGGCGCCGGCTTTCAGCGTAAAGTAGGCGGATGAGCCGGAGTTCCAGGGTGGATACCAGGCGCGACCGAGACCTTCACCGGCCGAACGCGGCTTGAAGACGTGCACGGCGCCGCCCATGGCAACCAGGACAGCCTTTGCCTTGAACACGTAGAACTTCTCCTCGCGAACCGAGAAACCGACTGCGCCGGCAACGCGGTCGCCATCCATCAGCGGACCGACGATGAACACGCGCTCGTAGAGGTTGTCGATCCCGATTGCATTCTTGGCTGCTTCGGCGACGACAACCTTGTAGGATTCGCCGTTGATCATGAGCTGCCAGCGGCCTTCATGCACGTACTTGCCGTCCTCATCCTTCCAGATCGGGAGACCCCATTTCTCGAACAGGTGAACTGTCCCGTCGACGTGGCGGGCAATGCTGGCGACCAGGTCTTCACGTGTGATACCCATCAGGTCGTTGCGCACGTAATTGACATAGTCGGTCAGGGTGTTATCACCATCTTTGAGACCGACGTACTGGTTGATCGCCGAAAGCCCCATCGCCACCGCGCCGGAACGATCCAGGGCAGCCTTGTCGACGATAACGGCGTTCAGGCCGTTCTTCTTGGCCCAGTACGCCGCTTCCACCGCTGCGCCGCAGGCAGCCATGCCGCCGCCGACAATCAGCAGATCGGTGTTTACTGTAACAGTTTCAAAATTTGCCATTGTGACGACTCCTCTACTTCAGGGTTGGAACTTCAGGCAGCCCGATTGATCCCGGTTCGGTGAACAGGGTGGCATCGCCCAAATCATCCGTCCCGGTATCCCAACCGCCGTCAGGAACCGCGGAACCTTCAGGAGTTGTACGGATCGGGAACTTGAACCGTTTCAACATCCCGTTGCGAAACTTCACGGTCCACATAATGGCATCTGAACCGCGCATCGGTGTGACAGTTGCACCGAGTGGCACAAAGTCAGCATAACCGCGCATTTCGATCGCATCCACGGGGCATATCTTCACGCAGTTATAGCATTCCCAGCACATGGCGACATCCTGGTTGTAAGCCTTCTCGGTCGCCTTGTCCAGGACCATCAAGTCGTTGGGGCAGATATACTGGCAAGCGGTCTTGTCCAGCGCCTTGCACCCATCGCACTTTTCTGGATTTACATAGCTTGGCATTCTCCCTCCAGAATTAATTGGTATTAGTTATTTTGGCTTCATGTTTATATGATTCTATTTCTTTCCTTCACCGGTGGCGTAGCCGTGCATCTTGATCTCGACCTTCTCGGTCAACCCGGCGTAGTACTCCTTGAGAATGGTAAGGACTTCCGGACGACTGAACTCCGGTGGAATCTCGTCCAGCTTGCCTTCGCTGAGCAGTTTGCGCAGCTTGGTGCCCGAAAGGAACAGCCGCTTGTCCTTGTTCTTATCCGGTGAGGTCTTCATCGACGCCATGCCGCCCTGACCGTAGTCCCAGAACGTCCAGTCGATCGGCAGCATCTTGCATTCCAGGGCGCCTTCCCACAGGTCGTAGTATGCGGTCTGAGCGTCGAACGGGCCGTAATATTCGCCGACACCGGCATGATCGCGTCCGATGATCATGTGCGTGCAGCCGAAGTTCTGGCGGAAGACGCCGTGCAGCAAGGCTTCGCGCGGACCGGCATAACGCATGTCGAGCGGATAGCCGCCCATGACCACCCGCTCCTTGTTGAAATAATTCTCCACCAGGGTGTTGATACATTTCACGCGAACGTCGGCCGGAATGTCTCCCGGCTTCAGCTTGCCGACCAACTGGTGAATGTACAGACCGTCCGAGACTTCAATGGCGATCTTCGCCAGATATTCGTGCGAACGGTGCATGGGGTTGCGGAGCTGCAGTGCGGCTATCGTCCGCCAGCCCTTCTCCTCGAAGATCCTGCGGCTTTCCGCCGGACGCTGGTAGATACCGGCGAACTCCTTTGGAAAATAGCTCTCCGACAGAACCTTGACCTCACCCCCGAGGTTGACCTCCTTCTGGCTCATCACCATCTTGACGCCGGGATGCTCAAGATCGTCAGTGGTGAAAACGTGTTTACATTCGAATGATTTGTCGATCGTATATTTATCGCCGACTTTCATGGTCGCCATGAGATCCCCGTCTTCGTCGTTGACGAGGGTTATCTCGTCGCCTTCCCTGATCGAATCAGCGAATTCCTTGTCGACCGATACGGTGATCGGTATCGGCCAGAAGGTGCCGTCGGTCATCTTCATCTCCGCGCAGACACCCTTCCAATCGTCGTGACCCATGAATCCCTTCAGCGGCGTGAATCCGCCGATGCCCATCATGATCAAATCACCGACCTCGCGGGAGGTAATGCGCGCCTGGGGGAGCGTTTCCGCTCTCCGCCGTTCTGCCGCCAGTTCCTCACCCTGCAACAGGAGCGTGATCAGATTGTCGGAGCCGTGGGGTCTTATCAATTTACCCATTTAACACCTCGCTTTTGAAATGACTTTAACAAATCGCCACCCGGAAATGTGCAGAGGGTGATGGAATCCCATTCTCATCATCCCGTCCTGCAGTAATTCCTCCTCACAACAGGGGCGCAATAACCAACGAAACGACACTCATTAACTTGATGAGAATATTCAGCGATGGGCCTGCGGTATCCTTGAACGGATCGCCAACCGTGTCGCCTACCACGGCGGCTTTATGGGCATCGGAACCCTTGCCGCCATACGCTCCGCCTTCGATATGCTTTTTGGCGTTGTCCCACACGCCGCCGGTGTTTGACATGAAGATCGCCATCAGCACGCCGGACGATGTAACGCCGACAAGCAGTCCACCCAATACCGACTTGTCGGTGAATGCAAAGCCGACCACCACCGGTGTCAGGACAGCCAACAACCCCGGTGCAACCATCTGCTTGATGGCGCCGGCGGTGGCGATGGTGACACAGCGGCTGTGATCCGCCTTGACGCCTTCCTTGCCCTCCAGCAAACCGGGTATTTCCTTGAACTGGCGGCGCACCTCTTCGATCATCTTCCCGGCCGCGCGCCCGACAGCGCGCATGGCGAATGAACTGAACAGGAACGGGAGCATGGCGCCGACCAGTACACCGGCCATCACGTTCGGATTCATAACGTCTATCCTGACGTCAGGATGCTTGATCTGCACTACAGTCATGAACGCCGAGAACAGCGCCAGCGCGGTCAGTGCGGCCGACCCGATGGCGAAGCCCTTGCCGATCGCGGCAGTTGTGTTTCCGACCGCGTCGAGTTTATCCGTTCGCCTGCGGATATCAGGGCCGAGCTCGGCCATCTCCGCTATCCCACCGGCATTGTCGGCAATCGGGCCATAGGCATCGACGGCGAGCTGAATTCCGGTTGTAGACAACATTCCGACTGCAGCGATGGCGATCCCGTAGAGACCGGCTGAATGATAGGCCAGGATGATTGCGGCGCCGAGCACTATCAGCGGAAGGGCTGTGGACCGCATGCCGGTCGCCAACCCCGCGATGATGTTGGTTGCCGCGCCGGTCAGGCTCTCGCGGGCGACAGCATGCGCAGGACCGCGGCTTTCGGATGTGAAATATTCGGTGATCAGCCCGATGGCAATTCCGGCGAGCAATCCGTAGATCGTGGCGAGAAAGACGCCGGTCGCCGTATAGGTGTGCATAACACCGAAGAAATCGGTGACCCGCACCGGCCTCTCGATAAAGGCATGTATGATGAACCAGGAAGCGATCACCATCAAAATCCCGGCGCCGAACGTGCCGATGTTCAGCGCGGTCTGTGGATTCGATTTCTCTCCCGACCGAACGAAGAAGGTGCCGATTATGGAGACGATGATCCCCGCCGCTGCCAGCACAAGCGGCAGCATCACCGGCATCAACGCCTTCTCCGCACCTGCAGACAACACATACCAGCTCGAGCCGCCGATGACCATCGAACCGACGATCGCTCCGACGTATGACTCGAACAGATCGGCTCCCATACCGGCGACGTCGCCGACATTATCCCCGACGTTGTCAGCGATAACCGCGGGATTGCGCGGGTCGTCTTCCGGAATGCCGGCTTCCACCTTCCCGACCAGGTCGGCGCCGACGTCAGCGGCTTTCGTGTAAATACCGCCGCCGACACGGGCGAACAGGGCGATTGATGAAGCGCCCAGAGAAAAACCGGATATGGTGGCCAGGAGCTTCTTAAGCCCGATGTGCGTATGTGCGTCAAAACCCATCAGCCTGGTATAAACGAGAAACAGTATCACCAGACCGCATACCGCCAGCCCGACCACCGACATCCCCATTACGGTTCCACCGGAGAACGCGACGGACAACGCCTTGGATAATCCGGTGCGCGCCGCCTGAGTCGTACGGACGTTGGCTTTGGTGGCGACGGTCATCCCGAAAAAACCCGCCAGGCCGCTGCAGATCGCGCCGAGAACGAACGACAGGGCGACGAGCGCGTGTGATTCCGGGTTGCCCGCGTTGGCGATCGCCAGCAGGATCGCTACTGCTATCACGAAGATGACGAGAACCGAGTATTCTTTACCCAGAAAGGCCATCGCCCCCTCATGGATATTCTTCGCTATCTCCGCCATCCTGGCATCGCCAACATCCTGACGTTTGACCAGTCCGGCCTTGAAAAGGGCGAAGAGCAACGCCAGTACACCAGCTATCAGTGTGATTAAAAGATATTGATCCAATCTACCCTATCCCGATTTATGTTTCGCTAATTTCAATAGTATCAAGTATAAAAACGCGCAGATTGCCGCTTTATTCCGATATTGAAAACAATCAACAAGGACGGAGTTTCCGACGGACAATCGGCGCATAAGAAAAATATGCACTACAAGTTCCTTAAAGCACAAAGCAATATATAATACACTTTCAAGGATGTCAAGATTAATTCAATTAAATTCTTTATACTGTTAGAAAATTCTTAAAAATCATATTGTTTGATTAATAAAACATTTTATTACGCGATTAACATTTCGGTAAGTATTATTGAAACGCAGATTCATCCAGGCTGTCATTCTGACTATTCACGTTGTCATTATCAGTTGTTAAGCGGGGCTCCCTATGGTCGAGCCCGGGGAGCGGACGTTCCTGTTGAAGAGGTCGGTCAAACGTCATACATGCGGAAGCAGTTGAACGGGGAGCGCCGACTTCAGTCGGCGTCCTCATGTAACGTGTCGCACCTGCGGAAGCAGTTATCCGGAAAGAAGTATATACCTGCAAACAGTGGATTCCTGCCTGCCGGCCTGTCTGAGAATAGCAAATTGTCTCGGGATTCATCATTCCAACGGAAGCATGCCCTCGCGGACGCGGGGGTTGGAATCCAGTGATGTTGCTGATATTACGTGTGTTACTGGATTCCATCTTTCGATGGAATGATGAGGTTTGGTGCGTTTTTCTCATTCTCGGACAGACTGCCTTCACAGGAATGACAATGTGAGATATGATATTAAAATGAAGCGCCTTGAGAAAAAAGCCCCGGCTGAAAACCGGGGCTTTTCGTACCGGGGGTTCACGTCACTTTATCTGAGCAGCAGGACCTTGACGATTCCTGTGTGGTTGGATGCTTCGAGTTTCAGGAGATACATGCCCGAAGTCAGCCCCCGCGGATGCCATGTGACCGCATGATGACCGGCCGACATCCGACCCGAAATCAGCACATCAACCAGTCTTCCGGCAAGGTCATACATCGTCAGTTTCACATCGCCCGACTCCGCCAGACCGAACTTCACCACGGTCTGATCGTTGAACGGATTGGGATATGCGCCGTCGAGGTAAAAATCACCGGGAACGGCCGATCGCGGCGCGGAGGCTTCAATCGCCGTGAAGCCGTCAATCCGGTAAACGAGCTCACCGGAAACCGGATTGAAGAAGACGTTTTCCGGCTTCCCGTTATCCCTATGGATAACCAGATGCAGGCGGTCTCCTTCAACGGGCCCCTCGAGCTCAGACGTGGTCGGGTCGTCGCCCCAGACAGCCAGACCGGTCGGGCTGTTTTCGTTCAGACACGCCGCGCCGCAGATCCGACCTGAAGCGTCCACCACGGCAAGGTCGCACCCGCCGTATTCGCCGGCTGAAAGAACGAGCAATGACATATTGTTGTCCGTCGGCGCAACCGGATTAAGACGATTAAGCCGCCGAGCGGGCATTGATAAGGCGGCGGCCTCTTCCTCCTGAGGATAGTGGAATTCCACGCCTTCATCAACCTTGATATAGTAACCGTTATCCTCTGAAAGGTTGCCCATGTTGGAAAAATCCCATGCAGGTATGTAGAAATTACCGTGTCCATCCTTGGCGATAATCAGGTTGTCACCCAATCCGGCGAATGCCGTCGGCGCCGGCATCTCCCAGTCAGGGAAGTAGGTGATGAGGTTCCAGCCCTGGACGAGGTCGATCGGCGCGTCCGCCTCCTGCCTCTCACCGCTCAGGCTGAAGCTGTCATTCTGCCGGAGTTTGATCTGGTAGCCTTGAGTTTCCCGCCACTCCTCGATGTTGTCGAAGCCGTAATCCGGACGGTAGAAATGACCCTCGCCATCCTTCAGCATGATCAGAACGTCCCGTTCAACCAGGTCGGCGAATATAAAATCGATGTCGTGGCGGTCGAGAATCAGGTACGAGGAGATCAGGCTCCAGCCGATCGGCAGGTCGAACACCTGCTCCACGGCATGACCGGCGACCGACAGCGTTCCCCTCGTGAAACCGTCCGGCTGGAAGGTTTCGTCACCGGATGATCTTGTAAACTCGGCGTCGAACTCCAAACCGGCGCTGACGTCATAAACCTTGAAGGCCGGCTCTTCCCCATCTTCGAAGCCGTCAGTCTCGCCTGTTTCCGGATCATCACCGTAGGCGGTGACAGTGGTGACCTGGTCGAACCAGCGCGAGGCGCCGACGCATAGACCATCGGGAGTGAAGATGCCGATCTCGTCGCCATAGGAGGCGCGCTGACCCCGCAGCTGCACCGCGTTGATCGTGAACCTGTGCTCGATGCCGGTTACCGCGAATTCAAAGTGCTCCGGTTCAAGCCCCGCGTCCGTAACCGACATGGTCAGCGGCAGCTCCAGGTCATCACCCGCCGCGTTGTGTTCGATGATGAGGACCAGGTCATAGGTGCCGGGCATCCAGTTTCCGGAGCGGAAGGTCGCTGAGACCGGCTGTTCGGAATCGGGATCGACCGTGCCCGCCATCGGGTCGATCTCCACCCAGGTCGTATTGAGCTCGATCTCAAAGCCGACCGCACGATCGGCGCGATCGTTCTCAACCAGACCGATGCCCAGCCAGATCAGTGGATTATAGGCATTGGTGATCTCCAGGTCGAGCGATTGATCACCCTCGCCCGTGTGCAGATCCATCACATGCCGGACATCTCCGTTTTCGGGGTTGACCTTGAAGATCGAATGCTGGCACTCCTCGTTATCCTCCAGCCTGTTGATAACGTATATGTTGTATCCGTCCAGATCCGCCGGATGCCAAGCCATGCCGTAGATGCGCATGTCGATGTCGAGCTCCGTCAGAACATTGCCCTCGCGGTCGATCTCGGTTATATCGCCGATACGTTCACCTATCCACAAATGACCGGTCTCCGGATCATAGTTGATGTAGCGAGAGGGATCGTAGGGGCTCTGTATCTGAGCCACCACTTCACCGTCGGTTGTGAACTGGGTTATGGTCGGACCGTCGGAACCGTAGAGGTAGTTGCCGTCACAGGCAAGACCGCGCATTCCGATCGAAGACGGGTCTTCGACCGGCTGCTCGAACCGCCGGATATACTCGCCCTCCCGGTCGAAAACATAGATGTAGTTGGGATCATCCAGGTTGTTGGAACCGCTGAGATAGAGGTTGTTACCGTCGCTTGTCAAACCCCGGAAGTTCATCTCTTCGGTTATCTGGCTGACAGGCAAATCGAAATGGATGTCTCCGGCAGGATCGCGTCTCTCTTCACGCGGGACGGTGAAATACGAGTCGAATGTCAGTTCACCATTCCCCTCGTTGATGATATTAAACTCGTTCTCCTGAGTCTGCTGGGGATCGAGCTCAACTATATACTCATCCACGTCAAGCCTGATCTCCGGATGCGGCAGGCTGAAATCGACCAGGGTGGTCTCCTGATCGGCAATCTCGAATTCATCGCTGGTTACCGGGTTATAGCCGTACATGCTGGCTGTGGCGGTATAGGGATCAGCCTGGATTTCGTCAAACCAATAGACGCCGTCTTCGTCTGTTTCCGCCTGGTTACCGTCGGAAAGGGTGATCGCCGCGCCCTCGATCGGCTCGTCGGTTTCCAGATCGGTAACCGTTCCGGTCAGCCAGCCCATCGCGGCGCTGATCCGGATGGCGTACTCCTCGTCGAGATTGCCCCCGTTGCCCTGATATATGGTAAGTCCGTCGTTCTGGTCGTCATTCTGAAATCCGATCAGGGTGTTTCTCTGGAGCTGATTGATCTGGGCGTACTGATACTTGATCATCCCGTTGGGCGTCAGTATGATCTGGAAGGTCCAGCGGGCATGCCCCTGGTCGATGTGGGGGATGTTCTCCCAGGTCAGCACCGCCATGTCCTCGTCCGTCCAGAACATGTATGTGCCGCCGCCGTTATTGGGATTCCAGTCGGTCAAACATACGGCGAGCAGATTCTCGGGAAGATTCCTCGAGGGTAAATCAAAGTTCTGAAAGTTGTAAATTGAAGTGGAGTTGGTGAAGGAAGCCCACCCGTTCGAGCAGTACCGGATCCGATCGAACTCGTTGTCATAGTAAGGAAAATCAAAACCCAGCTCATAGGGACCGTGGTTGGTGTCATCGCCGACGCCATTGATGTTGACGACGTCGTCGAAATCACTGATGTCGATCCACTCATATTCCGGACCGCCATTTTCATCGGAATCAACCCAACGGTAACCAAAGTCGTCGGGACCGCCCCGGTCATCGCGGCGGGGTCCCCGTTGAGCAGGCTTTGCCGGTTTTCCCTCGCTCTGTACTTTCCGCCAAAATTCCTGCTCGGCTGGTTGCAGGGAAATGCCGCTCATAACCTTATGTTTGATCAGATCGTAACTGATTGCGCTTCCTTCAGGTGTCGATCCCGCCTGTGGCGGCTGGAAAACCAGGAAGGCGACCAACACCAGGTAAAAAGTTAACGAAAGGTAAGATTTCATAGATCCTCCCAAAAAGGGTAAAACAACGGATTGGATGCAGTTCACGAAGCCGCCCGGAATTAATTGAAAGTTAAACATCTCATCAGATCAAGTCAAGAATTAAATGAGATTATTCTTGCTAAACAGGGGCGTGAAATCAGGAAGGCCCGTCGCACTCGCGTCCAAACAGCGAGGATGCTATAATGGAGCCGGCGAGACAGAATACAACCACTCCCAGCGAGAGATACTGGTCTACATGAACGTAATGTCCGGCGAGCATCTTGAAGCCGACGAAGGCGAGCACAATGGACACACCGTACTTCAGATAGCGAAACATCCTGTCGGCGTGGGCGAGAAGGAAATAGAGCGACCTAAGCCCGAGGATGGCAAAGATGTTCGCGCTGTAAATGATGAACGGCTTTCGGGTTATAGCGAAGGCGGCGGGGATGGAATCGACGGCGAATATCACGTCCGAGCTCTCGATGGCCACCAGTACCAGCAGCATCGGCGTGGCAAGCGTCAATCCCTGTCGACGCACGAAGAATGCGTCGCCCACAAAGTTTTTGGTCACCGGGAATCGTTTCCTCACCAGCCTGACCATTATATTGTCACCGACCTCCTTTTCGCCCTTGTTCCTGAAAGCCATCTTGTACGCGCTGAAGATCAGGAAAGCGCCGAACAGGTAAAGTATCGGTTCAAACATCTTTACCAGGGTCACGCCCAACATGATGAAGATCATCCTCAAGACCATGGCGCCGATGATTCCCCAGTGCAGCACCCGCAGCTGCTTGTGGGCATCGACACCGAACGCTTCGAATATCATCAGGAAGACGAACAGGTTGTCAAGCGAGAGCGACCATTCGATCACGTAGCAGGTCAGGAACTCGAGCTGGTGCTGGCGGTCGTAGTAATAGAAAAGCAGCCATGAAAAGCCGATGGCTGACAGCACCCAGAACAACACCCATATCGAGGCTCGTTTAGGTGACATCATGTTTCCGGTGAACATCTTTTACCATGTTGAGTTGTTCATTCTTAAATCTCCACACCTTCGTGACGGAGCAACCAGCGCTTCAGGTCGAGTCCGCCGCCGAATCCATGAAGCCCGCCGTCCGAGCCGATAACCCTGTGGCAGGGTATCAGGATCGGCAGAGGATTATGTTTCATGGCCATCCCGGCAGCACGGGCAGCGCGTCCATTGCCCGCCATTCCGGCAAGTTCACCGTACGAAACCGTGTTGCCGAACGGAATGGTCGCCGCGGCAGCCCATACCCTGGAATAAAAAGCGCCGCCCACCGGAACCGGCCTGCCTGCCCAACTGACATGCTCCCCCCTGAAATAGCGTTCGATATGGTCCACCGCGTCCCTGAAAGCGGGATCGCTGCGCAAGCCGGAACGTTTAACATCGTCCTGGCCTATATCCGGGCAGTCATTGGGAAATACAACCCGTTCCAGCTTGCCGGACCGGGCAAATAATCCCATTCTGCCGATGGGGGTCTCGATTGTAATGATCTTCAGTTCCACTTGTTAAGGAGTGCAATTAATATTCCGGGCGCAACCTGGAGGGCGGAAATTCCTGCCCGTAAAAACTACCACCCGCAACCACCCGGGCGGACAGGAACGTCCGCCCGCCAAGACCAACTATGAAGTACGCCATCCAATAAATCACTTCTGTTCGTCCCCGCAGCCCGTCAGGCTTCCATGGATCGGTCGCCTACCATATCGGTTGAATCCATCCGTTCGTCAAACCGAATTCCTCCAGCGCGGTTTTGGCTTCAAGATATTCAGATCGTGAAACCCGCCGCTTGAGCGCTTCATGATCAAGCGCCTTGTAAGCGGGGAAATACTGGCTCATCAGGCTGACATAGGTTTCCTTTGAAATCTGTTCGGCGATGAAGCGCAGCACCTCCCTCGATTCGGCGAGTGATCCGGGCAGAACGAGGTGCCGGACCAGGAGACCTCTCCTTGCGACGCCGTGATCGTCTAATTTAAGCACACCGACCTGCCGTTGCATCTCTTTAAGCGCGATTCTGTTGAATCTTGTATATTCTTTTACTTTCGAGATCTTCAGGGCAGGCTCGTCCCCGCCATACTTGGCATCCGGCATGTAGATATCGATGATTCCGTCCCAGAGCTTCAGCATTTCCAGGGAATCATATCCGCCGCTGTTATAGACGAGCGGGATATTCAGTCCTTTCCTGAAGGCTGTTATCAGCGCTTCGTATATGGCTGCCGCCTGATGCGTGGGTGTTACGAAGTTTATGTTGTGTGCGCCCTGGTTCTGCAGGTCCAGCATCAGCGCGGCGAGGATATCGACGGTAATCTCATTGCCGTGGCGCATTTGACTGATCGGGTAGTTCTGGCAGAACCTGCAGTGGAGGTTGCAGCCGGTCAGAAAGATGGTTCCCGAACCGCGCTGACCTGAAATGGGGGGTTCCTCGCCGTGATGCAGGCCGGCGCTGGAATAGACAGGCGCGGATCCGATGCGGCATTCGCCGAGTTCCCCCTCGCCGCGCCTGGTCAGGCATTCACGCGGGCAGAGCCTGCAGACCGCAGCAAGCTCCTTTACCGCCGGCAGCCGCTCAGTCATCAAAGATATTTTCTCTTCCGGACTCATCTACCTGTTACGGGGCAACTTATAATTGCATTTCTCCATGTCGTTCCGAACAGGGCAATGCGTCATTCCGAACAGGGCAATGCGTCATTCTGAACGAAGTGAAGAATCTCGTTTATCAGGCTTGAGACCCTTCACTGCGTTCAGGGTGACATTATAACGCGTTCAGGATGACAACAAAACACCCCCGCTATTAAATCTGAACAGCCCGTGCCGTCCCGGATCCCCCCATCCCGGTCCACCCTGCAATTTAAAATCGATTTGAGACTTAAACTCATGCTAAACCATCGGGAACAGCGAAAATGTTATCATCTGACATACTGACATGCAAGGATAGCGGATTCATCTATCAAAATGCAAGGCTAAGGTGATCCGGCGGATTAGTTTCCGAATCAAAACCCCCCGCCGGTGCAGGCAGGGGGTTGAAGAGCACGCCGAATGACTTTAAGCCACTGTTACTTCCTCACAATCATAGACGTCCTGGATCGTGTTGAGCAGCTTGACGCCGTCCGCCATCGGGCGCTGGAACGCCTTGCGCCCGGAGATGAGCCCCATACCTCCGCCGCGCTTGTTCAGTACCGCCGTCATGCAGGCATCCGCCAGGTCGTTCGCACCAGAAGCGCCGCCGGAGTTGATCAATCCGACCCGCCCCATGTAACCATTCACCACCTGGTAACGCACCAGATCGATCGGGTGGTCGGTCATCAGGTCGGTGTACATCCTGGCGCTGTACTTGCCGAAACTGCTCTTGTCGTTCAACGCCTCGTAGCCCCGCCTGGAGTCGGGCAGCTTCTGCTTGACGATGTCCGCCTGGATGGTGGCGCCGAGATGATTCGCCTGACCGGTCAGGTCTGCCGATGAGTGGTAGTCCACCCCGTCAACCTTGAAGGCGGGATTGCGCAGGTAGCACCAGAGGATGCAGACCATGCCAAGTTCATGGGCGTAGGCGAACGCCTCCGAAACCTCCTGGATCTGCCGGTTTGATTCCTCCGATCCAAAGTATATCGTCGCACCGACCGCCACCGCGCCGAGATCGAAGGCTTGCTCGACGTCGGCGAACATTATCTGGTCATAGGTGTTCGGGTATGAGAGCAGTTCGTTGTGGTTGAGCTTCACGATGAAGGGCAGTCTGTGAGCCCACTTGCGGGACACTGCACCCAGTACACCCAGTGTCGAAGCCACACCGTTGCAGCCGCCCTCATGCGCGAGTTCGCAGATCTTGTCCGGGTCGAAATAGCTCGGGTTCGGCGCGAACGAAGCCCCGCCCGAATGCTCGATCCCCTGATCCACGGGCAGAATCGAGAGATAACCCGTGCCCGCCAGCCGACCATGGTCATATATGGTCTGGAGGTTGCGCAACACAGCCGGTGGACGGTCACTCTCTGCAAAAACCCGCTGAACATAGTCGGGGCCCGGCAGGTAGAGGTCCTCCTTTTTGACAGCCGTGCACTTGTAATTTAGCAGGTTATCGGAACTATCGCCCAACAGCTCGACTATCATGTCAATAGCGCTGGACATGTCTCCTCCTGAGTTTGATGTGATGGTTTGAAATGGTGAGAGATGGAATACGATTTACAGTCCAAGTTATCGATCATAAGCGGGAATCCCAGTCTCCACCTGAGGGTAATATAACCATTGATACATCATCTGGCAAGAGCTGAACCGGGATCCATACCGAAATATACCATGGAAATTTTAAATAAGGGGACAAATCCGTGAAACAGGATGTGACTTTAATAAAATTAATTCTTAATTAATTGTTAATCTGAAATTTATTATAAGATGTTGATATTACACGGCTAAGCTTCGAGATGAGTCTTATTGGGACTTGTATCACAGGAAAAGGAAGAAAGTACTTGACAGTAAAACACCCGTTTGCTATATTGGATTAGTCCTATATTAAGAACTAATCTTATGATTCTTTCAAATGATCGATGAGATAGGCAGGAAAATCAGGGATCTACGCAAGTCGGCCGAACTGACACAGGGCGAGCTCGCGCTCCGCTCCGGTCTGACTGACGGGTTTATCTCGCAGATCGAACGCGGCTTGACCTCCATTTCCATTGACAGTCTGAAGCAGATCCTCGATGCCCTCAACGTCTCCCTGGCGGATTTTTTCAGCGAGGGTCCGCGCGAACAGGTAGTGTTCACGTCCGATAATCAGGTCGAGCTCGACGAGGGTGGAACGGGGAAATTGCTGCTCCTGGTTCCGGGAGCGACCAATCGCGAGATGGAGCCTGCGATATTGAAGCTGGCGCCTGGTGAAGCAACCTCGCTTCGTTCCTCGTTTAATGGAGACAACTACGGCTACGTACTTCGCGGCAGGATTCAACTGCAATACGGCAGTGAGATCTATCGCATCAAAGCAGAACAGAGCTTTTATTTCACTGCTGATCGAGAGCACAAAATCAGCAACCCGGGCCGCGGCCATGCCGCGGTTTTATGGATTACCTCTCCCCCATACTTCTAACCGGGATTATGTACAATCTTCGTCAGGGTAGTCATATGGTTGAGAATAAATATATCTTTCACAATACGCCGGCCGCGGATCGGGGCCTTGAACAGAACCACTCCGACAGTAACGCGCTCGGACATCAGTTGATGGTGGAATATTATAGTTGTTCGCCGGAGTTGCTGAACGATAAAGCGCACATACGCGGCGCGATGCTCGAAGCGGCCAGCGCAACCGGCGCGACGGTTGTAGGTGAGGTATTCCACGGCTTCAGTCCTCACGGTATCAGCGGTGTGGTGGTGATTGCGGAATCCCACCTCGCCATTCATACCTGGCCGGAATACGGCTACGCAGCGCTTGACCTGTTCACCTGCGGCGATGTTGTCGATCCATACAAGGGGTTCGATCTTCTGCGCCGTGAATTGGGTGCCGTGCGCTTCGAAGTGCGGGAATTCTTCCGCGGTCGCCTGAAGCCGTTGAGCGGACGGATCAGGCACAAACCCTCGATCGTGGAAGAGTAAATGACCACCGATCTCGTAAGTGACAACCTGAACCGCGCAGAAACCTCTGTCAATCCTCTTTGCCGGGTGTGCGTTCCCAGGTCCTTTCTGCTTGTCAGCGGTGTCGGGGATGCCACCCATCCGCTCAATGCATTCGACCGTGCGCTGCGATCCGCCGGCGTCGGCGATCTGAACCTGGTGAAGGTAACCAGCATACTTCCACCCGGTGTAAAGCCCGGCGTCAGGGCTGAACTGCCCGGTGGCGCGGTTGTCTATGCGGCTATTGGTTCAAAAGTTTCAACAAGGAAAAGCGAACTGCTTTCCGCTGCCGTGGCGGTGGGAATTCCCGCGGATTGGACGGCTCCGGGAGTGATCATGGAGGGCGGCTCGGATGATCCCGCCGACATTCTCGAAGAGAAGGTGCGCGACATGGCTCGTCAGGCGTTGGCCGACCGCGGTCAGGTGATGGCTGAGCTTAAGAGTGTATCCGTGCAGCACAGGGTGCAGGTTGCCGGCGCAGCCTTGGCGGCCGTGCTGTTATGGTGATGATTATGAGGCGCTGAATGACGACGGACGACGTATCCCCCGGCGAGTTCTGGTTCTACGAGAAGCATGTTCCCACCGCGGGCATTATGTTGAAGGTCGGCGAGCTGCTGGCATGCCGGCGTAGCCGATATCAGACGATCCAGCTCTTCGACACCGCGGACTACGGTCGTGTCATGACATTGGACAACCTGATCATGCTGACCGAGCGTGATGAGTTTTCCTATCACGAGATGCTGACGCACGTGCCGCTTCTGCTTCATCCTCAACCGAGGCAAGTCCTGGTGGTCGGCGGTGGAGATGGCGGTGTGTTACGCGAAGTCATCAAACACGGCACCGTCGAGCGGGCGGTTCAGGTTGAAATCGACCGCGAAGTGGTAGACGTCTGCCGGGAATTTTTCCCCTGGGCGGCTGAGACGTACGATAATCCGAGGGTTGAGTTGGTTATTGACGACGCCCTCAAGTATATTAAAACCGTCCGAAATGAATTCGACCTGGTTATAGTCGACTCCACTGATCCGGTCGGTCCAGCGATAGACCTGTTCGGCTCTCCCTTCTACAGCGATGTATACGACGCCCTGACCGCCGATGGATTGATGACCTGCCAGATCGATTCTCCATTCTACGGCAGCCGGCGGATCGGGATGATAATGGACACCTTGCGAGACATATTCCACGATGCCGGTCTATACCTGACTCAAGTGCCAAGCTATCCATCAGGCGTCTGGGGACTGGGCATCGCATCAAAATCGAGAAAAAATTTCCATGAACCGGATAAAGTGAGATACGACACACTTTCAGGTACTCTCAGGTATTATAATCCTGATGTTCATCGCGGATCGTTTTTACTGCCCGAGTACTTGCGCCGCGTGGTTTACAGAACGGGGAAATGAATGAATACAGGTCTGTTTTTGGGCGCCCGACCGGCACAGGAACGCGGCGAAGCCGCCCTGGTGGGTGTCCCGTTCGATGGAACCGCGTCCTACCGACCGGGATCAAGATTCGGTCCGATGGCCATCCGAGAGGGATCGCACAGCCTGGAGACCTTCGGCCCATACCTGGACAGGGACCTGACCAATATGGATTATATCGATCTGGGCGATCTTGACGTCGCGCCCGGCTCGGTCGAACGTATGATAGAGGGCGTTGCTGAAGTGGTTGCCGAGATCCACGACCGGGAGATGCGACCGATATTGTTGGGGGGTGAACACACAATATCCATCGGCGCCGTGATGAAGATGGTCGAGTATTATCCCGATCTGGTCGTTCTGCAACTGGATGCCCATGCCGACTACAGGGATGAATATCTCGGGGAGAGCATCAGTCATGCGACAACCATGCGCCGCGTGACCGACTTCATATCACCCGACCGGCTGTACCGTCTTGGCGTGAGATCGGGAACGCGCGACGAATTTATTAAAACGGGTATAGAACTGCCTCTGGATCACGAGGGCGGTGTGCTCGATGTTGACAGGCTGTTGAAGTCGATCCCCCGGAATGCGCCGCTCTACATGACGCTCGATCTGGACGTATTCGATCCTTCCCTGATGTCGGGTGTCGGCAATCCTGAGCCCAACGGTTTGACCTACCGGGAGTTCATTCACCTGGTGCATGGGCTGATCTGGCACAAGCTGGTTGGATTCGACGTGGTGGAGCTTGCGCCGCAGTACGATCCGAGCGGTGAATCGGCGATAGTCGCAGCAACGGCGGTCAGGGATCTTATGTTGTGTATGATGTGATCAGGTTTATCTATGACAATATTGTCTGATCAGCGGGCGCCCGGCTTTCCTCAAGTCCGGGCTTTCTCTCTTTAGTCTATAACTCATCCCGTCATTCCCGCGAAGATTTTCCTTCAGGTCCATATCCAGCTTGATGTTATTAATCGCCAATTCATTCTCCACCAGCCGGACGGTTGATCTCAGAACGCTGTTGATCGTGAGCGGCTCAAATGATATTTCGTCCCGGTGGGTGAAATCCAGCAGGTTGGCGA
The DNA here is from genome assembly GCA_025774605.1 of bacterium. Taxonomy (GTDB): domain Bacteria; phylum Electryoneota; class AABM5-125-24; order Hatepunaeales; family Hatepunaeaceae; genus JALGVR01. The sequence continues at coordinate 3,308 of JALGVR010000001.1, read as the reverse complement.
CAGTACCGCTTGCCCGCTCAACCCGGGTGTGGATATCCTTCAGCATCTTCAGTTTCTCGTCCCGCTCCCATTCATCGAACTCCTCGAGAAGGGCCTCGGTCGTAATGCTGATGTTGTTCAGCGGATTGTTGAGCTCGTGGGCGATACCGGCGGTGAGGGTTCCGATCGCCGCCATCCTGCGTGATTGAATGAGCTGCTCTCCGTGCTCCTTCAATTCCTTTAGCATGCGATTGATGGCAATGGCCAGGTTGGTGAACTCATCACGGTATTTACGGGTGGGTGTTATCAGCGAGAAATCACCGGCGGCTGTCCGCTGGGTATATTTCTCAAATCGTCCGAACGGCTGGATAATCTGCCGGGTGATGAACGTCGCCAGGTAGGCTTCCAACAGCATTGTGAGAATCAGCAGCATTACGGCCACGACAAGGGATGTGCTCATCCAGGTATGCACGCGCAGGCGTTCCTGGTCGATGGCGTTGGAGGCGTTGGCTACGATCTCGGCGCCGTATGCACATGGTTCAAAGCATCGTAAAGGTCGGTTCCGTAAAGGAAGTAATTCTTCTTAAAGCGGCGTGTCTGCTGGATTTCAAAGGCATAATTTCCGGCTGTCTCGAGAAAGAGCAATTTTGCGTCCACCTGCCGATAAAGATCATTGCGGTAATGGTTATCCCGCAGACCATGATAAAGGTCACCAGGAAGCCCAGGGCGATTCGCAGCCGAATGCTGAACTTCGGTCGCCGGGTCAGCGCCTTTTGTGCCGCCTCCGCTTCATCCGCGCGGTACGGATTATCGCGCCCTTCAGTAAAATCCTTGCCGGAGTGATTCATTGCAGTTTATTCGGATAGTGAACTTCACCAACGTTCAACAAAGATCGTAAAAAAAGCTGATTGTAAAAGGGTTTGCACGAGATTCTGCGGGTTTCAGATGTTTAAGAGAGTCGTTTTTTTTCATCGCCGGTCGAGAAGCTCAACTTCCTCAGGTAACAGCTGGCCCAACCAAAGGCGATGGGAACATAGAACAGTCCCGCAGCCACTATACCCTTCCAAATTCCCGTCAATCCCCAACCCAGATGGATGCCGAGAAACCATGCGAAGGGAACCGTGAAAACCAGGGTGCGGATGAGGGTCAATACCAGTGCGTTAAAACCTTTACCGGTTCCCTGAAACAAGGCTGAAGAGATCATACCGACGGCAACTGTGGGAAGAAGCAGCCAGAGAATCCGCAGGAATCGAACCAGATCATCGATAATCAGTTGCGACTCCTTTGACCACGTAAACAACCACGTTATCTGAGTTGCGAACACCAGCACAATCAGGGCAAGCACGATTTCAGTCAGCACCCCGATTTTGAGCGCGTAGAAGTATGAGATCCTCACATTCCTGCGGTCGCGCGCACCGAAAGCCGCACCTGAAACGGCGATAACCGCGCTGGCAATACCGAGCATCGGCAGGGTTGCCATGGATATGATGCGCCAGCCGCTCGTGTAAACCGCCACCCCTCTTGGCCCTCCAACCGCTGCGACAATCGTGGTCAGAAAAAACGCCATCAGCGACATGGACATGTGGGACACTGAGGCTGGAAAACCAACCCTGGCGATATCGATAATGACCAGTCTGACAAAACGGAATCCTCTGAATCTGAAGGAGACATACGTCTTTCTCTCCCGGAACAGCCAGTAAAACGTTACAGCAGAAACCAGGAACATCGAGAGTATCGTCGCCCATGCTGCGCCTTCGACACCCAGGTTAAAACTGTAAATGAACAAGGGGTCGAGGATGATGTTAAGGACCGCTCCCCCGACCATCGCGTACATTGCCCTCCTGGCGTCCCCCTCGCTTCTGAGTATGGAAACCGAGACCTGCATGAAGAAGAGGAAAATGATGCCGGCAAATATTATTCTGGCATATCCGACTGAAAGTTCCAAGGCTGCACCGGCGCCCATCATTCTCATCACCGGCCGCGCCATCAGCAGCATGGTTACAGAGGTAATCGCAGCGAGTATGACCATGATTACTATGGTGTGTGTGGCGACCATGTCAGCGCCCTTTTTATCCCTGGCGCCGATCCTTCTCGATATCGCGGCTCCACCCCCGATTCCCGTACCGTTAGCCAGCGCCAGCGCCAGGAAAAAGAAAGGAAAGGTAAAACCCACCGCCGACAGGGATTCCGGTCCCTTGCCGGAGACCCAGATGGCATCGGCAAGGTTGTAGATGGTCTGTGCTGACATGGCCACGACCATGGGAATTGATAGTTTTACGATGGCTTTCCTGGGATTGCCCAGGAGTGTCTTTACACCCCTGGTTTCTCCAATCGTCTCCAAAGTGGTTACACTCCTCCGGGCTGAATGGTGGTTGTATCCTTAACAATATAAGCAATCTTTTGGAAATAATAAGCCTCTTCTGTCTGCAGGACGCGCTCTGGGAATAGAGACTGATATGTACTGCTTATTCTCAACCGGCGCAAAGATATCATATCTTCATAAGCTCTGATAAGATATAGTTCTATTCACACATTCCACTCCACCACACCTTTCAGCTATCGCCCGTATACTTGATTAGGACGATTTTGGGGAGGATTTCCGGGGATATGGATTGAAGGGTTGTCTTTACTGTAAGATCGATATGAACAGCAATAATACTTGACAGCGTAGTATAGAAGGTTTATATTGTCAAGTATCGCGGGGTGGAGCAGTCTGGTAGCTCGTTGGGCTCATAACCCAAAGGTCGCAGGTTCAAATCCTGCCCCCGCTACAGGTGATAAAGAAAACCGGCGCTTTTGACAGAAGCGCCGGTTTTCTGTCATTACGGCAGATTTCGTGCAGGGTGTGCATACCCCGATATGGATAATAATGAAGACATAAGGACCGAAATCTGACATTGTTGAATATATACGAAATAAATTGTTTAAACTGAATTTTTATAATATAACCAGTAGAATCAGCGTGTTCCGGTTATGTCTCTCCTTCCTTTCACTCGGTTGCAAACTTCCGCAGAAAAGACTTGATGTCTGCCTCCAAATGGTTAGATTGGAATGTGCAACACAAGGCTAAGCGGATTTAGCAAGCTGAGGCCTGAGATTTAGACCAGAACTGCCGTTTATGCTTGCGCAACCGCTTTCAGAGGCTTAAATTTCAAGTATCATGACACGTATCATTTCATATATCCTCCTTCTGCAACTGCTTGCGTTTTTAATTCCTGTTAATATAGCGCTTGCACGAACTGACCGTCCGATTGAGGTGACTCCGGAACTGATTGAGAGGCTCCCCGAGATCGGCAGATTGAATCCAACCTCAATTACCGGGATTTCCG
>JALGVR010000109.1 GCA_025774605.1 bacterium | reverse complement strand
ACGAGATATTCGAGCCCCGCATGAAGCGTCGCGGCGTCCGATCCCCCCAGCACTTCAGTACGGTACGCGAGGTCGACGGTTGGCGTCAATACCGCCTCCAGCTTGGGCAGATCAATAACGCCCGACAGTCCGATCCTGAGTGTGGGCGGAATAACTTCCTTTCGTCCGGTCTGCTCCCAGGCGAGCACGGTACCCAGTAGATCGCGGATCGCAATCCCTGCTGCGATGGGGAGGTTCGGGAGCACTCTGCCTCCCGCCCCGACATCAACGCCCAATCCATAGGCGCGGTAGTCGCTCCCGAAGTGCCTGAACAGCAGCTTGGGGGCAATCCCCCACCGCCAGCGCCTGTATCTTTTGGCTTGAGCGACGAAGAAGGCATATTCGCCCTCGTTAACGTACTTGTCCACTATGACGCGGTTTTCGTCGGAATGAGGCTGATTCGGATTTTCCAGCCTGGTGAAGGGAACACCATTCACGCCAAGCCTCATGAAGCCCGCCGACCAGACTGATCCGTCCGGACGGGGCGCAGCGTACGCCGCAGCGTCGAAATCAACCACACCACCGAACCGCTCGCTGTGCATCAAGCCCGCCTGCGAACGATCTACACTGATCAGTCCGGAAGGATTCCAGAACAACGACCAGGCGTCATCGGAGAGGGCGGTGTAAGCCCCGCCGAGAGCAAGAGCCCGCGCTCCGCCCCCGACAGCCATTGATTCGTTGCTGTATCGACCGACATCAGCGATAGCGGTCGAAAAGCAGACCAGGATTAATAAATTTATCGATAACAGTGTTTTTACAAACCTTGTCACGGTTCAGATGGAATTTTATTATAATCTTGATAATTTAGGTTAATAATACCTGAGCGTCAAGAAAAACCGTATGGAAATTGTAAAAAACTGTTGTAAATCCAATTATGTCTCTTACATGAAGCGTCAGATGGGGACACCTGAAGCCACGTCATTTGGCACAGGCACGGAGACCTGCGCCACCGAATCAGTTAAAACATTCATTCTCAATAACATCTTCAGCCTGGATACCTCTAAGTGATTTAGTGACCGGGTGAAGACATGTTCTCAGCAGTGGGGCAGGTCTCCGTGCCTGCCCACCGATAATAACTGTATAATTTCACACATCTAATACCCGCCGATTCCCGCTCTCCCTTTTCTCTTTTCAACCTTGACATCCCTGAGTTGAGCGGACTTGATGCCGATACGCAGGTAGTAGCCCTTGCCCGAGCCGACCGGGGTCCAGCTCAGGCTTCCCTCCCAGCAGTGCATATCACGGTGGATGTTGAAGCCGGCAAGGGTAACCCGTTTGCGATCCAGGTCTAATTTGGTCGTGTACCCGACGCTCCAGTTGGGGGTGATATCCGTCGACAGTTTGAAGCCGGCGGTGGTGTTCCTGGTAATGTTATCGGGATTGTTGTGGTTCTCGCTGTAATGAAAGCTGATACCGGCGTCCCACGGAATCGGTGTCGGCCGCCAGACCTCCCCGGTCATCCGCTCCTCTTCGGATCCCTTGACCGGAAGGTTCAGCCCGGTCACGGATGTATCCCGGGCAGCCTTCGCCCGGCGGCTCCTGACGCTGAACGAAACGCTCAGGTCAAAGTTCACCAGGCGCAGGATTTCCGGTGCCGGATCGCTGATCTGGATCCTCCTCCCTGAGACCGGGTCGACGACCTGGTCGTAGAAGCTGTGCGCGCCCCTGAGGTTGATCGACAGACCCGAGATTGTCACGGCGCTGCCGCCGGCGCCTTCAGATCCGATACGGGGACTGAACTTCAGCAGGCTGCGCAGGTCGCTCCATTTCAGTGAATCGGCCGCAAAGTTGTGCGACGTGCTGAGAAGAAGATCGAACAGGTCACCCCTGACCTCCTTGTCATCTTTTACGCGCTTGTACTGGAACAGGTTCCCGATGCTGATGCCGAGCGACATCCTTTCGTGGCGGGGCGTGCCGCCGTAAAGATTGTCCTTGAACCTGTCAAAGTACATCTCCCGCCCGGTCGAGTCTCGAAAGACGTCATAATAATTCCAGCGCGGTTCGGAGAAATCCGGACTGTAACTGAGACTTAACGAAGGGTCGAGCTTGTGGCGCAACGCCTCAATGCCGAAGATGCCGGGATGAAACAGACCGTACAGGGTGGTTCCCAGTGAGATTGAACCGTTGAATGTGCGCCGCGCCCGGAATTCATCGTGTTTGACCGAATCAACCGTCAGGTCGGGATTCTGGCGCCACTCCAGCCATTCGTCGAACCAGGCTTCGGAATAGTTAATACTCTGCGTCAGCGAGAAATAGCTGAACGGTTTCTGCGAGGCGCTTAACGAAAGATCATGCCTGGTTCCCGATTTGTACCGCCAGGGACGCTTGGAATAGTCGGTGACGAGCAGGGTGTCTGCGGGTGTTATTTCGGTGCGTGTGATCCTGTCTGTCTTGATCCATCGCTTGCGCTTGGTTTCGCCGCGGTAGCTGAAGTAAAGCCTGTTATACCATCGGGCATCCTCGGGATCGGCATCTTCGCTTTGCGGGAAGAAGGGCAGCTTGCTGCGGCTGAATCGCAGTTGCGGCAACCACTGGGTGATCTCCCCCGTCTGCAGAACTTCGTAGTGATTTACGTTTATGGATCCGCTGTACGGCGTGCCGGGCCAGCGCTTCGACAGCGTGGCGTCCGACTTTACAAACTGCTTCAGGCGGTCGACGGGATCCTCGTCGAGGTCGCGCATGAACGACGCGTCCGATTGGTATTCACCGCTGAGGTTGAGCGACGCCGACGGCGAGAGCGTATGCTTATGGCTCAACCGCACCCGCCAGCGGTTTTCCACCCGGTCGCTGTAGCGCTTGTTCACCAGCGATCCCGAAATGTTTCCGTTGTATCGGTAACGCTTGACGTAATAAGCGTCGGAGGTCAGTTGAATGCCGAACTTCTCGTAAAAATCGAGCATGGTCTTGACGTCGAAGTAATCATTTGGCGCCCAGTAGTAGCCGAGGTGGCGGAGGAAACGTCCCTGAGAGGCGGATTCCCCGTAGGTCGGGATGATCAACCCAGAATGCCTGCCTCCCTTGGCGGGGAATACACCGTAGGGAATTATCATCACCGGCACCGGACCGAAGTAGAGCACCACCGGCCGGGCGATTATCCGGTCCTTGACGATAAGCTTGATGTCTCGCGACCAGAAGTAATAGTGCGGATTTTCCCGGTCGCAGGTTGTGTAGTAGCCGCTTCGGATGTTCATCACATTCCTGTCGACCTTCTTGATGGTTGCGCCGTGGCAGAAACCCTCGTCGTACTGCGTGTTCCCTTCGATGATCCTGCCTTTCCGGGTTTTCAGGTGGTAGTACAGCTCCCTGCCGTCAACGACCTCGGCGCCGTCCTTGAGGCGCGGCATATCCTTCCAGACGAGTGTGTCGCCGCCGCCTTCCGAGCTGTCGAGCGCGACCGTATCGAGCCTTCCCTCGGCGTAAAGCATGTCATCGTCCCAGTGAACCTCTATCCGGTGTGCGGTCAGGCTCATGGTCTTGTACGATACATTGGCGTTGCCGGTCAGGACGGTCACGCGCGGGTTGAAGGTCGTGACGACCCTCTCGGCGGCGTAGTTGACGACCGTGTCGAGCTCACTCGTGGCGCGGGCGGTGTCGACTGACGAGGTGTCGGACAGGACGGAATCAGCGCCGGCTTCGATCGGTGGAAAACCGGGCGGTGGTGATGGCGCATTTCCCGGTTCATCCACGGCTTGAGCGAAGCCCCGGATTGTCGTGAATACAATGATAAATGTAAGTAAAAATATATGCTTATAACAAAGCACTTGTTCTTAAAGCTTGATATTATCTGCGGACGGCATATTCAATCTTTCCCGTTCATCTTTCCCCTCTTTCTCCGCGGCCACCACGCCTCCAGCCGCTCCTTGATCGTCCCCTCGACGCCGTGAGCGGAAGGGTGGTAATAGACGCGGTCCTTCAGTTCATCGGGCAGGTGCCGCTGTTCGGCGAAACCACCCTCGAACTCATGCGCGTACTTGTAGCCCAGGCCGTAGTCAAGGGAGCGCATCAGCCCGGTGACGGCGTTGCGCAGGTGCAGCGGCACGGGAAGATCCGGCTCCTTTCTTACGTCGTCGAGCGCGCCGTGAAGTGCCGTCAGCACCGAATTGCTCTTGGGCGATGAAGCCAGATAGATCGCCGTCTGAGCCAGGTTCAACCGCGCTTCCGGCATCCCGACGAACTTGACCGCGTCGGCACAGGACTGCGCCAACACCAGCGCGATCGGGTTGCAGTTGCCGATGTCCTCCGATGCCAGAATCACCATCCGGCGGGCGATGAACAACGGATCCTCGCCGGCGTTGATCATCCGCGCCAGCCAGTAGACCGCCGCGTCGGGATCGCTGCCGCGCAGGCTCTTGATGAAGGCGGATATGATGTCGTAATGATATTCGCCCTTTTTGTCATAACGCCCCGCCCTGGCAAGAAGGGCGCGTTCGATTAATGGAGTTGTTAAGGTAACCCCCCCTTTTATCCCCCCCTGCTGAGCAGGGGGGGAAAGTTCGTCAACTCCCCGCTGAGCTGGGGGGGAAGGTTCCTCAGCCAGCGCCAGATCCACCGCCACTTCAAGGGCGTTGAGTGCGACGCGCGCGTCGCCGCCCGAATATTCGACCAGCGCTTCGAGAGCGTCGTCGTTAAGGGATGTCCCGAGATTCAGCAGGTAGTCGTCGTTCTCCAAGGCGCGTTCGATGATCATGCGCACATCCCCCGCCGATAAGGGCTTGAATCTGAAAACCCGGCAGCGCGACAGCAGGGGACCTATCACCTCGAAGGACGGATTTTCGGTCGTGGCTCCGATCAGGATCAGTGTACCGTCCTCAACGGCGTGCAGCAGCGCGTCCTGCTGAGCCTTGTTGAAGCGATGGATTTCATCGATGAACAGTATCGTACGACTGCCTGACCGTCTGTCGATGACCGCCCGATCAATGACCTTCCTGACGTCCCTGACACCCGATGAGACCGCCGACAACTCCACCAGGCGGCTGCCGCTCCCGCGGGCGATTATCCGCGCCAGGGTCGTCTTGCCGGTTCCGGGTTCACCCCAGAAGATCGACGGCGGCAGACGGTCGCGTTCGATAAGCCGCCTGAGAATCCCATCCCCGCCCAGCAGGTGACGCTGACCGATGAAACCGGAAAGATCACCCGGTCGTATCCGTTCGGCCAACGGGATGTCCCGGGAGCGGTGATGCCGGTTGATGTCGTTAGGCGTGTCGTCCATCATGATCAGCAATTTAAGTAATTCACATCCAAGATAAAAGCGCTTTGTGCAATATACTGGTATAATGATTGCATCATTTCACCGGGTGGAGCTCGCTCAGCCGGGATCAGCGGGGGACGACGGCGGTGAATATGGCGAATAAACAAGCGGGTGGCGTATGCCCTGGCGCCATTATCGCCGACTGACCGTTAATAACAAATCTTTCGATAATGCAAAACTTGCGTTTTGATGTAAAAGTTTCGTACATTTAACCAGTTAGATACTGCCTCTTCATAATTACTCATTTCGCCCACAAGGATCACCAGAGGATTTTATGGATAGCATCGGAAAAAACAGTGCGGTACTCATTGTTGCGCTTGTTGTGACCCTTCTTCCTGCGGTTGCCGTCGCCGGACAACTGAGCGCCAGCATCGGTTATCAAATGCCGAAGATTACTGAAGTGAACGGGTTTCACCGTTTTGACCTGCCGGACGCGCTCGTCGCGGGCAATCCGGGCGACCCGGCTCTGCCGACCGCCAGCGTCTGGATGCTGTTGCCTCCCGGTGAAAGGGCTGTTTCGGTTGAGTTGAGGGGAGAAGTATGGCGGGCGCTGCCCGGGAAATATCGTCCGGAGCCGGTCAGTGAGCAGAGGCGGCTCAGCGACACATCCCCGTGGACAATGACGCCTCCCAATCCGGATATTTACGACGGCAACCGGTCGTTTCCCGCCCAGCCGGTCAGCGGGTTGACAACGCACCTGAAGCGCGGTTACGCGATTGCCACCTGTCTGGTCTGTCCCCTCAGATGGAGCCCGACCGACGGTTCGCTCCAATATCTTGCCCGGGCGGAGCTTGACATTGAAACAGCCCCCGGTGAAAGGGAACAGACCGGCTTCAACCGGCATTTCCGCGGCGATCGTAAGACCTATGAATGGGTCGCGGAGAGGGTTGAGAACGCGCAGATGCTGGGGATGTATCCCCGCCGCGACGGCGATATACCTGAAGCGATCCTGATCGTGACCAATGAGGACCTGACGCGTACCGCCGAAGAGTATGCCGGCTGGTGGAATTCCCGCGGCAGGATGACTTACATGGAAACCGTTGAAGACCTGGTTGAAAACGAGGAGGGTGACGACGACCAGGAGTGCATCCGCAACGGCGTCGCAAGATATTATGACCATCTCAACATCGGTTACCTGATCCTGATGGGGGATGTTGAAGCCGTTCCCCATCGCGGCCTGTGGGGCAACGTCAACAACTCGCCGGACTACGACATCCCGGCGGATCTGTATTACGCGGGGCTTGACGGCAACTGGAACAACGACGATGACCGGTCATGGGGCGAGGATAACGAATCCGATCTGATGGCTGAAGTTTCCGTCGGCAGGCTGCCCGGTGTGATGAACAGGGAGATTCAGCGACTTACCCATAAAGTGCAGATGTACACTGAAGAACCGGTGATCGAGGACATTCTGACCGCGCTGATGCTGGGTGAAAATCTGGGGTGGCAGATCATGGGCGGCGCGTACATGGATGAGATATACGAAGGCAGCAACCGTTACGGGCACAACACGGTGGGATTCCCGGGACGGTTCGACCGCCGCAACCTCTATGACGTTCAGAACGGCTGGGAATGGAACGGCGCACAGGATCTCGCGCCGCTGATCTCCGATGGATACCACATGATCCACCATCTGGGTCACGCCTTCACCAACACCTGCTTCAAGTTGAACGTAAATCAGATCTCCAACAACCTGATCCGAAACGACGGCGAGAACGCGGGCTTCAACGTCGTTTGTTCACAGGGTTGTTATGCCGGAGCCTTTGACAACCGCGGCACTGAACCGAACCAATACTATGATTATGACTGCATTGCCGAAAAACTCGTCTCGGGGATAGACAACGGATATGTGGCTTTTATCTGCAATTCACGCTACGGCTGGGGAAGCTATAACAACACCAACGGCGCGTCCCAGCATTTCCAGCGCGAATTTACGGACGCGCTTTTCGGCGAGGATATCACCGTTATCGGCGATGCGCACCAGGATTCGAAGGAAGACCTCTCCGGTTGGGTGCGCGGCAACGGCGGCATCCGCTGGGTCTACTATGAATTGAACCTGTTGGGGGATCCCGCCATGGACATCTGGACTGACGAGCCGTCGGAGTTCGAGGTGGATTACACCGGTGTGATTGTGCTCGGCAGCGATGAGTTTGACGTGAACGTGGAGGGGGTCGAGGACGCGACAGTATGTCTCTCACGGGACGGTGAAATCATGGGTGTCGTGCTGACAGACGAAGACGGACTGGCGCATTTCGAGTTCGAGAATCCCATCGGTGAAGAGGGAACCATAACGCTCACCGTCACCGCGCACAATTACCTGACGTACCGCGCTGAAATAGAGACCGTTCAACCTGAGGGGGGTTATCCCTGGGTTATCGACATATTGATAGACGACTCTGAAGGCAACGGAAACGGTGAAGTTGACGCGGGGGAGACAATTGTTCTGAACCCTTATATCCGCAACATCGGGCTGGCGACCCTTGAACAGTTGACCATCACGATTGAGGTCGACGATCCGATGATCAGGGTCATAAACAACACCGCAGTTTATCCGGATATCGAGGCTGAAGGCGAGATGTTCGCTGACCAGGGATTGGTCCTGTCGGTTGCTTCCTACTGCCCGGACTTGCGCGAGATCGTGCTGAACTGCGACATCGAGGACGGTGATGAATCTGTCTGGAGCCAGGAGATAGACTTCACTATTCACGCACCGGTCTTCTCGGCTCATCTCCTGAGCGTTCTCGAGGGTGAAGGCGGCAGAGACGGGGTTCTTCACACGGGTGAGGAGGGTGAGATGCTGCTGACCCTGACAAACAGCGGCACGGGCGATGCAGCCGGTCTGAGCGCGGTTCTTGACTGCGATCATCCGATGGTGGAGCTGGTGGACACCGAAGCATCGCTGGCGTCATTGAACGCCAATGAAACCGACAGCTTTAACCAGGCTTTCCGGGTGAGGATCTCCAATGATTGTCCCAGCCTGGATCGGGCGGTTTTCTACGTGCGGATCAGCGGTGAATTGGGCTATTACCGCACCATCCTGGATGAGGTCGGCATCGGCGGAGCTTACTACACGTTCGAGACCGACGATGACGAGTGGACGCACTACAACATCGGCGATGACTGGGGTGACAACTGGCGTCTTTTCGAAGGCACCAACTGCACACCCGGCGGGACGACCTGCATAAAACTGGGAGCCAATCGCAATGATGAGGATTATGACAGCAATCTGAATTGTGCGATCGAGATACCGGAGTTTCATGTTGAAGAGTCGACGCTGTTGTTCTTCCATCACAAGATGGACGCTGAGATCAGCATACAGCATGAGGGTCAGGCGTACGACGGTGGATTTGTCGAGATCTCCACCGATGGCGGTGATGAATGGGATCTACTGCAACCCGAAGAGGCTGGAGGAAATCCCGGTTATCCCTACGAGATCCGTCACGGCAGCAGGAATCCGCTGGATGAGGGTCAGGAGGTCTGGTCCGGTGAGTTAGACGAGTGGACGCCGGCGCTGTTCGACCTGGCGGACTATGCCGGACAGGATGTCATCGTTCGCTTCCACTTCGGTTCCGACGCCGGCACCGAGGGAACCGGCTGGTGGATCGACGATATCCAGCTCCGTCAGAAAGTGGAGGTTGAGGGTCCGTTTGATCTGGAGGGTGAGATTCGCGGTTATGGCGCATATCTCACCTGGTCGACCCCTTACGTTCCGCAGCGCGACGACGATGTCTATCCCAACGAATTGCTGGGTTACCGGATTTACCGCGGCTTCGGAGGTGATCTCGACCTGCTGGATACGCTGGTTACGGACAATCGGTACTACGAGAGCCTTATCGGCATGCCGCGCGGGACATACACCTACATGGTCACGGCGGAGTTCCGGGATAACGAGAGCTGGCCGTCGAATCAAATACCACTCTTCTGGCCCGCGGCGGTCGGCGACGATGTCGAAGCGACCACTCCCACAATATGGGCGCTCACGGGACTGTATCCCAACCCGTTCAACTCTCTTGCCACCATATCATACAGCGTTCCCGCGACCGGTCATGTCAGACTGGCGGTCTACGATCTCATCGGACGCGAGGTCGCCGAATTGGCGGATGGATCGCGGCGACCGGGCAATTACCGGGTCACATTCAACGCCGAAGCTCTGCCGTCGGGCATCTACATCGTAAGGCTGAAGACTCCGGTCGGAGCGAAGGTTGCACGGCTTGTGTTGATGCGATAGCAAAACCGTGGTTGAGAAGAAGCATTAGCGAAACGGACATAGGCACGATACACCAGCGGCGGCAATTACATATTGCCGCCGCTGGTGTTTTTTGGTACGGGAAAAGATAAAGCCTCTGCGCGCGTGGCCCGGACAGCCTTGTCCTCGCGAATGCGGGGATCGCTGGACGGGTCTATTCTCTTTAGAATTTTAACAATCTGCACAGACAGGGGTGTCTATGCTCCCCATCCTTCATCCTTCTTCCTTTGCGACCCCCCCTTTGTCCCCCCCTACTGACGCAGGGGGGGAAGGAAACGTCCAGGCTGTTTCCACTCGCTCACTCGCTCCCTCGCTTCCTCGCTCACTTCACCACAACCGCCTTCCGTGTCAACGACCTGCGACCCCCCCTTTTATCCCCCCCTACTATCGCAGGGGGGGAAGGAGATTCTTCCCTTCGGTCAGAATGACCATAATCAGTA
>JALGVR010000108.1 GCA_025774605.1 bacterium | reverse complement strand
GACGATATGGTGAAGGCCGGTGTTACATCGGCAATTATCATCGACGACGTGAATGCGAACTCTGGAGAAGAGCCCAGCAAAGAAAAAGAGATGGTCAAGATCATAACCATTGCTGTCATCAGGACTTCGAAGCTCAGCGATGAAAGGATTGCAGCAGTCCGCGATATCGTTGTTGCTACTGATCACGAAGTTGACTATCATCTTCTCCATGAAACGGAGCTTCGTGCCGCTGATGCACAACTTGCTGACGATATGGTCAGGCTCGGCGTCGATACAGTACTCGTTGAGGACGACGCAACCACTGAAAAAACGGTTGTCGATCTGAACGTCACATCCTGATCTTCGTACCCCATTGGGGGAGGCCGCCATTGTTGAAGTGTGGCGGTTTTTCGTTTGGCGTATTTTCCATCCATATCCCGAATTCAACAATCTCACTTTATCGCCCCTGTGCCGACGTAAACCTGAGTCGATCAAGTACTCCAAGCTGCTTCCGATGTGCCGACAGGGTGCACCGTGTGCGTCCGTTTCCCGCATTAAATCTCCTCAACGTCGGCGTCTTCGATCTCAACTGCAGAACCCGGTAGACTCCGCACTTCTTTCCCGGCGTCGAGTTCCCGTTGTCGCTGCTTCATCTTATCGATCAGTTCCAACGCCCACTTTGCCGGACTCGGCAGGTTGATATCCGTCCCTTTCCGGGCATGTCTGGTTATTTTCAATGCCTCCAGATGCCGGATCAGCGTCTTGGACAGGAAGTCCACGCTGTTCGGCTGGGCATCCCCTTCGATGGCGCGCTGCAACCGGATGAACACCATCCCGGCGGTGACCGCGATAGCGTAATCCGAGGAATCGTTCATATCCGGGATGTCCTTCCGTAACCCATCCATGAACCGGTTGAACATCTTCTCCTCGCCTTTTTTCAGGAACCGGTTAACGAAGCAGCCGTGCACCAGGGCATTAAGATTCTTCTTTGGAGCGCCACCTCTGGCTCCATGCATCCTACAGACATCGTATCCCTTGACAGCGGGATTCTTGCATCGTTTGCCGCTCAACTTGCTGATCGCCTTGCACTGTTTTTTCAAATTGTTAATCGGCATAGTGTTGTTTCCTTGCCTTCAGGTTGTTTAGGGCTTCCAGCTGCCGCGTGGAGGCTTGTTTTCGCGATAAATTCGGTGATACTATCGTTCCTCATTTGATCATTTCTCATATGGTGGATAGGGTTTAATCTTCCATCCGGTTTTTCGGTCCCACTGCACAAGTCGGAACACATACTGTGGAAACTGTGCCGCAGCGACTTTAATCTTGACATTAGCGTCATCCATCATGAATCCTTTGACTTCGTGGAACTCAATCGATCCATCCGGCAGCATCACTTCAAAATCCGGTTTATAATAGGTTCGGTCTGCCAGTTTCAGGTTGTGTCGCTCAAAGCTGAAGCTATGGATTTCACCGGCAAGCTGAAGATTGCGCAGGTGATCGGCATATCTCTTTTCAAGATTATTCATGCCATCCTTCACGGCGGTTCTGCCCCGGGCGCCCGCAGATTTCATCCTCATTTGTCTTTTTAAATACTGTTTCATCCCCTTCGAGAATCCTTATGTATTCAGGGTTTCGACTGAAAAATCATAATCTTGGTTTTACTTGGACATCGTAATAAGTATAGTATCCTCTGCAATGAATAATTTCGCATAATAATGGCAAAGTTCTATGTCATTATTATTAAGGTGTAAGTACTTATATACACTATAGATAAGTATATATTTATTAATAATGTCATTTCGCAGAGGTATAAAAAAACCAGCTGTGTTTTTTTAGGGTTGTGCGAAATGCCATAATTCAGTTTTTACTATCTATCTTCTTATTATATCTGCAAATAATTATGACATGAAGTTCTGCCATTATTCGAATAAATTCCTTATTATTCATCAGTTTTATCTCCTTCAATGTTGAGTGCAATGTAAGCGATGCGTGGTCGACCAGGTCCAGAAGATTTTATTTGACCAAAAGCGATCTTCCCGCCTTTCAGTAAAGTATCAATGATAGGTTTCCGATCTTTAGGAGGCTGAGAGCAGAACGGTTTGCAACGATTCATGTCCCGTTCAGTAACGCCCCTGGAACCTGCTTTTTTAATGGCCAGATAGAAATCATTAACCAAGTGTTCAAATTCGGTGTCGGCGATGCGTTCTTTGACCTGCCGTGCCAGGTATTCGGTATGAAGACCAACGAAATGGATTGCCCAACGAGCATGTGAAACCTCGATAATGGGCTTGTTACAATTCTCAGCACAGGCGTTAATCAGGGCTATCTTATTTGCATGTTCTGCTGCTCGTCCCCAAAGCGCATCAATTCCTGTATTGGCAAATGATGATAGTTGAGAATCGGCATATTCCGTAAAATCATTCAACAGTGTTGCGGCTTCTGCTGTAGCCGGTACCACAATCGGTTGCGGTAAATTGAACCGCGCCATGTTGCCTTTCTTTGGATTGGCATTGGTGACATGCTCAATCCAGTTAAGAATGGTTACCGGAACATCCGGATAAAGTCCTCGCCTTTCGATAGGGGGTATCGGCTTATTGCTCAGGTCCACAACTAAGAATCGATTGAGAAAGCCATCGACGACATTCTTTGATTCGAGGGCGGCATAGAAAGTTTCCGGCGTAGATGTCGCGTGAATACTAACGCAGGGATATTCAATCATCACTGTAGGTCGATTGACCTGATCGGCATATTCGGTACCGCCGAAGATGGTATCAGAAGAACTGAAGAGTCGGATGATATTCATGGGAATCTCGCGGCTATGCCGACCTGAATTCTTCTGCTGGAAAGCCTGCAACATCAGCCCGAATTCGTCAAGTTGGAAAAGGACTACGGGAGTACGTTTGACTCTGGATAGCAAACCTTGTCCGCTTGCAATAGTATCCCCGCCGATCATATCGTATTGACAGGCGGCATTGAGTATATTCTTCACCATTTTGCGCGGGTGATCCTTGCCGCTTGTCGATGCTCCAATCGAGATCATGTAAAGATTGGTGCGGTGTTCTTGATCGGTGATGTATCTTCGTCCTAACACTGTTCCTGCCAGGGTTAGTGCCGCATTGACGGCAAATTCCGGCTGCGGTCTTCTCGATGTTGAGACGATGTAATTAACGATCTCACCCAAGATTCCCGGTGGATTGATCAACTCTTCATCCATGACGTAGGGTGGCTCAGCGTCTGCTTGTGCAGGTGTATTGGATATAATCGTCGGTTGCCGTTCAACCCACCCGTTCTTTTTGGCCAGCCAATAGATTGTCGACAAACTGACACTACCGTTCGGATCGAGACTCTTCCAGGTTCGTTGCTGGTCGCGCGGGTCGAACTTCTCCGATTGCATTGACCATTCTGTCCAGATACCGTAAGCTTGTTGTCCGGCGCGGGTTGACTTCAACGCCATACCGACCTTCAACCAAATGTCACGCTGGTCGCTGTTAATAAATGCCAGCGCCGATCGGAGTTCTTGCACTTTGGCTGCGGACAGCAATTCAACGGACGCATCGATGTCGATGTCGTTCTTGACTGTCGCAACCTGTCCGTTCAACGCCCAGATCGGCGCCGGTGCAACGGTAATGCCATCAAGCGGATCACTGGATGCTTCCCATTCATATCGTTGTCCCGAGATATGCAGACTCGGAGGAGCGATGACATAACCGCCCTCAGCACGAATGTCAATCCCGGGACCGAGGATATTTATCCCTGATTTCAAATTGGTATTATCCGGATAGGTGAAATAGATATGCCTCCCGCCACCGCCGGTCAGAACCTCAACGGTATCCGGATATTCCCGATACAGTTCCCGCCACGTTTCTTCACCGTCGATTCCTTCCTTCGGCTTGGAATCGAGATCGATCACCATCAATCGCCCGGATTTCTCACCGGTGGCGATAGCAATGTTCGCCCAGGGATACTTCTTCCACCAAGCGGTGATGACAGCCGGATCGGTCGTTGCGTCGCGGAAACCATGTCGAGTCAACGGATGCTTGCCGGGACTCGTGCAGGCTGGGCGCCCGCAGGTGCAGCGTCCATCGCGGATGCTGTGCACTGGAAAGACCGCCCAACCAAGGGATGCATATTTCATGGCAGCATCGAGCATATCAGAACGGGACATAATCCACATAGACTTTCATATAAGCCCAGCAAGCTTGTTGTATCATTGCCCGAAACTGCTCCGGATTAAATTCTGAGACAGGTGTATTCATTAGTTTATCAGCCTCTATTTCTTTACCAGCGGATTCTATTGCTGCAGCAACTGCGTTGTTTTCCAGTTCCTCGTCCGTCCATTTGCCATTATTGGCTCCGAACAGAACGACCCGTTCATTCTTTAACCGTTCGTAATGTTCGCGGGTAATGGTGATTGTTTCTTCCGTCAAAATGGAGCCTCCTCTTCTTCGATTGCTTCATATTCTTCTTCCACCAAATCATCTTCCACTTCAATCTCCACATCACCGCCGAATTGATGCCGGAGTACCCGCCAGTATTTGCCGTCTTCCTGGACGTAGATTCGGCAAGCCCGTTTCAATAATTCTGCTTCCTGCAAAGCCTCGGTTACGGTTGTAACATCAGGATCACCGCCATGTCTTAACCACCATTGTCTGGCCTTTCTGGCGGCGAAACCACCATGCTCGAGGCATACCCATTCGGAATACCATGACAGCGAGCTCTCGTAGTAATCGACCCGTAGCGAATCCGGTTTGCCGACCTTGCAATGTCTCGAATAGCGGATCTTCTCAATATCAACCCAGAATGCTTCTTTCCGGCTGATTATCGGCTTGGTTGAAGCCGCCGGGTTAAGCTCCGCCTTTGGAGGTGGGAAGTCATAGCTGCAATGGGGACATTGATGATAACCCGCATAGATGTATGACCGGCAGTTCGGACAGATTTTAACCGGCGCCTGACCGTTGCCGTTGCCGCCTTGCCGATATGGCTGCACCATATCAATCGGTCCGTGCCGCTCGATATTTCCAGCAAAGTCAAGCACAAGACAGTTTTCTTTGGCAGGGGCGATGCGCATACCTCTGCCGGCGATCTGAACGTAAAGACCAGTCGATTGAGTGGGGCGGAGAATAGCCAATAGATCAATATTCGGCGCATTGAAACCGGTTGTAAGGATGTCGCAATTGGTGATAGCGCGAATCTCGCCTGACTTGAAGCCGGTCAGGATGTAATCACGCTCCATTGCATTGGTTTCACCGGTAACGGTTTCTGCAACAACGTTGTGTTCTCGCAATGCATCCCTGACGTTGTAAGCATGCTGGACGCCGGTGCAGAACACCAGCCATGATTTGCGATCCCTTCCGTAATAGATGATCTCCCTGACCGCGGCTTTGTTGACATCTTCCTGATCGACCGCGTTCTGGAGTTCGCTGTTAATAAATTCACCACCGCGCGTGTGAACGCTGGATACATCCAACTTGGTATCGGGCGCCTTGGTTATCAGCGGGGACAAGAACCCTTCGTCAATCAATCGTTTTACCGGAACTTCATAAGCGACATCGGTGAAAATCCTGGCGTCGCCTTCGGTCAGCAATCCACTGTCCAGACGATAGTGCGTTGCCGTCAAGCCGATAATCTTCACTTTATCATTGATCGCATGCATATCATCCAGGAACCGGCGGTACATCGTATCCGATTTGCGCGGACACAAATGTGCTTCATCAATCAGTATCAGATCAAAACCACGCAGTTCATCCGCCCGGTGATGCACGGATTGAATTCCGGCGAATAACACTTGCGCCTGCGCTTCACGGCGCTTGAGACCGGCGCTGTAGATTCCTGCCGGCGCCAATGACCAGTGATTGACCAGTTCGATGTAATTCTGCTGAATGAGCTCCTGAACATGTGTCAAAACCAGAATACGCTGGTCAGGCCACGCTTCGATGACTTCCCGGATGAAGGCCGCCATAATGAACGATTTGCCTCCTGCGGTGGGAATCACGATCAAAGGATTGCCGTCATGATGCTCGAAGTAGCGATAGATAGCATCGACTGCTTCGCGCTGATACGCTCGTAGTTCCATCATTCACCCGACTCCCTGATCTTCCGGCTGCTGAGCCCGCCACGGCCATTGCGTATTATCAAGCCATCTTCAAAATCATATTCCACCCAATCCTCACCGGCATCGGTAACCTCTCCCGGTAATAGGTCTGGGATATACAGGTGATCGCTGCAGCCACGAAGTTGCTCTTTATATGAGAGTCTCTGACTATGTTTATCACACCGCCAACCGCCTTCATTATTGATAATAGGTGTCGAATGCAGACAGGTTCGGCAGTTGACTTCCGGCGGAAGACTTTCATGACAGACAGTGTGATGATCACAGCATTTGCATTTCCACCAAGCGGGGTCTTCGCTGATCTTCGCCGGCGGTCTGGACGATTTGATGATGCGGCGGGCTTTATCCTTTAATAACCCGGCAAACTGAGAATCCGCCTTGATCCGTTCACTGTATAGCTCGTCACTGTTCTTATTGACCGCGAGATAGAACGCCCGTTGCAAACCCATGTAATCCATATAAATAATCACTTGAGCGTAATGCTCCGGCGAGGTGATTTGGACGCCATGTTTCTTCAGCAGTTCAAACCGCCGTTCATTGAAAGTCTTGAACTCGAGCAGATGCCAGGTCTTCGGGGCTTCGATAATTCCCAGCGCCGCCCCGTCAATGGAGCCGGCGAAATGTCCCCCGAAATCGGTGAATCTAAACTGCCTTCCCGTCTCCTCATCGTGGTCATGAACTTCAATTCCAACAGAGCGCAAATTCTCGATAAACCGTTCTTCTTCGCGTTGACCGGTTTCGAACAGACGCAGCATCCGGCCGCTATGGCGGGGAACAGTACACCAGCGGAACGCGAACCACAGTTCGCGCTCACATTCCCTGCCGATAAGAGACGCTCCGAGGTGCGAACGGAAAGAATGCCGTCTGCTCTCATAAGCGTCATATATTGCCTGAACCGTCGGTGAGATATTTGTCGGGATCTCCGCCATTACTTCCGTTTCCAAGGTGGAAGGTTCGATCCGTTGCCGGTCTTTGCCGCTGTCTTTCCGGATGGCTGAGGCGAAGATGTTTCTGCCGCTGCCATCGCTGGAGGCGGCGGTTGCACGGACGTTTGGATCGATTGTCTGTTGCCGTTCGCGTTTAACGCCTTGTAACCACGGATGATATTCTGCGGTCCGTATTCGGGACTGGTTTTCACCTTCACGTTAATCTCCATCGGAATATTGTGAAGTTCGATGCTGTCCTGAACCCGCAGCTTACCGGTGGCATGACAGATAGCGCTCAGTTCCCGCTGGGCAATCTCCACCGCTTGAGACGATGGATTGACAAGGTTCAACTGCGTCCACAGTTTCCGTCCGGCGTAAGGTCCGTCCAAAATAGTAAGCTCTAACCAGAGGTATTCACCGGTGCCTTTGCTGTTGTCCCGCATATCGGAATCGGTGATCTCAGCGGTGTACCGACCTGCCGGTACATGTTCAAAGTCAACAGATGGATCGACATGGGTGGCGTCGAAACCATTTGGTCCGATGTTAGCCATTATTGTGTTCTCCTGTGTTCGGGTTATTGTTATGATGAAAAGCCGCCAGGTAATCCTGGCAGGTCAGCGGAATCTCGTTGGGCAGATCGAAGCGGTTCTTGGCGTAGAATGCCGGACGCTCGGACAGATACATCACTCGCTCACCGCTGCCGATAGCGCGCCCGGCTTTGGTTACTTGCCCTCGTTTGTCCCGCGTTGTACCGGTTACGCTGATCTTATAATTGCAGAACCCCACCACATCAGCCCAGCGATACAACAATGCCGATGCTTTGTCGTTGAGAAGATCGATAGTGTATTTGCGGTACGGATCCGCTTCCGGTGGTTTAACTTCCTTGTCGATTGAGTGACCGATCAGAACGATGCGCATGCCCTTATTGATCCGCAGGCTGTCCAGTCCGTCGAGAATATCTTGCCACAAGGGGAGCGCTTCGTTGCGCCATTTATAGTAACCACCGCCGTTGGCGCCGACCTTGTCGATAGAATCAACGTCCCAGTTTTCCAGCAGACGTCGGTGCAGCATCGGTTCGAAAGCGCTGACCGTATCCAGAACGACGCTCTTGAACGGATGCTCTTCATGCAGAGCGGTAATAGCTTCGATGGCCTCCTGGAAACTGCGTATCTCCCAGTGTTGTATGCCGGGAAGCCCTGACAGACCGTCTTCGGCAGCCAGGAATACCGGCTCATCCATCTGTGAAGCCAGGGTCGACTTCCCGATGCCTTGCACACCGTAGATCAGATCCCGTGGTGGGAGGGATGTCGACTTCTTAAGTGTTGCCAGTGAAATTGACATTATCTGTTTTCCTTATTTATTGCGATTACTTTGACATTTGTCTTGCCGGGTTTGATGGTCAGCGCTTTGGCGACCAGCCGATAGATGTCCGGATCGTTGGTTTGAAGCCATTTCACACCGGTTGTATCCAGCTTCGGAACGTAGGTTACCGGTCTCAGTTTTTCCGGAATCTGATCTTTTATCGATTCCCAAACTCCTTTATCAAGCGTTCGATTGATGACCCCGGTTACGGTTACCTTATGAGTGCCGATGTTATGGGTCTTCGAACCTTCTTCACGTTTGCCGAGACGGGATACAATCGCTTTTTCGATTTCCACTCGGCGCGCCTTCGACGCATCTTCGGCGGCTTTGGCTTCCAGCCAATCCTGACTGAGTTGCTGAATATCAGCGTTCGTGTTCATGTTCTATCCTTAGTTTCTTTTAACAATATTATTCCATTCATATTCTTGAATTAATCCTCCTTCCTGATCGTTCATCCTCTGATCCCGGCACGCGCCAGTTCAAGCTTACGGATCGAACGATCAATCTCAATTACCTGCCGTTGAATCAGGTCGTATTCTCGTTCAAGGGAGTTGATGCGATCCTGACTTCTTCCAGTGAGTTCGTCGGATTTCACCGCCTCTATCTCCTTGCGAATATCTTCCCTGATGTTTATCTTCTGACCGAGCCGCTTGTATAGTTCAGCCAGTTCCATCACCCTTCCCATTGTTATCCGCTCCAGTCGTATTACCAATCCTTTCCTGTAACAGATGAAGGAAACAATCCGCAACAACTTCCCGCGCTGCTTCCCAAGCTCCATCTTCAGGATCAGGCGATGATACGACTTCTATTTTGATTTCCGGTTCAATCATTTTCTATTCTTTTCAAAGCGACGTCTGTATATAATGCAATAGCTGCGCCAACCGTTTTGACTCATCTCCTTAGGCTGTCCTATGTCGTTGTTATAGCAATAGATACATGAAATTCAGAGCTTTGAAACAGACCTGTTAGTTACCTCTATTTCACAAAACCGGTCATTTTGAACGCTAAAATGGTCTTAGTTACCTCTAAACCGGTCATTTTGAACGGTAACACGTGCTATTTTACCTCTAAAACGGTCATTTTGACCGGTTTTAACGAAAAAAAGGTAACTCCAGCCACCCGTGAAGTTACCTTTTTTGTGCTGATTTAGGTTCTCCAATCAGTTAGTTACCTCTAACTTTTCAAAACCGGTCATTTTGAACGGTAAAATGGTCTTAGTTACCCCTAAACCGGTCATTTTGAACGGTAACTCGCGCTTTTTTACCTCTAAAACGGTCATTTTGACCGGTTTTGAGTTTCAAGAGGTAACTAAGGAAAAAAACGGGCGATCACACGAACCCCGCACAAGACTTGATTCTCCGAAAGTTTCATCTAACTTGGTCAACCCTCGCAAGCGGCAAAGGGCGCCATCATGCCCGCAAAATAGATGGCATAACCCTTGCCATTTAATAAGCAGTTACTATTATTGGAGGATTTCTAATGATCAAGGCAGTTGGATATGCGCGGGTATCGTCCGATGAACAGGGAACAGGCGGCTAAAGACCTGTCCATACCGGCGCAGATAAAAGCCATCAATCGTTATGTCGACGACAGCGATGATATGATGCTGGTCGAGATGTTTAAGGATGAAGGTATCTCAGCCTATGCTTCCGCCGATAAGCGTCCCGGCTTTATGGCGATGATCAATCTGGCTAAAGATTCCGATGTATCCATCATCCTGGTGCATAAGCTGGATCGCTTCTCCCGCAATCGGGAAGAGTCGATTATCTTCAAGTCATTGCTGAAGAAACACGGTGTCCAGGTCAAATCGATCACCGAGAACTTCGATCCGGATACTCCGTCCGGCTTCCTGTTTGAAGGGATCATCGAAGTTATCAACCAGTTCTATTCCATGAACCTGGCCATGGAAACCCGCAAGGGCATGGTGGAAAACGCCACCCGTGGTTATTGGAACGGCGGGACGGTTCCCTATGGTTTCAAATTGATGGAAGTACCCGGGAACGGTGATAGAGTCCACAAGAAGCTTGCCCTCGGTGATCCCGTCGAAGTGGCAGCGGTGCGACGCATCTTTGACCTTGCGGCCAATCAGGGCATGGGCGCCAAAGCCATCGCCAACCGGTTGGTGGAAGAAGGGATTCCCTACCGTAACGGTAGATCCTGGAACAAGCAACGCGTCGGCTATATCCTGAACAACTACGTTTATTACGGCGCCACGACCTGGAACCGAACACATACCAAGACCCGCACCATCAAGCCGGAAAGCGAGTGGATCATCGTCGAAGACACGCACGAAGCGATTGTCTCCAAAGAGCTGTTCATGAAACGCAAACAGATGGCGCAATCGAGGATCGGCAAACGCTTTGCGACCAATGCGCACAAGGCGCAATGGCTGCTGGCGAAGATGATCCGTTGCGGAGAATGCGGAAAGGCCTGGGAAAAACCGCCTGTAAATCCTTCTACATCGACCAGGATTACCTCGAGCGCGCGGTTATCCAGGCGATCAAGAACGAGCTGGCGCGGCCGAAAAGACTTCAGGAGATTGAAGATGCCGTTAAGGCCCGTCTGAGGGAGGTTCAAGGGCAACAGGATGATATCGAACAAGCCTATCATGCCAGACTGGTTGAGATCAATCAAGGTATCGAACGGTATTACGATGCCATCGCCGAAGGGCTCGATCCCGCTGTCTGCAAGCAGAAAATCGAGGAACTCCAGGGACAGAAAGCGTTATTGGAAGGGGAGCTGAAGGAGAAGGCGGACAGCTTGAATATCGCGAAAGCCTTTGAAAATGATATGGTTATCATCCGGAAACTGGCACGTAACTTCAGCCGTGAGTTCGATAAACTGCCTTTTGAAAAACGACGTATGATGGTCCTGCACTTCATCGAACGGATCGACATCATCGACCATTCCATCGCGCGGGTGATCCTGCGGATACCGAAACTGACACCAGGGAAGACGCTGAAACCGCCGATGATGAAAAAGACACGGAAGGAAATCGAACTGGAACTGGGGAAAACAGGTCACGCAAAACATGAAAAAGCCTCACCCGATGCGAATCAAGTGAGGCATGCACGGCTCCCCGTATGGTTGTGACTGCAAACCGAAGGGTTCCGGCCCTGTTGATCGCGACTCAGACAGTAAAGGACGGGAAAACAAGGAAATACAAATTCACACGCGAGAAACTGAAAATCGGCCTGCGAAAGCCGTTCTCACGGCGGCCCCGCTGGACGGGAGACATCGATGACGGTGTTTCCCATTTTTTATGCCCCGATCACCCATCCTGGCTCCCCTCACAGCGTTACGAATTGACACTCGACGAGAAACGGCAAGCCCGAAAGAAACTCGCCACAGAATGGCGTGAAGGACTCGTGAAGGGAACGTATGAAAACCGCGCCGACATCGCCCGGAAGAACGGTTGCAGCCGTGCCTGGGTCACTCGTCTGTTGAAGAGAGAGAGCTATTAACTACCAAGGCATAAGTCAATGAGTATTAACCATTTATGAGAATCACCGAATGAAGAGCGAATGAAAAACGGATGAAAAACGAACGATTACCGAATGAAAACCGAATGATTCTGAATGATTGCGAGCCCGTGAACGTTTGGGCCCTTGGCTCGGGCTTCAGTTTCGACCTCGTGGTCGAGTTCCTGCCCGGGAACACCAATGCCCGGGAGGAGGCCGAGTGGATCATCAACCGCCTGGTGGAAAACGACATCATGACCCTGCCCAAAGATTTCCTGGCCTGTCATCGGGCCACTCTTTCCCCGTACCGCGGCATGCGCGGGCAGGTGGTCTAAACCGACGAGTACCCATCGGTCGAGGCGTGCGAGCGCTCCGTCCTCAGTAACATTGCGATATCATTTCAACGCGCGCTCGAAAGCTAAGTTTACCACTAATTCAGCATTGTTATTAGGAAGGGCCTCATATTCCGCCTTCTCAACAAGTTGAGTATAACAATCAAGGAAGTTATCGGGACCGAGTATTTTATCTATTAATGATTTCCCGAGCAAAGTTATCAGCCCACCAACGGCACCTGAGCCCGTTGCTACACTTCCTGTAACAAACACGGTTCCCAAGACGATTTCTCGGATGCGAGTTCGATTTAAATCAAAGCCATAGGACATTCGTTCGTTTTCCCGAATACCTATAATAAGGTGGGTCTTAGAAATGTACTGAATGCTAGCCTCTGGTTTAATTAGCGTGGAGTTGTCTCCCCAATAGATTTTAAGATTCGATTGCGAGGAGTATCTTCTAAAATGCTCGATATATTTTTTCTTCAATTGTGCAATTGTGAGATCTCGCGTTTCTAGATGTTCGCGAATACTATTAGAAATGGCATCCCTATTCCAAACATAAACAGTGCGTTCTGAAGATTCCAACAACATTGAAGCAAAACGTTTGGTGTGATTCCTAGCTTCTTCCTCAAACTCAAATGGATTGAATATGGCTGGTGTCCTAGCCCGAGTTTCCTACTTATAAATCATAATACTTGTATCTCTGCTTATATCACCAAGAAACAAACATTGAATCCTTACCCTAAAACACTGTTTTTATCTTTATCAAGTCCG
>JALGVR010000107.1 GCA_025774605.1 bacterium | reverse complement strand
GGTCGCAAGCCTGCGCAACCACCTCCACGGTTTCACCGTCGCCATACTGCTCTTCACTGACATCGGCGATCAACCAATAACCGCTGTCGGTGGATGTAACCGAAAGGGCAAAAGGGTCACCTCCGACCGTCATGCTGAAGCTGTCCGGTTCGACTCCGGAAACCAGGTCGTCAACCAGCACCCTGATCTCCTCCAGGTCGGATGCTTCGACATCCCGCCCGTTGCCCGGCAGCTCGTTCATGAACTCCGGCGGCTCATTGTCGACCACGAGGGTTTCGGGGTCGGTATGCGCGCTCTCCGTTCCCGCCGGATTGACCGCTGTCAGATCAACCATCGATGTGTCAGTCAGGGATTCCGCGATCTGTTCGAAAACGAAGGTCGACGAATCGGACAGCGACAGTTCGCCGAACTGTTCATCGTTCAGGTATATCCTTATCGTCGTACCGATTTCCCCCTCACCGGCAAGTGAGACGCGGTTGACGCTTGTGTGGGGTTCGAGACTGAGCAGAGTAGGCGGATCGACCGGGTCGAGATCAATGTCGAAGCCGCAGAATGAAGTGTCCGAATTGCCCGCCAGATCATGGATGATCAACCGCGCCATGTAAACGCCGTTCTCAAGCGCATCCTCTTCGGGAACGGTCGCGGTCAAACGGCCGAGTCCGGCGTTCCATTCGGTCGGCACCTGTATCCCATCGATGTTGAGCAGGATGCTGTCCGGATCGATTCCCGAGCCAACATCGGCAAGCGAAGCTGTGAACCGGGGAGTCCCGACGGCAAGGTGGGGACCGTCGACCGCGGTGAAGTTCTCTATGACCGGTTCGGACAGATCGAGAAACAGATCAAGCGTGTCGGAGTGTTCGGATTCGTTGCCACCGCCGTCGACAATGGTCGCGTATATCGTATTCCAACCTTCAACGAGGACCACACCCTGGATTTCGAAGTCGGCGTCGTATTCAACACTGTCTTCAACCGCCAGCGAATCGTTGCGGAAGATCCTGACGACCGGTTCGTTTTCGTAGCCCTCCTCGTACTCGGGGTCATCGCTGCCGGTAACTCCGGTTATCGTCGCTTCTGCACTGTTGGTGTACAGGCTGTCCGGTCCGTCCAGATCAGGCGGATCGGGATCGGTGTCATCGTAGTAGAACTCCCAGTTGTCCTCACCCTCGTTCTCATCATCATCGGCACCGAACACGTTCACCTGGTTCAGCCCCTCCTCGAGCCCGGGCATCTCGTCCCGTCTGAAGCCATCGTCCCGATTGTTCAGCGGCACCATCACCCTGCCCCCCGGTCCCATCAGCATGTCGTCACGGCCGATATATGTGGTGTCGTCGTCATCCGGATCGTCCGGATCGTTGAAGGCGATGATCATCATCCAGATCGTCTCGTCGTTGACGCCGGCGTCGTCATCACCTATCACGAAAGAGACCGTGTCAGCGTTGGCGCCGCCGCCCTCGCCCTCCATCACGCCCGCTCCCGCGACGCCGCCCGGCGGCGGATAGAGGTTGTCAAAGTATGGTGGTTCGCGGTCTCGAAGCCGGGAGTCGACAATAAACGTTCCCTCTGCAGAGAAACGGTTGCCGGCTCGATCAGACAGTCGCAGGGCGAGCTCATGTTCACCCTCCTCAAGAGGCTGAAGCTCCCGCCGGCGGGGATCATTTACGCCCAACGTGCAGGATATCGATCCTTCAAACGCATCCCACTCGAACGGGTATTCCTCCCGGTCAAGGAACAGCGAGATGCTCCTCCCGTCGATCCCGCTCGAGGGGCGCGGGTCGACAACCGGTATGGTCAACTCAGGATTGCGGTTGGCGATCCGTACTTCATCTTCACCCAGGAAACGATGTTCCGCCGAGGGCGGTCTGGTATCTACAAAGAATCTCCGCTGAACCGGGTCTTCGTGAACGTTGCCCAGCCTGTCCATCGCCGATATGCCGACAATATGCCCGCCATCGTTGAGTGGATTGCGCTCGTCGGGTCTGTACGAAAGTCTTCCGTCGCGGAATTCGAAATGTTCGACACTCTCACCGTCGATGAACAGCTCAATACCCGGTTGACCACGTCGATCATTGCCGAACGGATCGATCCCGACGCCGGCATCCTCGATCGAGGCGGCGATCTCGGGCGTACCCGTACGCACGATCTGATCGGGCGCTTCGAACCCGACCTCGGGCGGCTGGATGTCCAGGCAGGTCTCAACCTCGGCCCCCCGAGCGACGTTGCCGTCGCGATCTCCGCCCGTCAGTGTAAACCGGTTCAATCCCTCAACCAGCGGCACGTCAACAAATCTAAACATTCCCCGGGCGTCGGCGCCGGTGTGCATCAACCGTTCACCGTCACGCCACAACTCTATGTTCAGAAACGGCTCGGCGGTACCCCAGACCGGTATCCGATCGCGCCGGGTATACTCCGGAAGCCGGGCGGGAATAATCCTGCCTGCATCGTTATTGACAATGAAATAAGCGCCGCGGACGGCTATGTTTCGGTAGGAATCGACAGCCCGGAACATGTAACGATGTTCACCTTCACTTAGCGGCTCTTCCGGCTGCCACTCCGCTTCGCCTGTCTCCGCGTCATACTCAACATGACAGCGCTGGTTGTCGAAAACCAGGTCGACAAACTCCACCTCGCTGCGTTGATCGATAATCGTTGCGCTGATGATCGGCGTGCCCGAGCGAACGCGCGAGCCGTTCTCGGGTGAAAGATCGGAAATGACCGGTGGCTCACGATCCAGCACGACAGCAGTGATCGTTACAGTGGCCTGGGAGCGCGCTCCGACCGGATCGGTGACGACAAACCGAACGTTCGAATAGACACCGCGCTGGTCAAACTCCGGCGCCCAGAAGAGATGACCCTCGCCCCCGCCGTCATCGGCGAATGTCGCTCCGGGCGGCAGATTAAAGGCTGTAAGCAGGAGATCCTCCTGTTGACCCGGGTCGAAGTCCTCAGCGGTTACCGGCAGCAACAGCGTGTCACCCACCATCACGGTCTGGTTCTCGATGCGCGCCAGCCTCGGAGGACGGTTGCGGTTGACGATGGTTATATCCGCCACCAGCGTATCACTGTCCTCACCGTCAAAGGCGACGAACCAGGGATGATATTCACCGGCCGACCTGACGTCCGTCTGCCAGTCGAACACACCCCGACCGTACCTGCGATCAACGAACCGCGCCCCCTCGGGCAGGTCGCCCGCCGACAGCCTCAGGTTTTCGCCGCGGAGCCTGAAGTTTCGATCATCCCGGTCACGAGCCTGAACTTCGAACAGGACGCGCTCACCTTCGTCGGCGACGACCGGTTCCAGCTCTTCCCATACGGGAGGGTTGTTCTCATCACTTACGACTATCGTTACGGTCTCTTCATCCGAAAGCGGAGGTTGTCCATAATCCGTAACACGGAATGTTACCTCGTAATCACCCCCCTGGTTGCCATTTGGTGTCCAGAAGAACAGATTGCCTTCGAGTGACGCACCGTAAGGCATGTCTGCCGCAGTAAACCTGAACTCGTTGCCGTCGGGATCTTGTGCCTCCAGTACCAGCGAATAGCGTTCCCCCTCGTTGATCTCAACGTTGCCGATATGGGTTAGGACCGGCGGCAGGTTCGTGTTCACAATGGTGATGGTTACCTGAAGCTCCGTGTGAGTCCACCCGTCGAAGGCGTCGAAACCAACACGGTAGCGCCCCGACTGATTAAAATCAGGCGTCCAGTTGAACCGTCCTTCCCCATCGCCTCCGTCGCTGAATGCAATACCCTCGGGCAGGTTGTCCTCAACCAGGAAGAGGCTGAGAGGATCGCGATCTGGGTCCGCAGCAACGACGGCAAAGGTCAGCTCCTCTCCTTCACGACCGGTTATGTCCTCCATCGGTCGCCATATCGGTGGGCGGTTCTCATCGACCAGCCTTAATCTCGCCGTACTCCGCCCGTCCGGCGTCCATCTTGAAGGTCCGTCCTGCCAGTCGGCTCGGGCGAACTGTTCCCGCTCACGCCCGGCGAGCCAGACCCGGAAATATATCGGTTCGCCTTCAAGGAAGCCTTCGATCACCTCCCGGGTCTCGGGATTGTCGCCGTGAGCGTCGAACTCCCACGGACCGTGACCATCCACGACGATCCCGCCGGCTGCAGTTCCGCGCGGGGTAACGACAGCGATCTCATCACCGTCCCGTAGATCGGCGGTAACCCGTAAATGGTGCACCGTCTCAGTTTCAACCCAATAATAATGCCTGTTTCCGGTGGTTAAGATGACAGCCGATCGTGCCCCCTCACGCCAGCGCTCCGGTCCGTCGAGGAAGCTGGCATCAGCAATATGTTCCTGCTCGGCACTGTTGTCCCACAACCTGAAACCGAGCGGTTCATCATCGCGGAAGCCGTCGATCGGTTCGGTTTCCGGATCATCGCCCCAGGCGGGGATGATCCAATGATCATCGTCCTCGACAATGACCGCCCCGGCGCATAGGCCGGCGGGTGTAAAGATACCGATCTCGTCACCGTCTTCAAGGAAACTCCCTCCCAGGGCGGCGCGGACGACATCGACGCGATGACTGGTGCGCGTAACCGCAAAACCGAAATGACCGGTTTGAATGGCGCTGCCGCGGAGGGCGATCGAATCAGCGATAAATTCGTTATGAGCTCTTAGTATGCCGGTGAACTCTCCGGCGCGGTCGGGAGCGAACGTCAACGTTACCGTCCAGCGCTCGCCCGGATCAAGATCGACAGGACCGGAATCGTCAACGCTGAAGACTTCTCCGGCGACATCAAGACGCAGGTCTTCCACCGTTGTTGAACCGTTCGAGGTAAAAGTAACCCGCCGGTCCGCCTGTCCATCGACCATCACTTCGCCGAAATCATATGCTTCAGCATCGATGTATAAGTTCGGCCCTATAAACAGATCAACGACGGAATATCCGTTCCAGCGCCAGGCTCTGTCACCCGATCGGAAAACCGCCAGCACATCGTACTCCTGGCCGGCATCAGAGTCCCAGTAGAGGAATGTGAAATTCTCACCGTGGCGGAAACCCTCCACCTCACCGGTATGCGGATTATCACCCCAGGCGATCATGCTTCGTCCGCGGCGTTGATCGAAATCACCATCGAACTTCATCACGCCGGCAACGACACCTTCCTCCGTGAGCGCGCCGACCTCGTCTGAACGCATATCTTCACCGACATCCCGCATCATGTCTTCACCGAAGAAGGTGATATTCTGGAAGCGCAATGTATGCGCCATTCCTGTTTCGACGCAGTGGAAGTGGTCGGACCGGACATCGATCAATATCACTATGCTCGACGTCATCCCGCCGTCAGATGCCGTGAACCGGACAAGGTACTCGCCATCCTGACCATGTTCGGGCAGCATCACAAACCTCAGTCTGCCGCCATTGGCTGCAAAGTCCGTCTGCGGATCGGCGGGTGGATCTTCGGCATATTCCCAACCGAGATCAAGATCCTGATCCTCCGGATCTTCGGCGGTCAGATACAGGGTAATTTCATCATCTGTAAAACCGGTCACTCTTCGGCCATCGGGATAGTCAACCCATCGCGGCGGTTCGTTGCCATCCTGCACGTTGATTATGAGACCATATTCCACATCATTTAAACCGTCGGACAGCGTGAAGATGGCGCGATATCGACCCGCCGCGCCGAAACGCGGCTGCCAGCGCAACTGCCATGAATTCTGACCGACCTGTTCAAAACCCGCCTCCCGTGGAAGATTGCCGGCATCGAAATAGAGACGTATCTCATCACCGTCGGGATCAGAGCCGTTCAAGGTCAGATCAAGAGTCTCCTCCTCGTGTATCTCAACCTCGCCGCCCTCAGGCCAGTTGGTCAGTTCAGGCGGGCGATTAACGTCGTTGATACGTATTTCAACCGTCGCGGTTGCCTCATCTTCGCCGTCCGACAGCGTGAACATCGCCCTGTAGTACCCGGCGTCTTCAAACGTGGTCTGCCACTGGAAGGAGGCAGTTCCTTCACCGCGGTCAAGGAATTCGGCTGCATGCGGTATATCTTCTGATTGGTACGTGATTGTCAGATCTCTCAAATCATCTTCATCCCTGTCAATACCTCTCATGTCAAAGCGAACCCGGTCACCCTCATCAGCCTCCACGCGCGACGGAATGTCGACCCATTCGGGTCGATTGTTGTCGCTGATGAACTCGCCGCCGACCCGGACCAGCAGATCGCCTCCCAGACCTTCTGATGTCCAGCGGTTGTGTGCCGTCTCAATGCGCGGGGCGACGAAACTGCGCTCCTCATTCATCTCACGGTCAAAACTGTTCCACCAACCCTCACCTTCACGGGGTTCACCGTTGTATTCACCACCGGGTGCCGGGCCATAGACTACGCTGAACTGGTCGCCGGCGGCAAATCTGATATCCTCCCCGATTTCAACCAGCACCCAATTCGCGTCGGGATCACGCTCGTCCCAGCGCGGCACTCTGTCAATCCTCGTACCGTAGGTAAAGCGTTCTTCGAGATTATGATCCATGTCCTCACGGAAAACATATACATAACAGGGAGCCTCATCGTTTGGTCCGGGGTTGAAGGGCATGAAGCGAATGCAGCGAAGGGCAAAGTCGTTTTCGGCGGTGAAGCTGACCCGTGAGAAATAGTTGCGGGCGTGATCGAAGACGCCGGCAATGGATCCATCATCGTACGCGATCCAGTCGTCCGCCGCCGGATCACGACGCGGCGGGGGATTGTCGCCGTCGTATCCCAATTCAAATGAATTGGCGCCTACGACCGGATTATCCTGTGCCGCAAGCGGTGTAATCATCATCATCAGGAAAAGTACAGCGAGAAATGACACACCCCACTTCATCTCAGACTCCTGAATTATGGACGGAAAATTCCGGCATCGGTGAGTTGATGCAGCGCTTGCGAGGGATGCCGACGGTTTGGGTGAATATGTTGGTGTAATCGTTCCTACCATTAATGATCGTCAGAAAATGTATCACCTGTAGGTATCACTTTCACCCCAGCAAATTAGCGAAATAAAACTCGAAATTGGTGATGGAAAACACATCTTCCGAGGATTACGCATGATACATCCAGCGTCAATATAATAATTTATCATAAAAAACAACAGTACTTACCAATGAGTGTTTCGCTTCACAGATTATCTGAATGGAGAAATTAAGAGGAAATTACTTGTATAATGGTAAATAACAATATCTTACACATGATTCTGTACAACTTCTAAAACGTAATACGATGAGAAATAACGGATTCTTTCACATCGTAACAAAAATCACAAAAAAAATGATGCCAATTCTAATCCCTATTGAAACATAGTGATGCACAGAAATTGTCAAGTAATGTGTTCACATTATATTGTCTGAACCTTACATCACCGATATATGTGCGGAAATGTAGAGAATTGGACGGCAGAAAGTTGGATATGGGGAATGGTGAGCATGGGCAACGGTCAATCGATACCATATATGCCGCGGTTCAGTCCCTTAATTTATGGAGAGAAAATCGATATCGCGTAGGGGCCGATTTATCGAGCCCGTCAAATCGCGCCGGTAGTGATTCAACGATCCTTCAATCAACGTTTTTCACAGCGTCACACACGATTCAGCAAGTGCTTGAACCTCACAGACAACCGCTTCCCGACGACAACCAGAAGATAAACGACGCCCGCCAAAACAATAATGGTGGGGCCACTCGGCAGGTCATTCCGATAGCTGATTCCCAAGCCTCCCGCAATGAAGAACATGCTGAACAGGATGGACAGCAACATCATCTGCCAGAACCTGTGCGACAGATTCCCGGCAACCGCTGCCGGCAGTGTCAGCAGGGCGATCACCATCACGATCCCCACAATCCGCACCAGCAGCACCACGGTAAGCGCGGTCAGACACAGCAGCAACAGGTAATACAGTTCGACGCGAATCCCCCGCAGCCTCGCATATTCCTCCTCAAAACAAACCGCCAGGAATTTATTGTAGAACGAAACTCCTATCACCACGACCAGCGCGTCCAGCAGGAATACGAGGTAAAGGTCGGCTCTGGAAATGAGCAGTATATTCCCGAACAGGTAACTCATCGGATCGATATAACCCGGAGTCCCGGCAAGGAACAACAATCCGACCGCCATACCGACCGCCCAGATCGCACCGATGACCGCATCCTCCCGCTGTCGGGCGTACAGACTCACCAAACCTATGACAATGGCTGCGGCAAGCGACGCGGCAACCGCGCCGTACATCGGATCCAACCATTCCCAACCGACCTTTACCCGTAAATACAGGGCGGCGCCGATACCCCCCAGCACGCAGTGGGCGATCGCTCCGGCGATATAACTGATCCGCCGCGCGACAACGTACGTTCCCATGATCCCGAATGCAACGCTGGCCATCATGCCGGCGATGAATGCATAGCGCAGAAAAGGGATGTCCGGACTGGTGAGGGCGTCAAAAAACTCATTCATCGTCGCTCCGATGGTCTGGATAATGAAGGTCATGCCGCACCAGGCGTATGTCCGCACCGTAGATGTTGCGGATCATCTCATCGGTCACCTCGCTGGTCGGATGCAGGTGAACCCGTTGATTCACGCAGATCACCCGCTCGACAACGTCCGAAACGAAGCCCAGGTCATGTGAAACCATCAGGATGGTCATCCGCAGATTCAGCTCTTTCAGTATCTCAATGAACCTGGATTCAGCCAGCGCGTCAACATTAGCGGTTGGTTCGTCAAGCAGAAGCAGCTCCGGCTCCGAGGCGAGGGCGCGGGCGATTAAAACCCTCTGCCGCTGTCCGCCCGAGAGCTCTGAAATCGGATGATCACGGTATCCTTCCATCCCCACCCGGCGCAGGGCATCAAGCGCGGAGGCGCGATCGGTTTTTGTTCTCCAGCCGAAGAAGCCGTGGAGACCGCTCTGACCCAACCTTCCCATCAGCACAATATCCATCACCGTCACCGGGAACTGCGGATCGTGGTGTACGTATTGAGGCATGTACCCGATGCGGCGCCGGCTGTTGCCGGGCGGTTCGCCGTTAACCAGCACCACGCCGGTATCCGGCTTGATCAAACCGAGCATCAACTTCAGGAGTGTCGTCTTACCGCCGCCGTTCGGACCGACAATGCAGATCAAGTCCCGTTCTTCGACATTGAATGTAACTTGCTCCAACACGGTCTGACCGTTGTAGGAGAATGATACATCCTGGAACGAGATTACCGGAATTTTATCCACTGTATGCCTTATATTGTTGCGGACTTCTCCGAAATCCAGGGCTGCATCAGAACCGCAGCCCTGCAACTCCATGACTTCATGGAAAGAAAGGGATGCCTTGCCAAACCGGTCTACTTCATAGCCCGTTCGATGGCAAGTGCGATTTCCCCGAGATTTCGCAGTACGTCCTTTGCCAATGGATCCACCAATACAACTTCACCGCCGATTGCTTCAGCAATGATTCGAGCGCTTTTTTCGTCAAACTGCGGTTGGGCGAATACAGCCCTCACATTCTCCGATCTGGCTCGCTCCATCAACCTGGAAAGCTGCCTTGGAGTAGGCTCCCTGCCCTCCTCTTCAATCGCGATCTGTTTCAACCCGTAGGCATCGGCGAAATAGCCGAACGACGGGTGAAAAACATAGAATGCACGACCCTTGTAGGGCTCCAGTATCTTGCGAATCCTCGCATCTACAGCATCGACCTCATCGAGAAAGGAGCTGAGATTCCTTCGATACTCTTCAGCGTGCACCGGATCGGTTTCAATGAATGCCGCCGCCATATTCTCAGCCTGGATCTTGATCAACGACGGCGCGAGCCAGACGTGGGGATCAGGCTCCCTGTCATGGTGCAGGCGCGCCTGTTTGTCGCGACCGCCCGGATGGTCAGCGGTCATGCTGCGCTTCACAATCCCGGAATCGACCGGGAAGATGACCAAACCCTGCTCCCTGCCGGCGAACTTTTCAACCAGTCGTTTCTCGAACGGCATTCCGACGGTGAAGAACATTGCCGCCTTGCTGAGAGACATCATCTGCCTGGGCGAGGGACTGAAGGTATGAGGGTCCTGCCCCGGTTTCACGAGGATTTTCACCGATGCGCGATCCCCGGCGATCCGCTCAAC
>JALGVR010000175.1 GCA_025774605.1 bacterium | reverse complement strand
GAGAGAGAAACCTCGTGCAGTCTGCTCCCCGTCCCTGCCTTGCATCATTCTCGATTAC
This sequence comes from bacterium, assembly GCA_025774605.1. Lineage (GTDB taxonomy): Bacteria > Electryoneota > AABM5-125-24 > Hatepunaeales > Hatepunaeaceae > JALGVR01. The sequence goes on along the minus strand of JALGVR010000175.1, from coordinate 2,445 downwards.
AGCCTGCGCCAGCGACCCCCTCCCTGGATTCTGTAATACTCAGTAACTGCATGTCACTCAAGTAACGTAGCCCGGAACCCTTGTGGTCCGGGGATGTGTCATATTTCGTTGCGAACAACAGAATTCTTTGGGAGGAAAGTGAAATGGGAACCTACAGGAAAAAGATAAAATCAAATCGGATTCTGGCCGCCGTTCTGATGCTGGCGCTGCTCGCCGGCGGAGTCGGCCTGGGGATCCATCTGCTGCACAAGGAGGCGTTTGCCGCGGTTGTTAGTTTCCATGTTAGGGTCGATTGGGCGGATGAAAATAGAGATGATGAAGTCGATGCCATCAAAGTTGTTACTTACGATGGAGAGAATAACCAATTGGACATCTTTCTGCTGGCGCTTGGTGATCCAGCAAACTGGTATGGGAGTCATACAATTAATACCCGGTCGACAACTTGGCGGGTGATAGCGTTGCCAGCGGATCTCTTCTGGGGAGATAACCCACATCAACAAGGTCAAATCGATTGGAATAACGAGAATGATGGAGCGGTAAATGGCTTAGCTCCTTAGCAGGAGAAACCGAGAATAATATCCGGCGGGGCCTCTATCATTGAAGCTCCGCCATACTTCAGATTAACTATATCAGTTAAATAAATAGTTGGATTGTTAACCGAATTAGGGAAACCAACATGAATCGCTTATGCCACGTATTGTTTCCGCTGATTTTGCTGTCTATAAATGTCTTTGCCCAGCCGGGTGTTGCCTGGTACCGGACTTACGACTATGGAGGTGGCGAGGACTATTTCGCAGATATTTACGCCCTCGCGAATGGGGACTACGTGATGTGCGGATACGCCTCTGAGCTGCATAATGGCTTTTTGGTGGTCAGGATCGATGAGAACGGTGATGAAATATGGGCTCACGGCTATCCGAATGAAAGAGGTCATGAATGTTGGGCATATAGCATTATTGAAGCTGATAATGGCGATCTTCTTGTGGTTGGTTTTAGTGGAGGGAGACCCTCGATTTTCACAGCTTTCCGCCTGAATGCAGATGGTGAACTCATCTGGATGCATGAATACGGGCCCGGAGCCTGCCATGCGGCTGTTGAACTGAAAGAAGGCAATTTTATTTTGGCTGGGAGTTTTAACGGTCATAGTCAGTTGATTATGATAGATGACGACGGCGATGTAATTTGGTCTGAAGGTTATGGACATGGCGGTGGAAGCGGTTTTTATACTATGCGTGAGACCGAAGGCGGGGTGGTTGCAGCAGGATTTTTCATGACCGAGGATAACAATCCTCAAGGTTGGGTGGTTAAAGTTGATTTTGAGGGAGAGCTTATCTGGTCAAGAGAACACGTTCATGATAGTTATTTTCTTTTATGGTCAATGGTTTCCTGTCCGGAAGGCGGATTCCTTCTTACTGGTAATGCAATAAACCGAAATATCTTTTATCCGGGTTATTACGCGCCTCTTTTGAAGATCAATGATAACGGTTTTCAAGAATGGTTTAGACGTTACAGTCCCGGTGTCAGGGGTGACTTACAATTTGCTTATGGAATCGCAAGAACAAACCACAGATATATAATTGCCGGTTTTCATCATGATAACATGCGCTATCCACGAGATGAACCTTGTGTCATCAACGTCAATGCAGACGGTGTAGAGATGTGGCGTGAGAGTTACAATATTTTCGGATTAAATCTGTTCGCTGGGGGAACCACATTCAAATCCATTGTTGTGGATAATAATGATTGTCCGGTAGCTGCCGGTACGGTTATACAGGTTGACTCTTCGGGTTGCTATAACGGTGTGGTGCTTAAAATCGAGCCGGAGATTCTTGAGCCGCAATTCATCTACTACGAGCCTGAAGACACTGTGTTTACGGTTCTGCAGGGCGATACGGTTGATTTTCTGGTTAGGGCTCATGATGCGCAGGGTGACGAGCTCTCTTATCTCTGGACTGTCGGCGATGATACCGTCTCCCGCGACACGACCATCACCTACTGCTTCGAAGAGCTCGGCGAATACATCGTCACATGCCGGGTGTCGGACGGGGAGTTCACCGCGTCGATCAACTGGCGCGTCACGGCGGTCGAGTTCTACATCGTTGACTTTCGACCCGATTCGACCGAGATGACCATCCGGCGGCGCAGCGAGGTGGACTTCGCCGTCGACGTGCGGGCGCTCGACTACGAGGGGCTCGGCTACTACTGGAACCTCGTCGACAGGAACGGCATGCGTCAGGAGATCGGCGATGAGGACTCCGTCCGGGTGCGGTTCGACCTGTCGGGGGATTACGACGTTGAGGGGGTCGTCTGGCGCGGCGACAGTTTCGACATGGCGCGCTGGGCGGTGACGGTGCGGTCGGCGATCTGGAACTGGTTCCCCGATGATGTCGAGCTGTCGGCGCCGTACGACACGACGCTCCGGTTCGAGGTCATCCCCTTCAACCC
>JALGVR010000174.1 GCA_025774605.1 bacterium | reverse complement strand
CGGGAAGACAGCGAGTATCAAGCTGGCCATGGTGAGGTAATTCCCCCCCTGCTGTTGCATTGGAAGGGGGAAGGAGCAGAACGGAGAATAATTCCACTTGAACCCGGCACGCATTTTAATAGTTGACGATGAACTGGCGGTCGTCCAGGGCTGTTCGAGGTTTCTGACTAAAGCCGGGCATGTCGTCGATACCGCGCTGACACCGGTCGAAGCCGTGCGCAGGATAGAGGAAGCGGACCAGGAATACGACGTGCTGATCCTGGATCTGAAGCTCGCCGGCGATCCGGAAGAGGGACTGCTGAAAAAGCTGCGCAAACTGCAGCCTGACACCGCGGTTGTTATAATCATTGGGCCGGCAACGGTTGCCGCGGCGTTCGAAACGCTGGAAGCCGGCAGCCACCAGCACCTGCCCAAGCCGTTCACCAACGATGACCTGACCGCCGCCCTCGATCGAGCGCTAAGCAACCGCACCATCCTTCTGCAGGCGAAACAGGCGCGCGAGGATGAAAACCTTATAGATCTCGACGAGCTGATCTGGCTGGGTCCGGGGATGCAGAAGACCGCGCGGATGGTGTCGCGCGTGGCGCCGACCGGGTCGAGTGTTCTGATCATCGGCGCGCCGGGCACCGGCAAGATGAGCCTCGCCCAGGCGATCCACCGCGCCAGCCCGCGTCGGCTCCATCCCCTGATTATATTCAACACGCGGTTGAACCGGGAGCGGCCCATTTCCGAACAGCTTTTCGGCTACGTGATCAAGGAGGCTCGCCGTGACAAGTATATCCCGGGTAAAATCGAGGAGACCGGCGGCGGAACACTCTACCTGAGCGAGATCGTGGATCTGTCCATCGTCGACCAGGCGCGGCTGTTGGACGCCATGCGCAAACGCCAGTACATGCCGATCCGCGGCAAGGAAACCCGACTGCTCTCCTGTCGAATTCTGTTCGGGACAGCATATGACCTGAAGGAGCAGATGCGGAAAACTGCCTTGTCAGAGGATTTTTACAACTCGCTGGTTGTCTTTCCGATCTACCTGCCGTCGCTCGCCGAACGCAGTGAATTGATACCGGTTCTTTCCTACCGGTTCCTGCGTCGTTACGCTCAGCAGTACCACAAGCCGGTGACGCGTCTCGACGAGAATCTACTGATGCGCCTGTTGTCGAGGCAATGGAAGAATAACATTCGCGAGCTGGCTCAGTGCATCGATCGCATGGTGAGCGTCTGCGAGGGTGATACGCTCGAGCTCACGCATTACCAGCAGGTTATGGGCGACAGGCTGGCGTTCGGCTGGTCGGGGCTGCCGCCTTCGACGTCCGAAGAGCTGAAAGCGGTCAAAAAGCGGCTGCGTCGGGCGGTGGTCGTGGAGGTCGAGAAATCATTCCTCAAGGAAGCGCTCAGAAGATCAGGCGGCAACATCACCCTGGCGGCGAGGGAGGTCGGCATGCAGCGCCGCAACTTCCAGACGATGATGCGGCGGTACGGGATAAGGGGGGAATGATAGGCTGGCAGACTGCCGTCGTCCGCTGAAATTCACCCTCAACTCCACGATACTACTGTTATTCTGATAAATACATCACACAATAGGCCATGCTGAACGAAGTGAAGCATCTCGCCTGAAGCAGGTGGCATTCATGAGATAATTGTCCCATGTTATCTGCTGTGTATCTCTCATAATCGAAGATCGACTGATTCGGATAGATCTATCCGGCATTTTTCACTTGGACATTCATTTAAAATATCTGGAAGGTGGATATGAAAGAGATGAAAGCAATGCACGTCCTATTAGTCGGGTTGGCGGTGATGGCGCTGGCGGCGGGGGATGGGGTCGAAGCGCAAGGATGGAGTGAGCCGATTGTACTTACTGATGTGTTAGGTCAGGGTCTAGACACCGATTTCCAGGCAGCCGTTGACAGTAGAGGAAATATACACTTAGTATATTATGTTCAGCAATACCAAGGAAGGGAAAGGACTCATAGATTATTATATACCAAATACAATACAAACGGGAGACCATTACGAGAACAGATCTTGCCATTTGGTGAAGATATACGAACTTATAATGGGAAAATCATTATCGATGATGAAGATAATGTGCATATATTATGTCTTGGAAGAGACGAAAGAGAAGAATACGCTTTCTGGTATTGCTGTTTAGACAGCAACGATGAATATATAATAAACCCAATTGTAATTGACGGTTTATACTATACAGTCATTTATTATCCCTTTTACTTTTTCCTGCGAAGCGACGGCACTTTTGTATTTTCAACTTTATCGACTCATTATATTGCTGATACTCTTCTTTATAGCACTGTTTCTTATGCCAGATTTAACAGTGAAGGTGAAATGATCGAAAGACCTCATCTTGTATGGAGTGATAAGGAAGCAGACGGGACTTTTTACACACTGTATTCATCTCTGGACGAAGACGATAATATGCATTTCATCTGGCGTGAAGCCTTCTATTACGGGAGTTATATCTGGCGTTACGGTTGTATTTCTGCTGATGAT
>JALGVR010000173.1 GCA_025774605.1 bacterium | reverse complement strand
GCCAAAAAGCTCGATTATCGCTGTCTGAGCCGGGAAGAGCTTTCCGAGGAAGCCATAAAATACAACGTTCCGGTCGGAAAGCTGCAGACCGCGATAGTGAAACCGCCGCGTGTATACGAGAGAATGGGACCTCAGAGGGAATTTTATCTTTCAACCATCACCTCAATCCTGTGCAAATACGCACTCGAGGGGAATTTGGTCTATCACGGTCATACCGGACACATGCTGCTCCCCGGAATTCCCCACATTTTCAGGATCAGGGTGCTGGGGGATATGGAGTATCGAATTGACAAGGTGATGAGCCGGCTTAAGTTGAGCAGGGAAAAAGCCGTTGATTACATTGCCAACGTTGACTCCGACCGCGACAAATGGGTGAGATTCCTTTACGGCATCAACTGGCATGATCCCTCCCAATATGATCTGGTCGTGAACCTCGATCACCTCGGCATCGCCAACGCCACCACCGCGCTGGGCACCATGGCGTAACTGCCCGAGTGCAAGATGACGCCGGCTTCGGAAAGGGCGTTGAGAAACCTGTATCTCGCCAACCTGGCAAGGTCGCTGCTGGCGCGGGATAAACGTACCGGCTACGCTGAATTCAAGGTAACAGCCAACGAAGGCGTGGTTCACGTTGTATGCCTGCCGCAACAGGCTGAAGTTGCACAATACGTCAACGATGTACTCAGGGAGCTGGAGGGCTGCCGGGACATCCATTGCACCATCGCCGGCAGCACCATCCTCTGGCTGGGCGAAGAATTTGACGTTGGTTCCGAGCTGTACAATAACGTCACCAAGATAGCCAGAAAATGGGACGCCGCAGTTGAGATCATGCGTCACATCACCACCGATCGGGATGGCGGGCAGGCGCTGGTCGAAGAATCAACACTGTCGGATGTGGAACGCGGTTATACCCCTCAGGAGTATAACGGGGGTATTGAGGATGATGTCGAGGACGTGAAGGCGACAGACGACGCCGGAACCGTTACGGTCTCTGATGCCCTGTTGAAGGAAGGTTGCTTCGGTGGAAGTTCGACGATTTACGGCGAGAAAGATAGTCTGATAACAACCCTGAGCCAACGGAAGAATTACCGGCTGCTGGTGATAGGCGATCTCTTTACTTCCAAGCCGAAAAGCACCCGGACCCGGTTGACGAGTGAACTCACCAGCCTTTTAAGCGACAACGTTAAATCGCCGGTGGTGAGTGCCGACGAACTGAAACAGAGCCTGAAATTCAGCCTCAAGGACTTTCTTAAGCTGGGTTTCTTCCTGGCTGTTGCGATCGTCATGTTCCTGGCGGTGTTTTTGAATCAGGAAACCGTGTTGAAACTGCTGGCTCACGAGCAGTATAAGGCCTGGCGAATTCTGGTTATAGTGGGAATCCTTGTCTTCATACCCACCTTTGCATACAGCTATGGCTCCTCGACAAGAAAGATACTCAAGTTGTTCGGGCTTGATTAGAATGCCGGCTGAATCAACCTTGTATTCGGATTCGTTAAATGATATCTCTTCGATATTCCGGTGTTCGGCGTAGGCAATATGGTGAAATACTCTTCTCCACGTTCTTACGCAGCATGACTTCAAGTGATTGCGCTTAAATTCCAATATCAGGATGGATGAATGTTTGAAGGACTGAACTTTATTACCCTGGATCTGGCAAAGTCGATCCAGGTTGTGTTACTGGGTTTCATCGGCGGCGTTTTAAGCGGTTTCATAGGCAGCGGCGGCGCCTTTTTTATGACTCCCGGGATGATGAACCTCGGAATTCCGGGCGTGATAGCCGTGGGAACGAACATAACCCACAAGTTCGGCAAGGCGCTGATGGGGTCAAAACGGCACGGGGAGCTGGGTCACGTGGACCGGAAACTGGGACTGTACATGCTTGTCACCGCCTTTATCGGTATACGCATCGCCGTGTGGCTGAACACCAAGTTCTTCAAAATGGGGGGAGGTGGGCACGGCGGGAGCAGTGGCAGCGCCGCCGGGGATCTTTATATAAGCTGCATCTTTGTCGCCATTCTGTCGGTAATCTCGATCTCCATACTTCGGGATGCGCTGAAAAGCCGGCAGGGCGGTGAGGGACCCTCCACCAAAATGGCCGAGTTTTTCTCAAAACTCAAGATACCACCGATGATAAACTTTCCGGTGGCCGATGTGAAGATCTCGCTCTGGATTGTGGCGACTGTCGGACTGGCAACGGGATACCTGGCGGGAACGATCGGTGTCGGCGGGTTTATCGGTGTTCCGGCGATGATCTACGTGTTCGGAATCCCCACCGCGGTGGCCGCCGGAACGGAGCTCTTCCTGGCGATGTTCATGGGCGCATGGGGCGCGATAAACTACGGCTGGAGCGGATTTGTCGACATCAGGTTGACCCTGCTGCTCTACCTGGGATCCCTGACCGGCATCTATATCGGCGTCTATGGCACGAAGGTGCTCAAGGAGAAGATGATTCGAATAGTAACCGGCGTTATAATTCTGCTCTGTGTTTTCAGCCGGGCGATCGCCATTCCGATGTACCTCCATCAGCTCG
>JALGVR010000014.1 GCA_025774605.1 bacterium | reverse complement strand
GCCAAGCAGCACGGCGGCATATCGGTTTTCGCCGGGGTTGGTGAGCGAACCCGTGAGGGTCACGATCTGCTGCGTGAGATGATCGAATCCAAGGTCGTAAATTACGGTGATGATTTCGACCTGGACACGTTTGATACCGGGAAGGTCGACCATGAGGCGCTGAAGAATTCGCGCGTCGCCATGTCATTCGGGCAGATGAACGAACCCCCCGGCTGCCGGGCGCGGGTCGGTCTGACGGGCGTGACCCTTGCCGAATACTTCCGCGACGCGGAGGGGAAGGATGTGCTGCTGTTCATCGACAACATCTTCCGTTTCACACAGGCGGGCAGCGAGGTGTCGGCTCTGCTCGGGCGGATGCCGTCGGCGGTGGGCTATCAACCGACGCTCGCCACCGAGATGGGTGCGCTCCAGGAGCGGATCACCTCCACCAAGCGCGGATCCATCACATCGGTGCAGGCGATCTACGTCCCGGCGGACGACCTCACCGATCCGGCTCCGGCGACAACCTTCGCCCACCTGGACGCGACGACCGTCCTGTCCCGGCAGATAGTTGAAATGGGAATCTATCCCGCCGTGGACCCGCTCGATTCGACCTCCCGCATCATGGATCCCAATGTTGTCGGGCAGGAGCATTACAACGTCGCCAAGCAGGTTCAGGAGATACTTCAACGCTACAAGGATCTTCAGGATATCATCGCCATCCTTGGAATGGACGAGCTGTCCGACGAGGACAAGCTGACCGTCGAGAGGGCGCGGCGAATTCAGAAATTCCTGTCGCAGCCGTTCTTTGTCGCTGAAGCCTTCACCGGCAGGCCCGGCGTCTACGTCCAGCTGAAGGACACGATCAAGGGCTTCAAGAAACTGGTTGAAGGCGAACTCGACCATATCTCCGAACAGGATTTTTACATGGCGGGAGGAATCGAAGAGGTACTGGAACGAGCCGAGGAGCGCAAGAAAGTTGTCTGATACCGCAGTAACATTTGCCGCGACCATCGTGACACCCTCCGGGACACAGGAGGAGTATAATATTCGTCATCTGCGCGCACCAGGTTCGGCGGGCGACTTCGGGGTTCTCGCGGGTCATCTTCCGTTAATGACTGGATTGCGGATCGGAGCGATCTATTTGGACACGGACAAGGGTCGAATAACATGGGCGACCGCCGGCGGGTATATCGAGGTTCTCAGCGACCACGTCACGATCCTCGCCGAGAACGCCGAGAGAGCCGACGAGATCGATCGGGAGCGGGCTGAAGCCGCCCGCGACCGTGCGCTGGGAAGATTGTCGGTGAAGGAGGCGGACCTGGATATTAAACGCGCCAGGCTGGCGCTCGCACGTGCGCTCAACAGATTAAAAGTAGTCTCAGAAGTCGGGCGGGGGTAATTTCTTTCCAATTGTACCGTTTCAGGACTTGACATTTTGATAAAATGAGCGTATACTCCACTATTGAATAGTACTTTCAGCGTACTTTTTCAGAACGGATCAAGATAGTATACGCTTTTGTTTAACTATCGTTATAGCAACAATAAAACCTCGCCGGTTTCGAGCATTTCTGAAATCGTAATCGGGAATCTCTGCTTTGTAGTGATCCCGTGGGGGAGCCTTGATCAGTGAGTTATGTCAGACGTTTGTCTGGCATTTTATTTATTATGACTGTTATTAAATTGAGATAACTGTAAAAATCAGGTGAGAATTACGTTATATTATAAAAATCCGGTTTTTCGCAACCATATAACCCGGAATAGTAGTATGTCGATTAGGCGCCTGGCGACTGATCTGCTTGTTCTGACGATTCTGTTGTTGTTATACCCCGCACCGCTGTCAGCCCAGATCAACACCCGGAACGAGACTTCACTTGATAAGAGCTATCAAGCGCAGGCAAATCTCTTCCTCTTTCAGCGCGGTCTGGATTTTGAAGCGGAGGTTTTCCAGTACGAATCCTTCCTGATCTGGCTCTATGAGGGGATTACCAGTGAAGCCAAAAAGCGCCGCAGGGAGGATTTGAACGGTACCCGCGATGCGTTCGCACCGCTTGATCCAGCCACCTTCGATGATTCTTCCTATGTTTTTCCGTCAGACCTGGCTGAAGCTCCTCCGCGCATTAAGTACCAAACCTGGGAGAAGTTGCAGCGTGAGAAGTACGTTCAAAAGTACACCCAGGCGCGGCAGATCAAGGACAGGCTGCTGAGCAGCGCCACCGATGAGCAGCGCAGACGGATGTTCAACACCGACCTGAAATCCGCGCTGGAATCCTACAGGAACTCCAATTACCATCAGGCAATTCTCCGCTTTACCGAATTGAAGGAACGCTATGGATATGAGGATCTGGCTGACATTGTTTTCCTCCGTGGTGAATCGTTCTTCAAGGTGACGATGTATGACCGCGCCGGGGAGGATTACGATTACGTGCTTAAGCATTCCGATGACGTTGAGTTAAAACGGCGGACGCTGGAGAGGCTCATCGCCATTGCCGGCAACAACGGTGATCTGCGCGGTTTGAGGAATTCATGGATGAGATACAGTGAGCTGACCGGCGGGCAGGCTGACGAGTCGTACTGGCATACGGCCGAATTGACGGCTCGTTTCCTGATGTCCCTTCAGGAATGGGCCGAAGCACAGGAATTGCTGGATCAAATACGCCCCAAGACAGAGCTGTACATTGTCGCAAAACTCCGCGCGGCTGATTGTGCGCTGGGGATGCTCGACCTTGTGGATGCTGAACACCGGTACATGGAGATCGCTGAAGGCAAGTTGAAAGGCAAGGGGCTGACGAAGGAGATCAAGTGGGAAGCGATGCTCAAATTGGGCTATATAGATTATCTCAGCGGACGATATTACGATGCTTATGATAAATTGAGCATGACCAAGTTCAAGGGCGAGATGGCGGAGAAAGCCAGTCTGATCGCGGCCTGGTCTCTCTTCCGGGTTCACGATTACGGCGCGGTGATTGAGCTGTGCAATGAGTTTCTCGAGGAGTTTCCAAAATCGCAGTATTTCTATGAGGTGTTCTGTCTGCTGGGTTACAGCCAGGAGGTTATCGGACGGGGTGAGGATGCAAAGAGTGAATATGAAAAGGTCATGACGGCGGTTGATGAACGGCGGGAATTCAAGGAGGCTGATTTTGAGAAGCATAACGTCTCGAGTGCGATCGGTGAATTACAACGCCTGGAGCCGGACCTGTTCCTGGAGGGTCGCCGTGAGCTTTTCGATCGTTACAACAGGCTGAGGATAAAGCTGAAATCGATCTTCGAGCGACTGAAACTGGCTGAGGGTGTTATGTCTTCGCCGGTCATTATGGAGATGTTGGACGAGCAGAATGAACTGTACCGGTTATTCGATGAGCTAAAGGGGATCGAGAAGGAGCTGTTCGCCACCCAGGATGCGAGGCTTCTGTCAAAGTATGACAAGCTGTATGCCAAACTGCTGGATTTGGCCAATGACCTGAAATCGGGATTCCGTTACCAGATGCAACAGAAGTCCCTTGTTCATCGTGAGCAGGAGCAACTGTTTCAGGCGAGGTTTGTCGATTCACTGAAGATCCGGTTCGACCAGGAATGGAAGGCATCGGAGGATGCCCTTGAGAAGGTCAGGACGCTGATATCGGAAGCCGAATCGGTGGGGGATGAGGCGCTCTTGGTCGATTTGGGTGAGATCGAGCTGGGGATGATGAATCTCCAGGTCCGGCTGATGGCGGTGAGCAGAAACCTGAACAGCTTCAAACAGGTTGATATAACCAGCAACCTGGACCACTGGAGCTGGTTCGCCTATCAACGTCATTCAACAGCCGGTCTGGCCTTTGACTATCTGTATATGAGGGAAAACCGACTGAAAGAACTCGATCAGTATATCAGCAGAATCAACAATATCCTGGCGGAACGACACGCCGTCGAGGAGGAGATCGCCGAGCTGCCCGACTCCCTGGCTCTGGCAAGTGAACCGGGTGACGAGCCCTATTACGCTCCGCCGATACCGCTCTGGCAGCCAAAGGAATATAGACCGGTGACCACTGATACGACGGTGACGGAAAGCGACTCCACAGCCGGGGAACCGCTGCCGGAAGAGTCGCCCGGGGAACAACCGGAAAATCCGCCGGAAACGGTTCCCGGCGGGGGAACCACTCCGGAGACCGGAGATGTTGGCGGCGGATCCGAGCAACCTGCCGGGGAGATACCCGGGCAGCCGAAGCCCGCCAACGAGGGAGTTGAGGAGACACCCGCGGGAGATGAAACGCCCGAAGGCGAATCATCGACGGAAGATGATGTAAAGTCCGATACCGGTGCTGCCGATGAGCAGAGTGCAGGTGAAACCGTTAAGGAAACTGTGGAAGAGTCGCCCGTCTTGGAGGGTCAGGCTCAGACTCCCGTTGAATTGGAGCGGGAGGAGTCAGCAGCGGATACCACCGGCAGGAAACAGCCGCCGACCAGGAATGAAAACCCGGCAGGCAGCAATGATAATTGATCAAACCAGTGGAATGGGCGTGGTTTGAACGTTCACGTGAAGATTAAATATACAATCAGTCTGATCTGTCTACTGGCGCTGATTGTGTTGCTTGTGCCGGTGCAGTCGAGGGCGATTGATCTGTTCGGCTCCAAGCAAAAAACCGACCCTGTGGATCTGTTGCCGGAGGACCTGCGCGGGCGCTGGTTAAGTCTGCTCTCGCAACCGGACACCAGCAATATCGGCGGTTATCTTGTCGAGGGGAAGCGGGTCCTGTATCAGTTGGGAAAGCTCGTTGAAGTGGTAGGCGGCGAACCGCCGAAGCCGGGTGATCCAAGCTATCCCGTATACGTAGGAACGTTGAATAAACTGGTCGATCTGTTGGACCGCATCGAGATGGCGGCGGTTATCAGCACTACCGATGACGCGCAGCTTGAGGCTCTCCGCGATAGTTACTTCGCGGAAAAAGACCAGTTGAAGGAGGACATCCGAGCCGACCGCAGGAAGATGATTGAGCTCGGTAAAAAGCGGCTGAACGAACATCTCACCAATCCGGCATACCGCCAGAACCCTCACAAACGCGCCGTAATCGCCGATCTGTACTTCCGGCTTGCCGAGTTGATGCTCCAGGAGGCTGAAGACGAATTCTACGATCAGCTTGATCGCAAGATGGAGCTGGCAAAAACCGATTCCGACGCCGCTGCGGCATTGCCTGAACCGGTGAAGGACGTCAGTCAGGTACTGGAGATGTATCAGCATATCATCGACGAGTTCCCCGACACGCAGTTCGGCGTCGACGCGCTGTACAACATCGCCCTGCTGCGTTCCGAGTCCAATGATCCGCTTGATAAGCAGACGTCCAACCAGTACCTCGAAACCCTTGTCACGCATTACCCGGGCAACAAATATACGCTGAACGCCCTGCGCAGGATCGGGGAGTATTATTTCAACCCTCCGGTCAACGAGATCGAGAAGGCAATCGAGGTTTTCACCAGGATCGCCCGGGATTATCCCAACACACCCTTTTGCGTTGAAGCCATCTATCACCTCGGCTGGTCCTATTATCGCATCAGCAAGATACCGACGGCAGTTGAGTATTTCGCAAAAACCCTGGACACCGATTACGCTGCTGACGGCACCAAGCTTGAAAAGACAACCGTCAAGGATTTTTCACCGGATGCTTTACGCTATCTGGGGATCTGCTTCTCGGTGAACAAGCAGGAATGGCAGAATTCCGGTGTGGATGGACTGGAGGCGTGGTTGGAGGATAATCCCGACCGGATGCGGAATTACGGAGCGGATATTCTCATAACCCTGGGGGATATTTACACCGCCGGACGCGGTCAATATGCTGAAGGCGTCGAGGTCTATGAGAAATTCATCGAGATATTCCCGCTTGAGCCGCGTGCGGCGGTTGTCCAGCGGAAAATAGTGCAGGTGTTCCTTACCGAACAGATAAAAGATTCAGCCAGGATGGTTGAAGAACCGATAAAGTTTTACGATACGTACAACCCCGACAGCGAGTGGTGGGCGGCAAACGACGATCCGCGGGTCAGAAATGAAGTGGTGCCGTTTCTGGAGAGCTATCTTGACCTGATTATCGACCGGTTTACAACGGAAGGCTACAACGAGAACAACATCGAGAAGCTCGAGAAGTCCGTTCAGTACGCGCGACAATACCTGCGTTTCTGGCCCAACGGACCGAATGCCTACGCAATCCACTCCAACCTCGCCTGGATTCTGTACAACAAATTGAATCGCCCGATGGAAGCGATGCGCGAGTACTGGCAGGTGGCGATGTCCTATACGAATAAGGAGGATATGGAGGTTGCCTGCGAGACGGTTGTGCTCATCGCCATGGATTTTGCCAGGAAGGAGAAGGAAGGTCTGATCTACGTTTCCGACCAGGCTGAAATTTTGCCGCCGGAAGCGGCTCCCGAGAAACCGATCGGATATACGGAGCCGGATACCGTTGTCACGGACACTGCGGCAGCGGGGGGAATGAGTATGACGCCCGATGTGAAACGCACCCCGCTGTTGAATTCGGAGAAGCTCGAACTCTCCGCTTTTGACCTGTACGATGCCAATTTCCCCGAGGGCAAACTGCGGGAAATCATCCTGTACACCGCCGGTAATTTCCTATATGAACACGACTGGATCGTTGAATCGCGACAGTATTTCGAGAAGTTGATCGCTGAATTCCCCAAGACGAAGTTTTTCGAAAGCGCTTACACGGCACTGCTGGACGGCTACTTCCGCATGGTAGACATGGAAGGTGTTGAGGATGTAGCCGCCCGCATCGAGGCCGCCGATGTATCGGATGAACTCAAGCAGGCTGCGTACAAGCGCAAGGCTGTCGCCATCTTCCGCAACGCAGCCGCCATGCAGCAGCAGGATGATCATGTCGGAGCCGCTGATGAGTTCATGCGGGTTGCGCTGGCTACGCCTGACTGGGACGAAGCGGACCGGGCGCTTTTCCAGGCGGGGCAGGAATACGCCAAGGGCGAAGCCTTCGAGAAATCCAATGAAGCCTACCTGATGCTGGTCGAGCGCTACCCCGAATCGGGGCGGGCCGACAAGGCACTCATGAACACCGCCTACAACTTCCAGAACGAACTCGGCCAGCTCGATCAGGCGGCGGCTGTATTCGAGAGGTTGGCGGAGGAGTACCCAAATTCCGAGCTGGTTCAGGATGCGTTGGCGAACGCCAGTATTAATTACAACAAGGTTGACGATCATCTAAGCGTTATCAGGGTGAATGAAAAATTCCTCTCGCTCTATCCGGATGATCCGGAAGCCGATATCTACCTGTTCGAAATGGCGGGACATTATCTGAAACTGGACGACCTCGAACAGGCGAACAAGATATACCTGAGGTTTGCCGAGAAATATCCCGACGATCCGAGAACGATCCGCGCGTATTTCGAGCGCGGCAGTTACTATCTCACCCACAATGAACAATCCCTGGCGGCGCAGGAGTTCAGGCAGGCGGTGGATGCCAACGACAGGCAGGTTGCCGCCGGTGGCGTTGGCGCGCCGAACTATGCGGCGAAGGCGTTGTCCAGGTTGCTGGAGTGGGAGCATGAGGAATACGACAAGCTTCGCTTCACGGTCGCCGGGGACACGACCGCCCGGGTTCGAAAGCGTGAGTGGCGCGATTCGTTGATCGCCAAGTACCGGCGCTTGATCCAGTTAAGCCAGAAGGAAGCCTGGCAGGCATTCTACGAGATCGGCAGGCTTGTCGAGGAGCAGGCTGTCGCCACCTTTGAACAGGCGATCCCCTACTTCCCCGAGCAGGAAAAGCGTTTTGAAGCGTTGGATCAGGTGGTTGATGAGGCGATTATCCTCAATCAGGCAACCCTGCTTCAATACAAGGATGGCTACACTCAACTCGACAGGATTGAAAAGGAGCTGATTGAGCTGCGCGATTCGACCAGCTTGGTGCGCGATCGACTGAAGAACTGGGTCCGCGATACGCAGTCGGATACTTCCGCGGCCGGGCAATCCGATTCCGTAGCGACCATGCTGGCTGATTCCACCAAACGGCTGACTATAATGGATGAAACGCTTGCCGAATTGGATTCCTCGCGCTTTGAAGCCCGTAAATGGGCTGATGCCTGCCGGGACAAGATTCCCGAGATTGCCGTTCGGAACGGTGATTACCTGCTGCGCTCCTATGAAGCGAAGTTTGCCTGGGAGAATCCTGAGAGGATACCGGAGATCAGGCTTCTCTTCCAGGAGGAAATCCTGAAGAACATCCTCACACCCCTGGCGCCTGAGGTATGCGGTTTATATCTCCAGGCGCTGGGAACCGTCGCGGAAACGGGCGTCAACGTGGATTACTGGAATTCCTACCTCGAAGAGCGGTTTACGCACGCAATCGATACACTGCTTGCACAATGGGACAATCAATTCACGGTATCAATCTCCAAGATCGATGGATACATAGAGGAATACAGCGAGATGCTGCCCAAGGGTGAAACCGCAGAATCGAGGGAAGGTTTCCTGCCCGACATGATGGGCTCCATTATCCTGACATGGATAGACTACCTGAACGTCCACAATCTCGACAAGCTGAACGCCTTTTCAACACTGCTGGATACAGTTGTCCAGTATGATCGTCCGATCGGTTTCGGCGACCGGGCTCTTGAAAAACCGCTCGAATATATCCTTGAACAGTACGATCGATTCGATGAATATTCGCGGAAAGCCAGGGAAAAGAGCGAGGAATATGCGCGCGAATACGAGGAAAACGGCTATTACTGGGACGATGAGATTGAGGAGGAGGTTGAAAGATACTGGTACAACGATGCAGCGGCATCGTTCGAGGATATCGCGATTACCTGTACCGACTACGGAGTCGGCTTGCTCGAAGAGGGCCTGAACCTGCGGGACAGATATGAGCTGCCCGGTATGGCGGGAATAAATATCCTGCGTAAACTGGTTAAGCTTCAACCGGATGTGTATGCTTCAAAAGTTGGTATCGAGCCGCAGTACTTCACCATCACCAGCTCGACGGACTGGTTGATATGGCCCGAATACGAGACTGACTTTGAGACGGCCGACTTCGACGATTCCAACTGGGAGCATGCCCGGGTCTCCTCCTTCCCCGCCGGTACTGACTTCGGCGTACTTGACAGTCTGGGCGCAACGGCGATCTGGTTTGAGCTCAAAGCCCCGCCGGCGCTGCCGCAATGGCGCGAATATCCTGAGGAAGTGAGTGGTTTGGAAGGCGAGTTGATCGAATTC
Source organism: bacterium (assembly GCA_025774605.1). GTDB lineage: Bacteria > Electryoneota > AABM5-125-24 > Hatepunaeales > Hatepunaeaceae > JALGVR01. The sequence continues at coordinate 26,264 of JALGVR010000014.1, read as the reverse complement.
ACAGTCGCTGGCGTCGCCCCCGAAAGGAAGGCTCCCGGGGTGGAGGATACCACCTTGGAAGCGGGCGGCGAGGGACTGGAAGGGGCGGCGACGGAGGAAGGTGAAGCGGGACAGGTCATTGAAACACCGGAGACTCCGACAACCGAACCGTCCTATCCTGAGGCTGAGAAACCGAGCGCCCCGCCGCCGCAGCTGAGGATAGAATATTCGTCTGATGATTTGCCCGGAGATGCCGTATTCTCCGATCACGGCGATGGCACGGGCACCTTCTCCTGGACGCCTTCCTTCTCCGCACAAGGCGAATATACAGCCCGATTCACGCTCTATAACTACGATATACCGGTGGCGATCGAAGTGCCGATTACGGTCGGGGATGTCGATAGGGGGTTCAACTGGATCGAATTCCCGCAGCGAATCGATTCTGAAGAGGGCTTGACTGTCAGTTTCAGGGTTGCCGGTGAAGACCCAGATGGTGATCCTCTGACGATTACGTACAGTTCGTTCGATATTCCCGGGACCGCTGATTTTGTCGACAACGGTGACGATTCGGGTCAGTTCACCTGGGAGACCAGTTACGATGATTCAGGCTCGTACACGGCGTCTTTCGAGCTGAGCGACGGCGACACCGTGCTGGCGCTCGATATTCCGATCAGGATCGAGAACGCCGTTCGTTCCCCGCGCTGGATCGATTATCCCGGTGAGATCAACACCGTTGAAGGGTCGGTGATTGAATTCACGGTAACCGCGTCATCCCCCGACGGACTGCCGCCGGCGTTGTCCGACCAGTCGATCGATCTGCCCGAATCAGCCCGGTTCACGGATCAGGGGGACGGAACGGGAACATTCTACTGGGAGACCACGTTTGAGGATTCAGGATCATATAACCTGGTTCTTGAATTGACCAACGTTGACACCTCGGTAAGCCTCGAGATCCCGATAAGGGTTGAGGATGCGGTACGCGCGCCCCGCTGGGTGGATCTGCCCGAACGGATCGATGTCGAAGAGGGTGATCCGGTTGAATTCACGGTTGCCGGCATGCATCCCGATGGAAAGGCGTTAACCATAACCTATTTCTCCGAGGATATACCTGAGGATGTGGTCGAGTTCAGCGACGCCGGTGACGGCAGCGGTCAATTTATCTGGCCGACTGAACAGGGCGACGCGGGAGCCTACATCGCATCCTTTGCGCTGTCCGACCGGGATACCACCATCATAGGCGAGGTGCCCATCACCATCGGCGGCGCGGCTCAACCCCCGAAATGGACGGATATACCGGACAATATAACGGGAGAAGCCGGTTCAGTCGTCGAATTCACCATGTCGGGAGCCGATCCCGCCGGAGGGGCGGTCACCATCGAATATGCTTCGGATGACCTTCCCGGATCCGCCCAGTTCACGGATTTCGGTGACGGCTCGGGTTCGTTCAGCTGGCAGACGACCGACGCTGACGCGGGCGAATATGCGGCGACGTTTACCATATCGAACGGGGTTCTCGCTACTGACAAGACAGTACAGATCACCGTAACCGGCCGGGTGGTTTCACCGGAGTGGCTTGATGTTCCCGAGCAGGTCTCGGCTGATGCAGGCGACCTGATTGAATTTGCGCTTTCCGGAACCAATCCCGGCGGCGAGGTGCTCACCCTTGGATATTCGTCGGATAATATCCCTGAATCGGCTCAGTTCGAGGATCATGGAGACGGTTCAGGGGCGTTCACGTGGCAGACGACCGTCGATGACGCGGGCGATTACGACGCCGACTTTACGCTGTCAAACGGTCAGCTCAGCATCTCCGCAACGGTCCCGATAAGCGTAACGGCCAGGGAGGAAGGTCCCCCGGAATGGATTGACGCTCCCGCTGACGTTACCGGACAGGAGAACTCGCAGATGGAGTTCACCGTCTCCGGCGCCGATCCGCTGGGCGGCGATGTATCGCTGACCTTCAGTTCTCCGGATCTGCCCGAAGCGGCGAGGTTTATCGACAATCTGGACGGATCAGCCGTATTCAGTTGGCTGCCGACCTATCTGGACGCCGGGGATTACAGCGCCTCGTTCACCCTGTCCAACGGTCTGTTTGAGATCACCAGGGAGATAACCATAACCATCGAAAATGTCGATCAACCGCCTGAATGGATTGAGATTCCGCCGGAGATATCAGGTAACGCGGGCACATTGATCGAATTCACGGTGTTCGGGGTGGACTATGACGGCGATGATCTGGCGGTAAGTTTCAGTTCGGACGACCTGCCGGCGACGGCTACGTTCACCGACCAGGGGGACGGCTCCGGCGTTTTCTCATGGCAGACCACCGCTGAGGATGCCGGTGTGTATAAAGCCGACTTCCTGCTCCAGAGCAATGATCAGACGGTGGAAGGATCGGTTACCGTCAATGTAGTTGCAGGAGAGTGACCATGGCGGCTGATCGACGGGCTGATATGAGTAGGAAATCGTCTGCAGGATTTCGTGTTTCAGAACATCCCGGGGATAATTTGTTTCGTAACAGATACAAGAGGGCGGTCGATTTTACCGCTCTGTTCCATCTTCTGCTGATCTGCCTGCTCGCCTTGAGCGGGGCTGTTTATGCACAGGAGACCGGGGCGAACGAAGCGGGCTCACAGGTGACGGAACTGGATGCGGTCGATACCGGAGAGCCGAGCGCACTGCAGCGCGCCGAATACGCGGACTCGCTTTGGCGCCGGTGGATGGAGGTCGATGCCGATGGCGTCAGGACATACTGGTTCCGGCGTTCGTTCGAGATTCAGGACCCACCCGCGGGCGGCAAGATCTGGCTGACGGCAGATGATGATTACAGCCTGTACTTGAACGGCGAGTACATCGCTTCCGACGAAACCGAGGGATTGGACTGGATGAATATCAGGGAGCACGATATCGGCGACTACCTGGTTATCGGCAGGAACATCATCGCCGTCCAGGTCGATGACGTCGATGATACACGTCACGGGCTTCTGTTCGGCATGACCTACGAGACAATTCCCGAGATAGAGACGCAGCTTGACAGGATCGTACAGAGAGAACTCGATGCCCAGGAGGAGAGGCGGTTGGAACACATCAGGCAGCAGGAGGCTGCCAAGGCGTTGCGTGAAAGCCGGCGTGAACCGCCGTCGGTCGGGGAGTTGCGTGATATGCGGGTTATTGAGAAGAACAAACTGGAGTGATGATTATGAAGGTGGAGAAGATCGTCTGTCTGTTTCCGGTTGTTCTGTTAAGCTTTCTCGCCGTTGCACCGGCGTTCGCGCAGGAGGACCAGGGTGTTATCATGGTAGAGGAAGCGATTAGAATCAAGCTTGAAGCAGAGCTGCCGAATGTGATTATAACCATTAACCGTCAGCAGCCGGAGATCGACATTGGCGAGCTGAAACGCCCCGATGAGGGGAAGATCTTCAATGCCTCTACGTCGATCAAGCCTCGTTTGGCTGACATTGAGGTCAGCAAGGTTAAGAAACCGAAGAAAATACTTGCAAAAACAAGGAAACACTGATTATATTTCAGCGATATAATTCAGTTTCTTGAACGATCGTTCCAATTTGTCGGTAACTGCTTGTAAGGTTGGAAACTTACGAGTATAAATCGACTTGCTGCAGGCAGGAACTTTCCATTCGTAAAATTCTTATCCGCCCATTGGCGGTTGAAGGGGTAAATCAAAATACGGAGGAAAAGTTGAATTGGTCCAAGTTCTTTCACCAATTCAGTTTGGATAGCCCCGGCTACGGGTTCATGTGGTTGATCCTTTTCTTTCTGGTGCTCGTGATAGCCATTATCATCGAACGCTCAATTTATATCTGGGTGAGATCAAATATAAACGCGCCGCGCTTCTGGGCGGAAATTCATAAGTTGATCTCTGCCGGTGATTTCAAGAAGGCTATTGCGCTGTGTAAGTCCGCCGGTAACAAGGCTCTTCCTCAGGTTGTACTCAGATGTCTGACGGTTGCGGAGCATAGTGAGATGATAGACTTCCGTTCCGTGCAGAATGCAGTTGATGAGGCGTCGCTTGAGATCATGCCCAAGTTGAACAAACGAACGAACTGGCTGGCGCAATTGGGTAACATCGGCACCTTGACCGGTCTGCTGGGGACGATCTTTGGTCTGATTCAATCATTCGAAGCCGCCGGTGCGGCTGGTGGCGGCGCAACCGCCCTGTCACAGGGTATTTCCATTGCCATGTTCACTACAATGTTCGGCTTGATTGTCGCCATCCCGGCGCTGCTCTCGTATACACTCATCCAGAATAAGACCCAGGCTATCATAGACGACATCGATGAGTACTCGGTAAAACTGATTCACCTGCTCACCGGAGCCAGATAAGTGTTTAGAAAGCTTATGCCCTCTCTGCGTCGTACTCGACCGGAGGGCACAACAGAGCTGAACCTTACCCCCATCATGAATTTGATGGTCGTCCTGATTCCCTTATTGCTGTCTGTCGCCGAATTCACCAAACTGGCGCTGCTTGAGTATATGCCTCCGGCGGAAGCCGCGGAGGACGCGGGCGCCGGTGCAGACGATCAGAACCAGGCGCCTGACGAGGAAAAGGATATAAACCTGAGACTTCTCGTTAACCTTTCTGATGACAATATCATTCAAGTCAGCATGTTTGGAAAGCTTGAGGAAGGTGAGTTCTTTTACGAGATACCCTCCACCGGCAGCGGATACAATCTTGCAGCATTGAACGACAGTCTTTACAGCATCAAGGTGCGCGAAGTGGGTGAACCGACCGGCAAGGACTCCGTTTTTAATGAGAATTCCATGCAATGGGAGGTTTTCAACACCTATAAGGTAAAGGATGGCAGGGAGGTCTCCATTACGGCTCTGGATGCGATACCGTTCCAGACCATTATCCACGTAATGGATGTTTGCAGGTACAAAGAAATCGACGGCGAGAAGCGGGAGCTTTTCCCGCTTACCTTGTTGAAGCAATTCCAGTAACACATTGTTGAGGTTGATTCACCGACACCTCTTTTGGAAGGGATGTTAAGAAATGGCTTTTGCGCCTTCTAAATCAAAGAAGAACCCCAGGAAGGAAAAGGGTGGTCTCAGCTTGAATTCGATGATGGACATGATGACCATCATTCTGTTGTTCCTTCTTAAGTCCATGTCCACCTCCGGGGCGTTGATCCAGCCTTCCGACCGTCTTGTGCTGCCCACTGCCGATCGCGACATGAAACCGAAAAAGGCGCTGGCGCTCCTTGTTACCAAGGATGGCGGTGTGCAGGAGGACATGGAGACCAATCCGCGCGTGATCGCAGGTGTTGATGAGTTGAACAGTGATGCAATGGTTCTGCCCTCTCTGGAATCCTATCTGGTCGCACAGCGTGAATTCAAGGAGAAGGCCGGTGTACCGTTCAAAGGCGAGGTTACTATCCAATGTGATAAAGATGTCGAGTACAAGTGGCTGCTGAAGGTGATCAACACTTGTGGTCAAACGGAGTATTCGACCCTCGATTTTGTTGTCATTCAAGAATCATCCTGAGAGGTTTCAATGGCTCAGGTTATGACATTTCCCAAGAAATTTGAGAGGAACTTCTTCCGCGACATGGATTACGGTTTCATGTCGATCTGGTTGTTAACGTTCATTATTCTCAATGCAGTGGCGTTCTATGCGCAAAGCCTGCCGGTCAGGGATCTTAAAGCCGACGAGGTGAAGAAATACATGGAGGCCATCTATCGGGTCAAGATTCAGAAGGCTCCGGTGGTGGCTGAGGTGAGCGACAAGGGTGGAGCGGAGGTTGCGGCGGAAGTTCCCGAGGAAGCGGCTGCTGAAGAGGAGGCGCCCAAGGAGTTGAGCGCCGAGGACAAGAAGGCGGCGCGCGAACAAGCCAAGGCGGCGCGATCAGCGAGGGCAGAGGCGAGACGCAAGGCGATTGCGGAGAGACTGAAGGTGCTTGCCGGTCCAACGGTGCGCGGTCGCACAGGACGCAGGAGCGGCGCTTCCGTCAGGGCTGCCGTCGGGTTGTCCGATGCAGGTGGCGGTGGTGGCGCCGACCTGAAGGGCGCGCTGGCGATCATCGGCGATGCAGAGACTGCCAGTAAGGTCAAGAAACTGCGGGGAGGCGGCGCAATATCCGAGGACGTCGGCAATCTGGACATCGCCGATCTAAAGGGCTTTCTGGCTGATCCCGGAAACCTGAAAGCGATGCTCAATGAGGCTCCCATCAAGTTATCCCGGAAAGCCATTACCGCCAGGGGTAAGGGATCAAAGAAACGACAGCGCAGTCAGAAGGCTATTTCGCAGGTTGTTCTTGCCAACAGGAATCAGATTCAGTACTGTTACTGGACATACAAGCGGCGCGATTCCAGCTTGAAAGGTCAGGTAGTGGTCGAATTTACCATCAACCCGACCGGTGAGGTTATAAGGGTGCGTTTCCGCAAGAGCAATTGGGGACGTAATCCTCTTAAGAGAGACATGGAGAGATGTATCAAGAACATCATCGGGCAGTGGCGCTTCGATCCTATTGATGAAGCAGACGGTAATGTTACGGCGGGGGCGACCTTTATCTTTGAGTGATCCATCAAGATGACAGTTGCATTTCATAAAGCGGGGCTGTCTGGTGGCAGCCCTGTTTCATTTGTCATACCGGAGGGTTGAGTGACATACAGAACGCACACGTGCGGCGAACTTAACGCTGCCCACAGCGGCGGGAATGTCAGCCTGGCGGGGTGGGTGGCGCGCGTCAGGGATCTTGGCGGATTGATCTTCATCGATCTGCGCGACAGGTATGGTAAGACACAGGTTGTCTTTGATCAGTCGGAGGAGACGGCTGCCAAAGCCCGTGGACTGCATTCAGAAGACGTCGTGCAGATTAAGGGGACCGTCCGTCCCCGACCCGAGGACATGATCAACCGCAGCATGAAGACGGGTGAGATTGAGGTATCGGCGAGTTCAATAGATGTATTGAGCAAATCGGATCCGGTTCCAACCGGAGTTGAGGATCCGGAGGAGCCCAGCGATGAGCTCAGGCTGCGATATCGCTACCTGGATCTGCGGCGCCGGCGGATGAGTAAGAATCTGCTTTTACGTCATAAAGCCCTTCAATCGGTCAGGCGTTTTCATGATGAATGCGGTTTCATTGAGATCGAGACCCCGTTTCTCATCCGGAGCACGCCGGAGGGCGCCAGGGATTACATCGTTCCGAGCCGGATCCACGTTGGCTCCGGATATTCGCTCCCCCAGTCACCACAGCTTTACAAGCAGGCGTTGATGATCGGCGGTATCGACAGATACTTTCAACTGGCGCGCTGTTTCCGCGACGAAGACCTGCGGCGGGATCGGCAGCCGGAATTCACCCAGATTGATGTCGAGATGTCGTTCGTTGAAGAGGAGGAAGTCTTTACTCATACGGAAGCGATGATGCAACGCCTGGTGAAGGATACGATCGGTGCACATATAGATCCTGGATTTCCCAGAATTGAATACGCGCAGGCTTTGGCCAGTTACGGCAGCGACGCGCCGGACATGCGTTACGATTTGCTTATGCGCCGCTGTGATGATTTCTTCAGGGATTCCGGTTTTAGGGCTTTCGAGAATGTTCTGGGGCAGGGTGGTGGAGTGTTCGGGATATGCGCCGAGGGCAAGGGAGACCTGTCCCGCAGTGAACGCGACAGGCTGGAGGGGATTGCCAGGGCTGAAGGTCTGGCTGGTTTACTGTCGTCGCCCCTAAGAGAGGAAGGTTTGTCCGGTGTGCCCGCCAAGTTCCTGTCGGCTGACCGACAGAGGGATTTATGCCGTCATATGGGCGCCGGTACCGGAGACCTGTTGCTGTTTGCCGCCGGTCCGGCCGCAACGACACAGGCGGCCCTGGGGAGACTGCGCAGATTGCTGGCGGAGCGGTGGAAACTGACGGATGAAAGGGCGCTTAAATTCTGCTGGGTTGTCAATCCGCCGCTTTTCGAACCGGATGAGGAGGGCGGAGGATTGACGGCGGTGCATCATCCCTTCACCTCTCCGGCAACCGCTGACATCGGCAGGCTGGAGACGGAACCTCTGACGGTTCAGGCGCGCGCCTATGACCTGGTTCTGAACGGCGTTGAAATCGCCACCGGCAGCATCAGGATCCATGATTCGGAAATTCAGCGGAAGGTCTTCAGGGTAATCGGTATTGACGGAGCCGAAGCGACGGAGCGGTTCGGTTTCCTGCTGGAAGCCCTGCGGTTCGGCGCTCCGCCCCATGGAGGGATTGCCCTTGGGTTTGACCGGCTGGTTATGTTGCTGGCGGGGGAGAGATCGATACGCGATGTGATCGCCTTTCCGAAGACGAACGTAGCCTCGTCCCTGATGGACGGCGCGCCTTCGGCGATGAGTAATGACCAGCTCGCCGAACTTGGTTTGAAACTGATAAAGAAACCCGACGGGCGGTGAAATCAATCGGAAAAGCATTGTTATTGATTTAATTATGGTCGAAATAGGTCGATTTGCCGCTTTATCGTCGTTAAACCCGCTTATATTTTTACAGATTATGCTAAAAAACTTGACAATAAGGTAAGTATTTATTAAGTTTGCGATGATATTTAAGAAGTCCAATCAATTTACAGGAGGTTTCATGATCATACCGCGGAGGGTAACCGCCGTGGTGGTGGCTATGGTTTTTACCGCCGGGCTGTTAATGTCGGTTGGTTGTACCAAGTATGCCAGTCAGGATGATCTTCAACAGTTGGAGGAGGCTCGCAAGGCTGCGATCTCTGCGGAGAAGGAGCTCGACAAGATCAAGGTTGAACACAAGCAGGTCGAGCAGGCGGTGGCTGAGAAGGAAGCCGAGCTGAAATCCGTCCAGGATGAGTTGAAGTATGTCAAAACGCATCTGCCGGAGACACGGGAGGAGGAGCCGCATGAGTAAATCGACACATATCGGTTTGATCCTCCTTTCCGCCCTGACTGCGTCGCTGGTCTTCACTCCCGGAAGTACTGTCGCTGCTGATCGGATGACCTTCGAAGAATATCAGATACAACTTCAGAAGTATCAGGATCGTGAGGGGAGTGCTCTCGAAGCGATCGCACAGGAGCGTGCAGCGATTGATGATCTGCACGCCAGGATCGCGGAGATCGAAGCCCAGATCAAGGCGACGTGGGACGAAATCTATGCCTTGCTCGGCGCGACGGAGGCTGATATTAAGGCGTTTTTGGAGGCGATCGGCAAGCTTGAGAACCGGGTCAACCAGTTGGCAAGGCTGTCACCGGACATGCTTCTTGATCAGACAGCGGAACTTGACGGTCTGGGCGATGAAATCAAGGAGATGCAATCTCATCCGATAGCTCTGTTGAGTGAACCTCGCGAGCGGTTGAGTCGGCTGGCAACAAGGGTCGAAGCCCTGAAACGGTCTCTTCCCAAACCCAAGCACGATATATACCATGTTTTACGCGGCGATTATCTCTGGAAGATATCCGGCAGGGCCGAGATATTCAACGATCCTTGGAAATGGATGCGGATCTACAGCGCCAATCGAGACGAGATCAAGGATCCGGATCTCATTTATCCTGATCAGGCTCTTCGCATCCCGCGCCAGATAGGTCGTGACGAACATCTGGTGATGCGGGGCGATTTCCTGCGCAAGATCGCCGGTTACGCTCAAGTTTACGGTGACCCGTTCCAGTGGACGAAGATCTACCAGGCAAACAAGACGATAATTCAGGATCCGAATCTGATTTACCCGGAGCAGATTCTGATCATCCCGCGCAACTGACACCGTACGGGTTGGTGAAAACTGTTAATTGGGGGGGTAACACCGATTGTTGTATCGTGAAAGTCCGTGTTATGCCCTTACTACACGATTAATCGTGCAGGCAAGGGCATTCTTTTTTTGAGGGACATGCAAGAAGAGAACGACCGCATCGAAATCGATATAGATGACGATGTTTTTCCCCGTCTGCTCGGTGTGGGCGACGAGAACCTGCAATACATCGCCAGCCATTTCAGTTCCACGCTGACGGCAAGGAACACTCGCATCTGCGTGCAGGGACCGATTGCCGAGATGGACAGGATTCGCCGCGTGTTCGTCGATCTCGACGCGTTGTATCGCACCAAGTCAGAGGTCTCCAGAGATGACATCAGAACCATCCTGAGGCTCTCAGGTGTGGTTGACAGAGGTGAATCGACGACCGGGGACGCAGAACATTTCGGCATCAAGGTCATAGATACCGACCGGGGACCGATAAGAACACGCGGCAGGCGCCAGGACCGATATGTCAAATTGATCGATAAGATGTCGATCGTCTTCGCCACGGGCCCCGCCGGCACGGGCAAGACCTATTTGGCTGTGGCCATGGCGGTCAGTCGTTTTCAGCACAGAACGGTCGACAAGATTATTCTCGTCAGACCCGTGGTCGAGACCGGCGAGACACTCGGCTTTCTGCCCGGCGATATAATGGAGAAGGTGGATCCTTACTTCCGCCCGCTCTACGACGCCCTGGACGATATTCTGTCGCGCGAACAACTCAGGCGTTTCCTTGACAAGGGGCTGATTGAGATTGCACCGCTGGCATACATGCGCGGGAGAACGCTGAATAACGCCTTTGTCATTCTGGATGAAGCTCAGAATACAACCTCCGGGCAGATGAAGATGTTTTTAACACGTTTGGGTGTGGGGTCGAAGGCCTTGCTGACCGGCGATTTAACCCAGATCGACCTCTCCGAGCCGTCAAGGTCGGGTCTGATAGAAGCGTGTGAACTGCTGCGCGGGATCAAGGGGATCGGCTTCGTGGAGTTTACCGATAAGGATGTCGTACGCCACCGGTTGGTGGCCGATATTCTGCGAGCATACGAAGGAGACAATGACAGCAGAAGCGGGGAATGAACCTCAGGTAGCGCTGCCTGAAAGCGGGCGCGGCTCCGGGGTGCCGGTGTATTGGTGGCATTGGGTGATCGGCGTGGCGCTGGTTGCTTCGCTGACCTATCTGTCGCCGCGCGGCAAATCCCCGGAATTCGCCTATCTTACCAAGGGGAGTATCTCGCAGGACAAGATAATCGCTCCCTTCGATTTCGAGGTTCTCAAATCGGAGGGGGAACTTGAGAAGGAGCGCAGAGAAGCCAAAGCGAGAATTCATCCGGTACTGACGGCGGTGGATACGGTGAGGGAGTTCTACAGGAAGGAACTGCTCAATTTTGCTCAGGAGTCGAAGAGCATTATATCGACATTTCCACCGTCGGTCCTGAAGGCAGCCGAACACGAACCGGCGAATATATCGCTCGAAGATTCCAGCTTTTTCATACGAGGCGGCGACAGGCTGTTCAACAGGTTTGGCGTTCGCCTGACGAGCGGAACATGGCGGTTTCTCATTCGTCTCTATAACCTTGATCAAAGGAATCATCCCGGGCAATATACACATTTCTTTCAAAAACCTCTCACCACGGCTCTGTTCGATGTATACAACCAGGGTATAATCGATGTTCCACGGGCGAGCCTGATCCATTCGTCGGATTCGGTGATGATTCAGTATGCCAACGAGGAGTCGACGACTGACCTGAAGAAGTTACTGACGAAAGAGGAAGCCATCAGCCGAATAAGGTCGCTTCTGCCGGTCATGCTGAAGGGGATGCGCCTTCCTCAGGGCGCAGTCCGTGCGGCTAACGACATCCTGAAGACCTTCATTGCTCCCAACATCATTTACAACAGGGCGGAGACCGAAAACCGTTTGAATGCCGCTTACAATAAGGTTCCGCTTGTCAAGGGATTTGTGAAGAAGGACGAACTGATCATCGGTGCCAATATAAAGGTGAATCAGGAGCATATCGACAAGCTGAATTCTCTGGCTAAAAAGCGGATGGATCTCGAGGAGGAGAGCGGCGGTGCACGTGCCCTGATACTGCTTACTGCAGGTCAGTTTGTCCTGGTTCTGTTGATCGTAGGATTGTTTTTCCTGTTCATTGCTCTGGTGCTGACCGACATCTGGCGCCAGTGGAAGATGATGCTGCTCGTGGCGCTCATTATCGGTTTGGTCCACCTTTTCCAGGCATTGGTACCTGTGAAGTATGATCTTCCGCGCTACATGTTCCCCGCGGCGGTCGGTGCAATGCTGCTGGCGATCCTGGTGGACAGGGGGGTTGCCTTGATGGGGATTGTGACAATGGCTCTGCTGGCGGGGTTGATCAGGGGCAACGATTTTCCGGTGGCTTTCAGTGCGGTTATCATCGGTGGTACGGCGCTGTTTGCGGTTCAAAAGGTCCAGACGCGCAGCGACGTCATGCGGACCGCCATTTACCTGATCGTTATTTACATACCGCTGGTGGCGGCTTTTCACTTTGTTCATTTCACGACCGGACTGCCGCTGATCGCCGACATGGCCGTCGCAACCGCCACCTCGATCCTGTCGCCGACTCTGGTGCTTGGGCTGGTAATCATCTGCGAGGGCGTGTTCGACATCACCACCGATCTTTCCCTTTTGGAGCTGGTTGATTTAAATCGCCCGTTGCTGCGTGAGCTGGCGCTTAAATCTCCGGGCACCTATCATCACAGCATCATGGTCGGCAGTCTGGCGGAGAACGCCGCCCGGGAGATAGGCGCCAATGCGTTGCTTACCCGCGCCGGTGCCTATTATCATGACATCGGCAAGATGGAAAACCGCGAATACTTTATCGAGAATCAGGAGGCCGGAAGCCGTAATATTCATGACCGGCTCGCTCCTGAAAAGTCTGCCGAGATGGTAATTGCGCACGTGCAGCGCGGGTTGGAGCTGGCGGAGAAATACCGATTACCCAAGCAGATAAAGCAGTTTATCAGCGAGCATCATGGTCGTTCGAGGCTGGCGTTTTTCTATGCAAAAGCCGTGAAAGAGAAGGGTGAGGATGTGGATGAGGCGAGCTACCGGTACCCGGGCCCCAACCCGCAGTCCAAGGAGACGGGCATCCTGATGCTGGCTGACACGGTGGAGGCTGCGACCCGATCCATGGACGACCATTCGCCCGAGGGGATACGCAACACCATCGACAGCCTGATACGATCCCGTCTCTCCAATGGTGATCTGGATGAATGCCCCTTGACCCTGAAGGAGATCGGGACGATCAATAACGTGTTCATGAGGGTTCTAACCGGGATTTACCATCAGCGCATCCAGTACCCGCAACAGAATGCCGATCGGGACGATGACGAGAGAGAAGACGACGACGCCGGTGAGGAGGAGACGACTGATCGGGGATAAGATGCAACAAATGACCTCGGACGGCATAACGATCTGTTATAACGGTGACGCGGGTTCGGAATTTCCACTTGAAGCGATTACTGCGGTGATAAAGGGCATCGCCCACGGCGAGGATCGCATCCGGGGAGATATTACGGTCATCCTGGCGGACGACGAATTGTTGCGTCAATTGAACCGGGAGTGGTTGGGGCTTGATACGACAACGGATGTTTTATCCTTTGATTTAAGCGATGATTCCGCGGACAGGGCGGAGGGTGAAATATACGTAAGTCTGGACCGTGTGCACAGCCAGGCAAAGGAACGCTGTGACAGACCGGAGAACGAGCTGTTGAGACTGATTGCACATGGTATGCTGCACCTGTGTGGCAGGAGGCACGGGGATGATGTCTCGCTGCGTCGAATGATCGATCGCGGGGAGAAGTATGTTCAGATGGTTTTATAGAGGTATTTAGTTGGACGCTGATTTATGGATTAAACTGGTAATAGTATTAGTTTTACTGGTGTTGTCAGCATTTTTTTCAAGCGCTGAGAGTGCATATTTTTCGCTGAGTCGCGCCATTCGTGATCAGTTCGCCGAATCCGATGATCCCCGCGCCCGTCGGGTTGCCAGACAGTTGGGGGATCCGAGGCGTCTGCTGGCATCGATTCTGAGCGGAAATACCATAGTCAACACTGCCGCGGCTGCAATAACCGCACTGCTTGCCGCGGAACTGGCGGTCAACCTCGGTGGTGACCCCAATCTGGCGGTTGCAATCCAGATACTTGTTATCACGATTGTTATATTGTTCCTCTCCGAGCTTGTGCCGAAGTTGCTGGCGTTGAAGAATCCGGAAAGATGGGCGCTGACCTGCTCCAGAGCGGTTCAAATATCCTGTTTCGTTCTGTCGCCGCTGGCGGCGCCGTTGTCCCGATTCAGCGCCTTCCTGGCGCAGTTGCTGGGTGTTGACAAACACAGCATGCTGGCGATGTCCGAAGAGGAGATCCGGACATTGGTGCAGGTCGGTCATGAACACGGCACGCTGGAGTTGGAAGAGCGCAAGATGATACACTCGATCTTTGAATTCGGCGACACGATTGTCCGCGAGGTGATGGTGCCGCGCATAGACATGATTACGCTTGAGAAGAACGCCACGTTCGAGGAGATACTCAAGACGGTGTTCGATTGCGGCCATTCCCGCATTCCGGTCTATGAAGAGAAGGTGGACAATATCGTCGGCATGATCTATGCAAAGGATCTCTTGACCGCCTCCCAGCAGCTTGACGAATTCGATCTGCAGAAACTGCTCAGACCGGCATATTTTGTCCCTGAGGAGAAAAAAATCGATGAGCTGCTCCGGGAATTTCAGACGGAAAAGATACATATCGCCATCGCGGTCGATGAATACGGCGGGACCGCCGGTCTGGTTACAATGGAAGATATAATCGAAGAGATCGTCGGTGAGATCCAGGATGAGTACGACACGGAACAGCCCCTGGTGCGACGGATCGACGAGAATACGGTCTCAGTCAGCGGCAGAATCAGCATTGATGACCTCAACGAGAGCATCGATCTCGAGCTTGTTCCAAACAGTGAAGCCTATGACACCCTGGCTGGATTTGTTTACAGCCAGTTGGGCGAGGTTCCTCACAAGGGTCAGGAATTCAAGTACGAGGATTACAGGTTTGTCGTGGAAGAGGTTCTGGACAAGAGAATAACCCGCGTGCGTGTAGAGAAGGTAGGCGGGGTGTTCAAGGATGACTAACCGCCTGCTCTCGAGTGTTCGCAGGCGATTCGTCGGTTGGGCGCTGTGGCTTTCAGTCAGGCGCGGCAAGGTTGCAACGCTTTCGCTGGGAAACTGCTGGGACGACGTGAAAAGCTGCCTGGTCTGCTGGCCGGCTGAAGGTCTGGACGTGACAGCCGCCGACATCGTACTGAGCCGATTGCGGGATCGATTCCCGCAGGCGTCTTTGACGGTGCTGGCAATGCCCGGCATCGGCGCATCTCCTCCGGCCGGTCTTGAAGTGCATGTCGTTCAGATAGACAGGAAATCAATAAATCTCCTCGGGCTGCCGCTCAGGCGGTTAAAGGACGAAGTGCTGGATATACGCGCCGATGTGGCTGTAGACCTTTCACCGGTTTATGACCCGCTGACGGCGTATCTCTGCTGGATTTCACGGGCGCGCATCACGATCGCCTTCGCCGATCCGCAGTGTGACCTGGCTTACAACTACCAGGTGGCGCCCGATCCGAAGCGGGAGGGGCTGGACCGTTATCGCGCTCTGGCGAGGTATATTGGATGACATTCGAAAACCAGCGGCTCAAGCTGAGCGGCAGACTGACCATGGTTCAGCGGCCGGGACGGTACACCGGCGGTGAATACAACGCTGTCCGGCCGGATCCCGAGGCGGATTTCCGGTTTTGCCTGCTCTTTCCGGACATTTATGAAATAGGCGTTTCCTACCATGGATATTCGATCCTCTACCACGTCCTGAACCGGATGGAGGGTCTGTCCTGCGAACGTTCCTACCTGCCCTGGCGGGACATGCAGTCGCTGATGCACAACGAGGGTGTGCGGTTGTTCAGCATCGAGAGCGGGCGTCCGCTGCAGGATTTCGATGCGGTCGGTATAACGCTGCAGACGGAGCTGCATTATCCCGGCATCCTGAGAGCCCTTGACCTGGCCGGGATTCCGAGGCGGTCATCCGAGCGGGGTCGCGATGACCCGTTGATTATCGGGGGCGGTCCGTGCGCCTTCCACCCGGAGCCGGTAGCGCCTTTTTTTGACGCATTTCTGGTGGGTGATGGGGAGGAGGCTCTGCCGGAGTTGGTTCAGCTCATGCGCTGTCGGGAGTTCAGATCGGCGTCGCGTCGGGATAAATGGCTGCAACTGGCGCGCCTGGAGGGAGTATATGTTCCTGAGCTTTATACACCGGGTCCGAATGGCTCCGTCGGATTGACCGGGCTCGATACGGCGTCGCGGCGGGTTAGAGCCAGAGTAGTAACCGAGCTCAAAGCGCAATATTATACGGGCAGTCCGGTGGTTCCTTTGGTCAGGGGGGCGCACGATCGGTTGACGGTGGAGATCATGCGCGGCTGCAGCCGGGGTTGTCGCTTCTGCCAGGCCGGCATGCTGCACCGACCGGTCAGGGAGCGCCCGGTGGCTGACATCATCGATCAGGTCGTGAAAGGACTTGACGCCACGGGGTGGGATGAAGTCGGGTTACTGTCGCTGTCGACGTCGGATTACAGTTGTCTGGATGATCTGCTCGCCGCGCTGATGAGCAGGCTGAGCGGCAGACGCGCTTCGCTCGCCTTCCCTTCCCTCCACCCGACAACGTTTTCCGAGGAGATGGCGCGGGTCGATCTTGGCGGGAGGAAATCCGGCGTAACCTTCGCTGTTGAGGCGGGCAGCCGTCGTCTCAGAAACGTAATAAACAAGGGGCTGAGCGAAGAGGCTCTGGTCGAAGCTGTCGAGCGCGCCTACCGGCTGGGATGGAAGACGGTCAAGCTGTATTTCATGGTCGGTCTTCCCACCGAACGGATGGATGATATCGATGAGGGCGCTCGGTTGCTGCAGAGGCTGGCGAGAATAACGCCGTATCGCAGGGAGCTGCACGTTTCCGTTTCGCCCTTCATTCCCAAGCCTCACAGTGTGTTCGCCCGCGAGGAATTCCTCGACGTCGTCGAGTTGCGCCGTCGTATCCGCCGTCTTTACAGCCGGGTTTCCGGTCGCCGGGTGAAGACTTCATGGCATGATCCGGAGACGAGCCTGATAGAGGCGCTTCTGGCGCGAGGCTCCCGACGTCTGTCCGGAGTCATCAGCAGGGTTGCCGACGGCGGATATGGGCTGGACTGCTGGAACGACATGTTGGATCTATCGCTGTGGCATTCCGCCCTGGATGAGCATATTCCCGGCTGGCATGAATTGTTGAAAGCCATCCCGGAAGGGTCGGCATTGAATTGGGCGCATATCAGCAAGGGTTATTCTGATCGTTTTTATCGCCGCGATCTTGATCGGGCGTTCCAGGCGATCACGCTTGCAGACTGCCGCGCGGGCGAATGTTACAACTGCGGCGTCATGAAGCTCTGCGACCGCGCCGCGGCAACCGGCATAGAATCGAAACCCGGGAAAGCTTTCACGGAGCCCGCCGGCAATGCGCCGAAAGCTGAAGCGCCGGAAGTGTTGCGGGAGGAGGGCAACAGTTTCCGTTACCGCCTGACCTTCAGCAAACTGTTGAACGCCAGGTATTTGGGACATAACGACCTGATGGCGGCGGTGTTGAGAGCCTTGAAACGGGCGCGGACCCCCTTGAATTATGGCCGCGGTTATACGCCTCGACCGAGGGTAAGTTATGGACCGGCTTTATCGCTTGGCATCGGTGCAGGCGGATTGTGGCTCGAGTTTGAAACACCGGAGGTTCTCGAGGCTGACGAATGGCTGCCGCGCTGGAGGCGTGTCTTCCCGTCAGGCATCAAGCCGCTTGCCCTTGAAACAATGAACGGGGCGCGAAAAACTGTAACTGAACGGTCGTTGACGCCTGTGTACAGGCTGCGGTTCAATCGTCGAGTGGGTTTCCCGGACGATCCCGTTGTGCAATCCGTATGCTCCGGTGTCGGTATAGATGATTGGAAGCTGGATTGTGGGGGACGCAGGTTGACGATTCAGCTGAACAGACAGGGCGGGAAACCGAAGAATCCGATTGAAGTCGGTCTATCGATAATCGAAGAAGTGGAGAAACTGACTTCGAACCCTTTAAAAATAACGAGCGTTACTCAAGTCAACAGTGTTTTACATTCAGGAGTTGAATCCACACCGGCTTGAAATCCAGCGCTCTAAAGATTTGATAGAGAGATGAAACAAGACATAATTATTAATGCTACAACAACAGAAGCCAGGATAGCGCTGCTTGAAGATGATCTTCTGGTGGAGCTGCACGTCGAACGTCCCGAGAATGAAAGGATGGTGGGCAGTTTATTTCGTGGTGTAGTAAGAAAAGTGATGCCTGGAATATCGGCCGCCTTCATAGATATCGGCTTCTCGCAGGATGCCTTCCTGCATTTTTCCGATGTCGGTGGTGGCAGTGAACTCGGCACCCACTTACTCCATGATGTTGTTGATCGTGGGAACAACGGCGAAGGCGGGGGGCGAAAACGCTGGCAGCCGCATGACCTCAAAGTCGGACAGGAGATATTGGTTCAGGTGATCAAGGAGCCGATCGGACACAAGGGTCCCCGGGTCAGCTCCCAGGTGTCGATTCCGGGCAGATTCATGGTTCTGGTACCGAATGAATCGTTCATCGGGGTTTCGCGCAAGATCGCCGGTTTCAAGGAAAAGAAGCGGTTAAAATCGATCGCATCCAAAATACGTCCGAAAGGTTTCGGCATCATCGTGCGTACGCTGGCTGAAACGAGGTCGGAGGAGGATCTTGAAGTTGACATGAAGCGCCTGCTTAAGGTCTGGCGCAAATGCGAGCAATCGATGAGCGAATTGAAGGGACCCGGTGTGGTTTATCGCGATATATCAATGGCTTCATCGATTATACGCGACCTCTATTCGCCGGAGGTCAACAGCCTGGTGGTTGATTCGCGCAAGTTGTACCGCGAAATTGTCGGTTACGTCAAGGATGTGGCACCCGGATTGACCGACAAGATAACGCTTTACAAGGATCGTATTCCGATATTCGACAAGTATAACATCGAGGTGGAGATCGAGAACTGTCTCTCGCGCAAGATCTGGCTGAATGGTGGTGGATACATCTTTTTCGATATAACGGAGGCGCTGGTGGCGATTGATGTCAACAGCGGCAGATTCGCCGGCAAGAAGGATCACGAGGAGAACTCGCTGAAGGTAAACCTCGCCGCCGCGCGGGAGATCAGCCGTCAGCTCAGGTTGCGGGACGTCGGCGGAATCATCGTGATAGATTTCATAGATCTCTTGGAGGAGAGGAACCGGAAGAAGGTATTCGACGAAATGCGACGAGCCATGCGGATGGACAGAGCCAAGTGGGACATCGCCCCGCTCAGCCCGTTCGGTTTGATGGAGATGACCCGCCAGCGGATCAGGCCGTCACTGCTTTACACCTTCCGCGAACCATGCCCGAACTGCGACGGCACCGGCTTGGTGCCCTCCATGGAAACGGTGGTGACGACGCTGGAGAGGTGGATCAAGCGTTTCAGCTCGAAGACGCGTGAGAGACATCTTGAACTGAAGGTCAATCCCCAATTGAAGTCATATCTCACCAAGGGAATTCGCAATCGGTTGACCAGGATTATGTGGGCGAACAAGATATACATAACGCTTTCAACGGAGGACGAACTGAAGATCGAAGAATTCAGGGCATACTCACAGAAGCAGCGACGGGACATTACCGCCGACTTCATGGTCGGCGGTAATGGCAGGAAAGGCTGAAACACAAGACAAAGCTTGACATACCGTCAGCAGATTTATTATATTAGTAGTCTTCATTAAGGAACTGGGGATATTGGTATCATGTATGCAATAATCAAGATTTCCGGCAGACAGTATTGTGTTTCGCCGGATGAGGTGGTAAAGGTCGGCAAGCTTCACGCTGAACCGGGCGAGGACGTGATGGTCAATGATGTGATCATGTATGCCGACGGGGACAACAAGCAGATCGGCACGCCGCTGGTGCCCTACCGGGTCAGGCTGGAGGTGCTCGAACACGGTCGCGATAAAAAACTGATCACCCGCCGGTTTGTGCGGCGCGGCGGCATGAGGCGCAAGCGCGGTCACAGGCAGCACTATTCGATGGTCAGGGTCAAAGCAATCGAACAGGAGGATTAGAAGATGGCACATAAAAAAGGCGGTGGCAGCTCGCGCAACGGCCGTGACTCAAAGCCAAAGATGTTGGGTGTCAAGCGTTATGGCGGCGAGCTTGTCAGGACGGGGACGATTATCTTGCGCCAGCGCGGTACGAGCTTTCATCCCGGGCGCAACGTCGGCAAGGGCAGGGATGATACGCTCTTTGCACTTAAGGACGGCAGGGTTAAATTCGAGCGCTATCGAGGCAGGCGGGCGGTTAGTGTGTATGGGGAGTGATGAATGATGGAAACATTCAAAATGCGGTACATTATCGATGAGAACGGAAATTGAGTTAGTGTGTTACTCGATATCGAAGATTATGAGAAGTTGTTAGAGGAGTTGGAGGAACTGGAAGCGTTGCGGGCGTTTGATGCTGCGGAAGCTTCTGGTGACAAGGCAATACCTTTAACCAGGCAATATCAGAGATTGAACCACACCAATAGTATAGTGTTCTCATTCTCAGACGAGCTCAAAAGGAATTGTCCGGAATTCAGTTAGAGGCACGTCGCTTGATTACGGACAGACTTTATAAACTCGCTGACAATCCCAGACAATCAGGTTGCCTGAAACTGAAAGGACGCATTGGATGGTATCTAAGGGTTGGTAACCATCGAGTGATCTATAAGATTGACGATATAAAAGGGTAATTACAATTTCTTTTATAGGTTACCGTCGTGATGTTTATCGCTAAGAAAGGGAGTACATTGGATCCTCAGCTTAATGAAATCATCCAGAAGATAGCAGGCTACATCAAGCCGGTGAAGATTTATCTTTTCGGATCAAGGGCGCGGGGTGATGCCGGACCGGAGAGCGATTATGATCTGGCAATTATTTATGATGGTGAGAAATCCAAGGGAGATGTGGAATTGGATGTATACAAGCTTTTTATGCACACGATGATAGCGATGGACGTTTTTATTTTAACTTCTGATGAGCTTGAGGATTTTAAACCAATAGCAAATACTTTAGCCCGTGAAATTACTGAGAATGGAATTGTCGTCTTTGGATAATGAAAAGAAGCTGGTTATTGAACGGTGGTTGATAAAAGCCGACAACGATTTACGTTCTGCTCATAACGACCTTTCCGATGTTCGACCTATAACGGACACAGCATGTTTTCACGCTCAGCAGTGTGCTGAGAAGTGTCTAAAGGCGTTTCTGGCCTATGTTGATGAACATATAGAGAAAACCCACTCACTTACTCGCTTAGTAAATGTTTGTTGTAGATATGATGAAGAGTTCGTTGAGTTCCGTGAGTTATTAGCAGGTTTAACCAGATATGCTGTTGCATCTCGTTATCTTGAAAATTGGCGTGAAATTCCCGTTGAGGAGGCTGAGGAAGCGGTTGTGAATGCTGAGAAGGTGATGGAGTTTGTTAAAAATAAGCTGAATATATAATCCAAGTCCTTGGATTATAATCTAATAAAATAATCGTTTGGAAATAAAGAAGGAGTTAGAATGAAATTTTTCGGTACTATCGTCGGATTGTTGCTGTTTACTTGTCTGGCATACGGTCAACTGATCAATCCGGACTTTGAGGAGTGGGACGGCAACGACCCGGTCGGATGGACCACTTACAATATTCTGGTTGAAGCAGTTGAGCCCAGTGACAATGCTTATTCCGGTAATTTCGCCGCCCGGTTGATGATTACTGAGGACTTTGAAGTCTCTCCGCTCATGCAGACAACCGGCGCCGTTGAACTTGACGATGCGGTTACCCTCAGTGTCAATTTCGCCGCGCTGACGGAAGGTGTTGAGCTTAGCGTTACGCTCGGAGCTTTCGTAAACGGGCAGCCCGTAGACGGCGCGGGTGAATCCACCATGGAAGCGAATCCTCAATATCAGCTCTTCTCGCTGGAATGGGCGCCGATGGTTGACAGGGCGGATTCGATACTGGTCATGATCTCTCTCCAGAGTGATGAGGAGCCCATGGCGGGAACGGTACTGGTCGATAATGTCGTCATGCAAGGGGTGAATCCGCTGGCCGTTCAATCGGAACCCGTTGAACCGGTGTTGGAATGGCGGCTTGACGGCGCCTTTCCAAATCCGTTCAATTCAACCACGACCATCAGCTTTTCGATTCCCGAATTCGGACCGGTGGAACTGGCTGCCTACAATCTGTTGGGACAACGGGTCGTCACCATTACCGACGGCATCCACGCCCCCGGCAGCTATCGGCAGGTATGGAACGGAACTGATGACCGGGGCGCAGTTCTGCCGACCGGCGTCTATCTCGTACAGTTGACGGCGAGCGGGAGAATCATTCAGACGCGGGTAGTGTTGCTGAAGTAGGCTGGTGATTAATCGGTATAAGGCAGGATCCGTTCAACAATCTGCAGATGTTCGATTGTCCGGTTGCTGCAGGGATTGAACATCCTGAGGTTTGAAAAGTCACGTTCCAACAATTTCATATAAATTTTATTTTAAGGAGGAGTATAAATGGCTCGCAAGAAGATAGCATTAATCGGCGGTGGTCAGATAGGCGGCGTCCAGGCTCTGTTATGCGCCCAGAAGGAATTGGGTGATGTGGTCGTTCTGGACATCCCGGCAGTGGAGGGCACGGTTAAGGGCAAGGCGCTCGACATCGCGGAATCAACCGCCATCGGCGGCTATGACGCCAAACTGTCCGGCACGTCGGACTACGCGGATATCGAGGGCTCGGACGTTGTTATCGTTACCGCCGGTGTACCGCGCAAGCCGGGCATGTCCCGCGATGATCTGCTCGATGTCAACGTCAAGATAATCACCGATGTCGCCAATCAGGTCAGGGAGCGTTGCCCGGGGGCTTTCTGCATCATTATCACCAATCCGCTCGACTCGATGGTGTACGGCTTCCGCAAGATAACCGGTTTTCCGAAGAACATGGTCTGCGGTATGGCTGGTGTGCTGGACACATCGCGCTTCCGTTCGTTCGTTTCGATGGAGTTGGACGTATCGGTGGAGGACGTTGCCGCCACGGTTTTGGGTGGTCATGGCCCGACGATGGTTCCGCTGCCCAGGCTCTGCACTGTGGGCGGCATTCCGCTGACCGAGCTGCTGCCGCAGGAAAAGATCGACGCCATTGTAGCCCGCACCCGTGAGGCGGGCACCGAGATCGTCAAGCTGCTCGGCAACGGTTCGGCGTTCTTCTCACCGGCCGTCTCATCCATCGCCATGGCCGAATCCTACCTCAAGGACAAGAAGCGCGTCCTGCCCTGCGCCGCCTATCTCGAGGGCGAGTACGACATCAACGGATACTACCTCGGCGTGCCGGTCATCATCGGTGCGGGCGGTGTCGAGAAGGTCATCGAGGTCAAGCTGACCGGCGAGGAAAGAGCCCTGCTTGACAATTCGCTCAACGCCGTTAAAAAGGCGGTTGAAGAGGTGGATAAGCGGATTTGAGGCTGGAAAATGCCGAATCGATCATGGGACTGGCTCAAACAAGCTGAACATGACCTTAAACAGGCTGAGTTATCCGAACATTCAGATAACCATGATTGGGCTTGCTTTGCATCTCACCAAGCTGCAGGGAAGGCGGTTAAAGCCCTCCATCAGAAGTTGGGTCAGGATGCTTGGTGGCATTCAGTTTATAACCTGTTGAAGGATTTATCAGATGAGATCCCGGTTCCAGATGATCTGCATGATAAGGCAAAGGTGTTGGATGGCTATTATATACCACCGAGGTATCCAAACAGTCATCCCGAGGGCGCGCCATTTGAGTATTACGGGACAATTCAAAGTGATATGGCTTTGAAGTATGCCGGTGAGATACTCAAATTCGCGCGTTCTCAAATGGCCCAGCGATCTGCCTTTTATCGAGAGGGCAGCGAAGTGGAACACAATGGAGATGCCGGTTGCGGTCGACGTTCTCGTTTATACCGAGACGGAATGGAAGGGAGGGATGCAGTCGCGCGGGCAGTTTCGCGATGTGGTCTGGATAGACGATGTTAATTGAACGAGAGTTGATAATGAGGGGATGAATTCGACAAATGTAACCGGCAACAACAATTATGTATTATCCGCCATATGGAGAAGCAAGAGAAAGAAGTATTTCAATCTGATGGCCTGCCGTTCAAGGAAAAGGATTTCTACCAAAAACTCCGAACGCGTATCAGGGAGTGGGAGCGTGAAAAGGGCTCCAACCACCGGTTTTCCGAATATGCCGCCCTGGCCCCCGACCTGTTTCATCTGCTTGTAAAGCTGTCCCTGGATCCCGACGTACCGGGCAGGCATAAGGCGATGCTGGCCTTTGCGGGCGCCTATTTCATATCACCCATCGATATAATTCCCGATTTCATACCGGTTGCCGGTCTGCTTGACGATGTCGCCCTGGCGGCGTACGTGTTGAACAAGCTTATCAACGACCTCGATCCGGACATTCTACGGCGCAACTGGGCGGGTGAAGACGACATCCTCGAAACCGTCCAGCGCATTCTGGAATCGGCGGACGAAATGGTCGGGAAGGGGCTGTTTGGGAAGATCGTGAAGTTGGTGAGGTCGAAATTTTAGTAACCTGAAAGTTTATAATGTCATCCTGAGCGCAGTGAAGGATCCCGCTTGTCCATCGTTCCGCCTCTGGTGAGATTCTTCACCTCCTTCAGAATGACAGCATCAGCTTAAAATACAAGGAGATACCAATGTCCAAGCGAGTTGGAGTAATCCTGTCCGGCTGCGGGGTATACGACGGAGCCGAGATACATGAAGCCGTCATCACGCTGTTGGCGCTGGACAGAGCGGGAGCCGATGTCATCTGCATGGCTCCCAATAAGGATCAGATGCACGTTGTAAACCATCTGACCGGTGATGTCGCGGAGGGTGAGAGGCGCAATATACTGGTTGAATCCGCCCGCATCGCCCGCGGCGACATCCGCGACATGGCAACCGTGAGAATTGACGAACTTGATGCGCTGGTCATGCCGGGCGGTTTCGGAGCAGCGAAGAATTTGTGCGATTTTGCGGTCAGGGGCGCTGATTGTACGATCGACCCCGAGGTTTCAGCCTTAATTCAAGCCGTGCACAAGGCTGGTAAACCGATTGTGGCAATGTGCATCGCACCCGCCGTCGCGGTAAAGGCGCTGACAAACGGCGGCTTCAAGCCGAAGGTTACCATCGGTACTGATGACGGTACCGCATCCGCACTCGAATCAATGGGCGGCATTCACGAGAATCATGATGTCCGAGGCGTGACGGTGGATGAAGCGAACAGGGTCATCTCCACGCCCGCTTACATGCTGGGGCAGAGTATCTCCGAGGTCGCCGATGGGATCGAAAACAGCATCAGCGAACTGATGAGGATGCTTGAAAGGGATTAGTACATTAACGTCAGGTTTCAAACGACGTGAATGTATCAATTATCCCCATTAGTATTTCCATTGTGATTTTGAGATAACTTAAAATAGTTAAAAGGTATACCGAGTGGATTTAAATTGAAGACTATTATTATTTCTGGAATGCATAGATCTGGCACATCAATGCTGGCAAACCTTGTTCAATCATTAGGGATTTCGATGGGAGATCGCCTACTTGAAGCAGATCTGTCTAATCCTTATGGACATTTTGAAGATATGGATTTTGTAGAATTTCACCAAGAAATTCTTAAACGTGAATGTGGTCACAATTGGAGGGTTACACAAACAACAAATTTCAATCCTTCTGACAGGAAAAAAGCAATTGATCTAATTGCCAAGAGAAATCACATGGGGATATGGGGCTGGAAAGATCCAAGAACGGTTTTATTTTTAAATGATTGGTCTTCTTTACTCGATGATACAATCTATATTTTTATCTGGAGAAGATGCGCTGAAGTTCTTTCCTCTTGTATGCGTAGATCAAAAAGAGAATTGAATGTATTAAAGGCTTTTTATAATTCGAACGGCTCATTGCGAGAAAGATTATTTACAGTGAAAAAATCACATATTTTATTATACAAATACCTAAAATGCTGGTTATTATACAATAAGGAGATTTTGAATTTTATGAAGAATCACAGTGATAATAGGGTACTGTTTTATCTAGATGATATTATTGAAAATCCCCAATTAATAAAAGCATACTTGTTTAAGTATCTAAATTTCGAAATGAATCTTAATAATTTTCATAACGTTATAGATGCAAAAGTTCTCAAGAGGAATGTTGGTAATTCAGTAATCCCAATCCTTCATAGAGTTGATGTGTTCAAAATGGAAAAGCAACTTTTAAGGTTTTCATTTAAAGAGGTATAAGTATAATGAGGTTCTTCGCTGAATCGTGTGGGTAAACAAAACTAATCCTCTTTGCCATAGCATGGAACAGAGTGATAATTCATGCTTTAACTGATATTATCGAGAACTTGTCTAATACTGGAT
>JALGVR010000106.1 GCA_025774605.1 bacterium | reverse complement strand
TATATTTCACCTTGTCATTCCTGCGAAGGCGGGAATCCACGATTATATCTCACCCTGTCATTCCTGCGAAGGCGGGAATCCGGATCGAGTGTTTTTTTCTGATCTTTACACTGGTGAGGACATCTACTGACGAAATGACACCCCGTCCCAATATTTATTAAAGAGCAGGCATAGATCGCGAAGCTCGTAATTACTTGGAATGATGAGAATTAAACCTTCATTCTGGATCCCCGCCTTCGCGGGGATGACAACCAGTTGCCGATATGTACGCGGGGATGACAACCAGTTGCCGATACGTACGCGGGGATGACAGTCCGTTGTCGATATTCCGGATCCCCGCCTTCGCGGGGATGACAACCCATTGCCGAAACGTACGCGGGGATGACAGTCCGTTGCCGATATTCCGGATCCCCGCCTTCGCGGGGATGACAACCAGTTGCCGATACGTACGCGGGGATGACAACCCATTGCCGAAACGTACGCGGGAATGACAGTCCGTTGTTGATATTCTGGATCCCCGCCTTCGCGGGGATGACAACCCGTTGTCGATACGTACGCGGGAATGACGATCAGTGGCTGTTATGACGATCTTTGCCCGATTTATATAACTGCGGAACTTGAGTTATGGCTGTAACGCTTGCGTTCGTTGGTTTACATGGACGCAACAGGGCAGTGATACTGTGCGGCGATCGGTTATCCACGCAGCCTGTTCTCGATTGCGACGTTACTGCCGGACTGCCCTGAAATAAAGCAGAGCCCCATTGTCAACGGGAATGCTTTCGAATTTAAAGCCATTCCCCCGGCATATTTTCCCTAATTCTTCTTCTGAATACAAGGTACCTCTGATTGTGCTCTGAAGTCTGTTTCGCTCAGGTACGGGGACGCTGCAAATGAAAACAGCATCTGGAGTTGCAACTCGCTTGATCTCCTGGAAAACCTTTTTGATGTCGTTGAAAAAATTCAACGAGAGAATACAAAGTATAATATTGAAATGGTTGTCGTCGAAGGGAAGGTCATCCGCACTCGTTACAAAAAACACGGCATTCTTAAAGCCGGCATTCTCGAACCTTCCTACGGCTTTTCTCAGAAGCCCCGCACTGATATCGGTACCTGTATATTGATTGTCATTCGGCAGGAAATTGACGGCGCTGCCACTGCCCGTGGCTAACTCGAGAACACGCTTTTCATGAATGCGCTTCAACTCCTTACTGAGAATTTCATAATGTCGGTTTATATCCCCACCAAATTTCTTCGGGAAGATAGAGCTTTCCATGATAAAATCATATAGAAACGAAAAGACATCCATAAGCCAGGGCTTAAATTTCAACAGTCTGTTTCCGTCTTTGATAATATAGTGCAACCCTTTCTTGTTGATGACCTTTATTTCATTCTTTAGCATTTCATACCCCCGTATAGCGTTGTAACCTGCGCTCATTTACCGGTTTCCGGATTGTTCAGCGTATTGCGATAGAGGTCTTCATAGGCGTCAAGCGCCCGGTCGATGTGAAATCCTTCGTTCGCAACTTCACGGGCTTTGAATCCCATCCCGCGGCGCAGCTCCTCGTTCCTCAGGAGTTCGAGAGCCCGGCGGGTCATCCCTTCGACATCGCCGACCGGCAGCAGGAAACCGGTAACGCCGTCATCCACCACTTCGGGTAAACCGCCGGCATCGGCGACTATCGGCGGCACACCGCAAGCCATGGCTTCAAGCGCCGCCATACCGAAGCTCTCGCTTTCGCTCGGCAGCAGCAACAGGTCGGCGGCGGTTGTAATTTCGTTTACAGCCTCCCGGTGCCCCAGCGAGATCACGTCCCGTTTCACGCCCTCGCGTTCGGCGGTTCCAAGCGCCGACTTCAATTCTGGACCTTCGCCGACCAGGATCAGCCTGGCCTCCATCTCCTTCCTGACGCGCAGGAATATCTCCATCACGTCATCGATCCGCTTTACCTTCCGGAAATTAGACACGTGCAGCAGCAGTTTTTCGCCCTTCGGTGCAAACATCGATCGAATCTCCTCCCGGTCGCAATCTTGATAATCACGCGGGTCAATGAAGTTGTATATGACGCGTATATCCCTGTCACAGCGAAAGGTACGGCATATTTCATCGTGCAGGAAGATCGAGACCGCACTGAGCGAATCGGACTTGGCGATGGTGTGGCGGATGATCGGCATGAAGGATGGATCACTGCCGACCAGAGTTATGTCCGTGCCGTGCATGGTGGTCACAACCTTCAAACCGCCGCCGTCGACCATCTCCTTCGCCAGCAATGCGCTGGTGGCGTGGGGGATCGCGTAGTGCGCGTGAATCAGGTCGAGACCCTCACGTTCAGCGCATTCCGCAATCTTGGACGCCAACGCCAGCGAATAGGGCGCATATTCGAACAACGGGTAGTCCGGCACGGTCACTTGATGGAAATGAATGCCCGGATGGTGAACCTTCAATCTTCCCGGAACCGCGTAGGTGATGAAGTGAACCTCATGTCCGCGCCCGGCAAGCCCCATGCCGAGTTCGGAGGCGATAACCCCGCTGCCGCCGATTGTCGGATAGCAGGAGATGCCGATCTTCAACCGACGACCCCCTGTTCTCAACACCATTTAACGGGATCATCAACCCGGATCATCTCCTGCAGGTAGAACGGTTCGCCGTATTCCGCGCCGATCTGAGCCCCGTAATAGCGCGCTCGGCTGATAAGCTTCTCGAGGAATTCGGGACGGCTGATGTAGGTCATCCTTCCATCTCCCGGCTGAGAGAGAAACTGCGACCGGTATGCCCTGATCGCCTTGAGCTTGCGGTCAAAACAGGCGCTGATATCCACCACTATGGATACCGGTCCCTCCCAGTGAACATGGTAATAGATCAGGCGATGCGGCCGGTGGGGGGACTGTCCGTCGCCGTACTTAGCGACGCCCGCCCAGAAGGCGGCCCTGTGCACCAGGTCCGAAGCGTCCATGTGATCAGGATGACGATCAAATGAGTACGGCGCAAAGATAATCAGCGGCCTTGTTCTGCGAATCAGAGTCACAAGCACCTCCAGGTTGCCCGCCCCCTGACTGATGGAACCCTCGTGAAAACCTAATTGATACCGTTCCCCGGCGCCGATGATCTCAGCTCCATCCTTCGCTTCCCGTTGACGGATCTCATCCGTGCCGCGCGATGAGAGCAGGGCGTTGGTCAGATCCGCTATCCCCACCCGGTAACCGGCATCGGTAATGTTTATCAGGGCGCCTCCGCAGCCGATCTCGACATCGTCAGGATGAGCCCCGATCGCCAGCACATCAAGCGGCATTATTCAACCTCCAGATCTAAGACCAAATGTTGTGACTGATGAAGATCAGCCTGCTCGGAAACAGTCCTGGTCAGCTCGTTTCCGTAAGCCGCGAGATAATAGAGTACATTATCATGCCGCTCCTGAAGCAGGCCGTCCGGGACGAGCAGGTTCAGCAGTCTGTTGCAGTGATTAACCCTGGTCCTGTCCCGTTCGGCGATTTTGTTGAGCGTTATCCGCGCAAGCTTGTCCCATTGATATTTTATTTTCCTGTGAATCCGGTCGATTTCCAGGCTCATGTTTACCGAGGCTTCCTCGACCGCCCGTTCGATCCTCTCGATCCAGCCCTCCAACTGTTCGGCGCCTCTGTCCAGTAGATCGGCCACGACGACCGGCTTGCCGGAACTCCGCAGCAGGATCTCCCTGCCCCCGAGGGCTTCAATGACCGTCCAACCGTTCCGGTCGAGCAGTCGCCGGGCGGCGGGTTCAACGATAGTGGCGCTGATCCGCGGCGAGATCAATGGTCGTGGGATTTCCAGCAGGTCGTAACACCTGCCGATCTGGGCGTGATAGGCGACCTCGGATGGACCGCCCACATAGACCCAGGTCGGCAGAAGCCAGTCCTGCATAACCGGTCGCAACAGCGCAGAAGGGGTGAAGGATTCCGGGTGTTCGATCGCCAGTGCATGAAGCTCACCGTCGTTGTGCTCCCTTTCATCGTGTCCCACTTTCCAGCGGTCCGGCTGACCGCGGATTCGGCGTCGCATCCCGGAATCGTCAACGTGCAGGATCGGCAGCGCATCATCGCGCAGACGCACCTGGAGGGGAAAACGAAGATCGGAGAGCTCGCTCGAAGCGACTATGAAGGATTTATTCAAACCGTTCGGGCTACGACAGCTTCGTGCAATGGATTAATCATCACCAGTCCCATCGCTCCGAGAAGACCGGTCATCAGATCCATAAAAGCCTCCG
Organism: bacterium; assembly: GCA_025774605.1. Classification (GTDB taxonomy): domain Bacteria; phylum Electryoneota; class AABM5-125-24; order Hatepunaeales; family Hatepunaeaceae; genus JALGVR01. The sequence continues at coordinate 10,208 of JALGVR010000106.1, read as the reverse complement.
AAATCGCCCGTCCCGGATAGTACGACCGCTCGATCAGGCTGACTATTTTATCGCGGTGCGGCAGTTCGTCCAGCCATTCGGCGACCTTTCTGTTCACTTCGCCTATTTCCGCGGTCAGCTTGTGAAAGTTGACCGATTGCCCCGGAATTATGCCGCGCGGTGCGTAAACCTGGTAACGCGATGCATCCTTGCCGGCGGGGAAACTGATCCGGTTGATCTCACTGAAATCAGCATCACTGGTCTCCATCCAGAATATCGGTACGACCCTTCCTGACGCTTCCTTCTCCAGACGTTCAGCCAGTAAAACAGCCGTGAGCGCCTTGTAAAAGGTGTAGATTGGTCCGCCCAATATGCCGACCTGCTGGCCGGTGACCACCGCGAGGGTGTCGGATCGATTGAGCGCCGCCAGGTTCTCTTCGACGGCACCCGGTATTTGAATATCGCCGTATCCGGCCCGTAAGGCATTACCAAGACCAGTGTTGCGGTTGAATTTCAAACGTCTTTCACCGACGACGGCGCGCATGTCCTTGTCCCGCCAGTCGCCGCCCAGCAGCGATACGACCTGCGAATTGCCGGCGATGAACTCCACCATGATGTGCGGAATGTTGGGGAGGTTTCTCCAGTTGATGATTTCAGACACCCTTATAACCGAAATAGATAAGGCGCGGACTGGCTGCCTTATAGTTCGAGCCGTTATAATCGCCCCACCATGCCCCAAACCGCAGGAATCCCGAATCCCGCATCAATGATTCCAACTCATCCCTCTCGTAAAGCCTGACCGATTCGAAATATCTCAGTTTTTCACCCTTATACTCCAGATCGATCTGTTTGTTCACTCTCGAGCCGTCATTCTCCAGATGGCGCTCCTCGCGGATGACCGTGCCGTCAACCTTCCTGATCGTCAACGGACTTTCGGAGATCCTCTGCCTGACCGACGCCGGGTTCGGCAGGTCGATGACGAAAAAACCTCCAGGTGAGAGCAGGGTATGAATTCCCTTGAGCAGCCGGAGATGCTCGTCATCGCTGAAATATCCGAAGCTGGTGAAGAGACTGACAACAAGGCGGAATGGTCCGGCTGACGGAACTGCCCGCATGTCGGCTCGAACGTAATAAAGCGATGACGATGGATCGATGTTGACCACGGCTTTCCTCAGCAGTGGTCTGGAGAGATCAACCCCCATGACCTTCAAGCCGCGCCGTTCAATCGCCCGGGCGTACCGTCCGCCGCCGCATCCGAGATCAAGACACCAACCCCCCGCTTCAAGCCGGCGCCAGAACCGCCAGCAGGAGACAAACATTTCCGCTTCCCCCTGATCACGATGCGAGTAGACCGTCAGGTAATGTTCGTCAAACCACCTTCTATACCAATCTTCAGGTTCAAACATCGAAACATTAAGTTTATATAAATCTTGATAATTAGTCAAGACTTCAACAGTTTCGGTTGCGAGAGCGATTGAAATATCACCACTCTTTCGCCGTCAAAGCGTTTCAGCCCGGCAGACGATAAACAAAAACCGGCATGACCTGAGTTGCCGGCATTTAGTAATCATTATAGGATACTTTCGAACCAACATTGAATTGTTTCAATTTGACATATGCCGTCAGTCCGCATTAGTGATTCTTGCGCAGACGGAACATTTCTCGGCTTCCCTGACGAACCTGACCAGGGCGGTCATTGTTTGCCAACTCATGGTATGTTCCAGTCGACACGCTTCGCTCTCGGCAAGTTGGGGTTCGATCTTCAGGCAATCACGCAAAAACCTCTGAATAACCAGGTGGCGCTGCGACAGGATTTCACTCAGCTCAATACCTTTCTGGGTGAGCGTTACAAACCCGTAATGCTCATGATTGATCAGTTCCAGATTGTGAAGCGATTTCAGGGCGATTGAGACCGACGATCTGGTTATTCCTCTCCGCCTGGCGATATCCTTCACCCTCGCCACGCGGTTTTCATCGACAAGGTCCCGAATTACCTCTACATACTCCTGGGTGGTGGTTGTATACTCGCTGTCGATTTTCAAAAATTCTTTATCGATCATTTCAATCGGAAGAGTTAGGTTGATCAATCATTCTTCAGGAATTCAAATATAGTATTGATGTCACCTCAATGTCAAGCACATTCCGGATATTTCATTTCAGGTAGAGAGTCAAAATTTACCGGCATCTTTTTGAGCCAGTTTTTTGGCGAGACCGAAGAGCAGGCCTCTCTCGCTGACGATTATTTCGGATCTGCCGATAACCGTCAGAATCGCGTCCAGAATCAGCGTCCCGGCATGTATCGACTCCGCGCGTGCCGGAGGCATGCACGGCAGGGCTTTCCGTTGGTCGAGATTCAAGGATAGCATACGTGATTTTGCCTGTTTTACGTCATCGGCCGAGAGCTTTAAGCCCTCCAGTTCCCCGGAACGGTACCCGGACAATCCATACTTTATCGCAGCCAATGCGGTTATCGTCCCCGCCACGCCGGATAGTGTTAAATCCCCGCTCGAATGTGCCTTCCAGCCGGCGAAGCCTTTTTTCACCGTCGCCTCCGCTTCTTCCGTTTCCCCGGGTGTTGGGGGATCGTGGAAGAAATGATCACGCGCCAGGGTCACGGCTCCGACGGGGATGCTGTTCATCCATTCGATATTGTTGCCTGCGCCGATGATAAGTTCACAGGATCCGCCTCCGAGATCAAGCAATCCGGTAGGTTTCTCCGCGCCGGTTTCACCAAAGACCCCCGACCATGTCAGGCGCGCTTCCCCGGCATCCGAGATTATCTCCAACGGAACCCCGGCAGCCTGTGCGGTCTCAATGAAGTCCTGCGGATTCGAGGCGCGTCTCAGCGCGTGGGTTCCCACCGCGCCTATATTCCTGCAGTTGAAATCCCGGCCCCTGTCCGCCAGATCCCGCAGGATTTCGAGATTGCTTTTCAACAATTGTGAACCCAGGATCCCATCGGAGCCCATCTTTGCGCCGAGCGAATTCCCGACGATGCCGCGATCGATTACGGTCACGCGGTTACCCGAAACATCAGCCACCAGATGCAGGGTGCTGTTTGTGCCGATATCGATCGCCATTACCTTCATTATGAAAATCCTCCACTATTCGCTGAAACAGTGGCTCAGCGCCGACCCGTTAAGGAGTCCCATCAGTATTTCGTGCGCCAGGATGGGGAAAGCCCGCCGAGCGCGAGTTATGCTGTAACCGGATCAGAACGTGATAAGTTAATACCGCTGAGCCCATATTTCAAACCTCTATTGATTTAGATGGTTATTTAGTATATATTTCAAAACGATGAGGCTGTACGACAAGATAAAACTTAATTCTTCAAAGGCTTATAAACACCCATGAAGGTTTTAGTAATTGACGATTCATTTGCCATTCGACGTATAATTGCCAAGTTCCTTAACTCTGCGGGATACGAGGATGTTGTTCTGGCGAGCAACGGATCCGAAGGTTTATCCAGGCTCTCAGGTGTAGGCTTGATACTTACAGACTGGAACATGCCGGGCATGGATGGGCTTACCTTCGTAACAGAGGTAAGGAAGCGGGAGGAATTCGCCGAAGTGCCCATACTGATGGTCACCGGAGCCGGTACAAAGGATGCCGTACTCGAAGCGCTGGAAGCCGGTGTCACCGATTACATCGTGAAACCATTTACGAAGGCTACGCTGATCAAGAAATTGGAAGAGATCTTGAAATAGAAGCCGCCCTTGATTCCAAGGCTATGATTAGTGTGTGTTGACTGACAGTCCCGGTTTCGCATTTCCCCTGTCATCGAAGGGTTTCTGGAGCAGCTCGATTGATTGCTTGCCAGCGGAACTTATTATAAGGGGACCTTATAGCCTGACTTGGAGGGCGGACATTCCTGTCCGCCCGAGTGCTTGTGTGGCGACAGTTTGGCGCGGACAGGAATGTCCGCCCTCCAGGAGGCAACCAAGGCATTATTTTTCCCCTGATAATTATATAGGTTTAGTTTCAGGATCAGGTTATGCGCATGATCTTCGGACGTTTCGTCCCGGGAGATTCCCCGCTGCACAATATTCATCCGCGCGTCAGGGTATTGGGATTTGCCCTCCTGATTTCGGCGGGTCTGCTGGTTCAATCCTGGCGGGATCTGGCAGTGACAGCTTCAATGGTTTTCATCGTGGTTCTCGCTTCCGGATTGAGGTTCGGTGATCTATTCAGGGATATGTGGGCGCTGCGCTTCCTGTTCCTTATAACCCTTGCTCTGCACAGCATTCTCTGGCGCGGCGAGGCGCTTCTCGACCTGCCTTTCGGCATGACGCTGACCGCCGGAGGGGTTCAGCGCGGATTGTTCTTTACGGCGAAGATCGCTCTGCTCGCCGCCTTCATCGGACCCCTGATGCGAACGACTCATCCCGCCGCCTGGGCTGATCTGTTCAACTTTGGATCGCTGAGAGTCGGTTGGTTCGGCAGATTTAGCGCGGCACTGGCGTTGACGTTGGGAATCGCCGTGAGATTTCTGCCGTTGATAGTTGAAGAAGCCGAGCGGATAAGGTGGGCGCAGCTCAGCCGCGGGTTTCGCTACGAGAGAAATCTTTTAAAGCGGTTGCGTTCCACCGGACAGCTCCTCCTGCCGTTGCTGAACTCGAGCCTGGATCGGGTCGACGGCATAACCACCGCCATGCTGGCGCGCGGGTACCGGCTGGGGAGTGAACGGACGGTTTACAGGAAAAGGCGATTGAAAGCCAACGACCTGGTTGCGATGATACTGGTTTTTGCCGTACTTTTGCTTGTAATAGTTTAATGCGCCTGTTCGACAGCGGACTCCATGACGATAAGCAGTCGACGACCGGGCAACCGGCAGACGATCGACGAAGACTGAAGCTGAAGATCGAATACGACGGCACGGAATTCTGCGGCTGGCAGCGGCAATCCAACGTTCGCACCGTTCAGCAGGATATTGAAGAAGCGTTGTCGGAGGTTCTTTGCCGGAAGATTGCGATTGTCGGATCAGGACGAACCGACAGCGGGGTTCACGCCCTTGGTCAGGTGGCCCACTTCTCCACTGATAACCTGCTCGACGAAGAGCGCATATTGAGGGGCGCAAACAGCCTGCTGGCAAAGGATGTCCGTATATGGGAGATCGAGGAAGTTCCGGCGTCGTTCCACGCCCGTTACAGCGCGGTCGGTCGCAGCTATCGCTATCGCCTGTTGAGACGAAACAGACCGCTCAGCCGGCGTTACGGCTGGTATCCCGAGTGCCGTTGGGATGATGAACCGGTCAGGGAGGCTGTTAGGCTGCTGATCGGCGAGCACTCTTTCAAGTCGTTCAGCCGCGCCAGACCGGGGGAGGAGGGATACATCTGCAACGTCGGCCGCGCCGAATGGGAGACGGATGACGACGGCGCCCTGTTTCACATCACCGCCGATCGTTTCATGCACAAGATGGTACGCGGTCTGGTCGGCGCGCTGGTGGATCTGGGTAGGGGATATATAAACGGGGATGATTTCCTTGAACTGTTGAACAGGCCTGAACGCAACGGCGCCACAAGGGTCGCACAACCGCAGGGGTTGGTGTTGGTGGGGGTGGAATATTAGAATTAAAGAGGAGTTTTACTATGAATATGTTGAAAAGAATAGAAATAAAGGGTTTCAAATCAATTCGAGAAATGGATTTAGAATTGGGACCTATCAATGTGCTTATTGGAGCCAATGGCGCAGGGAAGTCGAATTTTATTTCGTTATTTGAGATGCTAAATGCTATGATAACGGGTAGTTTGCAATTATATATTGGTTTACATGGATATGCCGATTCCCTATTATACTCCGGATCAAGAACTACATCGGAAATAAAGATCAAAATGACATTAAAAAAGGGAAAGGGATCATTTATATATGAAATGGGATTGGTAAATACGGCACAGGGCACTCTAATATTCCAAGATGAGAAAGTGTATCCTCCAAAGGCTTATTTACCATTAAATCGCGGTCAGGTATCAACAACTAAATATGTCGACATTTTGAGTAATGATGCCAGAGAAAGCGGACTGAATGACGCACTTCACAAAAGTAAAATGTACGGTTTCATTCCTGGTAGCTTTTTCGAGCATTGTAAACCATTCCAGTTTAATGATACGTCAGAATCAGCTGGCATTCGTAGATATTCTAATATTAACGACTATCAACATTTTGATGAAGATGCCGGTAATTTAGCCGCGCTTCTCTATATGTTGCAGGAGAGCAAACCAGATTACTTTAATAGAATTGTTTCAACGATTAAATTGGCAGCGCCTTATCTAACAGGATTTGTACTTGAGCCGGATCGGATCAATTCGGACAGAATTATATTAAGATGGAAAGAGACAGGACATGATTACACGTTCACCGCACACCAGGCGCCTGATGGCTTATTAAGGTTTATTGCCTTGACAACACTTCTCTTGCAACCAGATGAATACCTGCCTGATATTATTATAATCGACGAACCTGAATTGGGTTTACATCCCTATGCAATTAATATCTTAGGAAGCTTACTACGAAAAGCCTCCCATCATAGCCAAATTATTATTGCGACTCAATCTGTTAATCTAATTGACAATTTCACACCGGAGGAGCTGGTAATTGTTGAACGAATTGGGGGTGAGTCTGTTTTCAAGAAAAAAACCACAGATGAGATTAGGGATTGGTTAGATGATTACACTCTGAGTGAACTATGGGAGAAGAATGTTCTTGGAGGAAGACCTTAACATGGTTAAAGTACTGATACTTGTGGAAGGCTCCACTGAGGAGAGATTTGTAAAAGAAATACTATCAGTTCATATAAATCCAGACGAATTCTCTCTAATACCAACCATTATTACTACCAAGCGCGTTTTAAGCGGACCGGATTGTAAAGGCGGGTATGCTACATATCAAAAAATAAAGCAGCAATTAAGACGGTTGCTAAATGACAAGAGCGCTGTTGCGGTGACCACAATGATTGATTACTATGCTCTCCCGAATGATTTTCCTGAAGTTCAGAATTTAAACGAATCAGATTGCATTAAAAGAGTTAATGTTATTGAAAAACGTTTCAGTGAAGATATTAACAACCCTAAGTTTATACCTTATCTACAGCTTCATGAATTTGAAGCAATCCTTTTCAGTGATCCGATGAAAATCATCAATGGTTTCCCCGGAAAGGAATCAGTGCTTGAGCAATTATTAAACCAACTGGCTGGTTTTAGCTCGCCTGAACACATTAACCTTGATAATCCACCTTCAAAGCGAATATTATCGGCATTGCCAGACTATGATAAAGTTATTTCTGGAACTTCTATAGCGCTGGAAATTGGACTTGAAAAAATCCGGAAGGAATGTTCCCATTTCAATGAGTGGATAGAGAAACTCGAATCGTTACATTAGAGAGGCAGACAGGTGTGTCAGCCCTGCCCGTTAATAATCTAAAAGGACAAATAAGTGAAATTCTTCATCGACACAGCCAACATCGAAGCCATCCGGGAAGCCGCGGCACTGGGCATCCTTGACGGCGTTACAACCAATCCCTCGCTTGTGGCCAAAGAGGGCGGGGATTTCAAGGAGACGATCAGGGAAATTTGCACAATAGTCGACGGTCCGATATCCGCGGAAGTGACCGCCACCGAACATGCAGCCATGATCGAAGAGGCGCGCGTCCTCGCCGCCATGCACCATAATATCGTCGTCAAGGTGCCGATGACGCGCGAGGGTCTGAAAGCCTGCGTAAAGCTGGCTAAGGAAGGCGTCAAGGTCAACATGACGCTGGTCTTTTCGGCATCGCAGGCGTTGATGTGCGCCAAGGCGGGTGCAGCATACGTCAGCCCGTTTATCGGCAGGCTGGATGACATCAGCTCGTACGGCATGGATCTGATTGCCGACATCGTCGAGATATTTGATAATTACGCTTACAATACCGAGGTGCTGGTGGCGTCCGTCAGGCATCCGATGCATGTGGTTGAAGCCGCCAAGCTCGGCGCGGACGTGGTCACCATTCCGCCCAAGGTCATCGACCAGCTTTTCAAGCATCCGCTGACCGACATCGGGCTGGAGAAGTTCCTGGCGGATTGGGAAAAAGCAAATAAGTAACCGTTTACGTTTCAAATAATTGAGTCATCCTTGCGAATGATATTCAACTACTTGATCGGCGCGCTGATCGGGGTTGCGCTGGTGCTGGGATTCTGGTGGATAAATCCGGGCGAATTCCATGCTGAACAGGGTAATATCGATCAAATCGAGATGCCCCAGGTGAATGATCGGCAGATCCCTGCTTCATCAATTGACGTCAGCCGCAGAAATGCCATCACCAGGGCGGTCAGTGAAATATCGCCGGCGGTAGTGGGCATCAACGTCGTCTCCATCCGCGAGTACCGGACGCGCAACCCGTTTTTCGATGATCCGTTCTTCCGCAGCATCTTCCCGCCGCAGGTCTGGCGCCAGAAGGTCGAGAACCTCGGCAGCGGGTTCATCATCTCGCCGGACGGTTATATCATGACCAACGAGCATGTAATTCACATGGCGACGAAGATTATCGTAACCAGGACCGACGGCAGCGAGGTTCAGGCTCAGATCGTCGGTTTTGACTTCGAAGATGACGTGGCTTTACTGAAGATCGACGGCAAGGACCTGCCGTACATCCGCTTTGGCGATTCGGACGACGTGATCATCGGCGAATGGGCGATCGCGCTCGGCAACCCGTTCGGGCTGTTTGCGATTCATTCGCAGCCGTCGGTTACGGTGGGGGTGGTGTCGGCGGTGGACCGGGACTTCGACCGCAACCAGGACGAACGGCTCTACCAGGACATGATCCAGACGGACGCATCGATCAACCGCGGCAACTCCGGCGGACCGTTGGTGAACGCCAACGGCGAGTTGATCGGGATGAACACGATGATCTTCACTGAGACAGGCGGATCGATCGGGTTGGGATTTGCGATTCCGTCGAACAAACTTTACGAGTTATACCAGGAGTTGCGTGATCGCGGCGGGATCGAGCGCGATTTCTGGATCGGGCTCTCGACCCAGAATGTCGATCGTCTGATCGCCATAAGCCTCAGGCTCCCGGAGATCAGCGGCGTGGTTGTGACCGACGTCGAGCCCGGCAGCCCGGCTGAAAAGGCGGGCATCGAAGCCACCGACGTGATCGTATCGGTATTCGGACGGAAGATTAACAACTTAAGCGATATCATGAACATCGTCCGCAACAGCGACCTGCGCGTCGGCGACGAGCTCGAGATGGGCATCGTCCGTGAAGGAAAAGAGAGAACAGTCAGGCTGAAACTGGAAAAGAAGAGGGGGTAGGGGGGGTGTTCAACTTGAAATCAGGGAGTTGATGGAATGACAGAACTCACTAAGAAACAGATTGATAGACAGGATTACGTAGATAATGCTATCCATGAATTAGTACTCAACATAAATCCCTCATCGAAGCATATCGATTGGAATATTGAGATGGCAGGTGATATCAGAGATATAATTGAGGTTTGGCTTGTGCGAGAACTGGAATTATGCTCTGATATGGAGTTTTATCCATATTTGCAGGATGAGTAGATAAACATTAGAGTATCACGAATTGAAGATGGACTTGTACATTTAGAGACCTGTATATCGCTAATTATTCGTTGGAAGCCATCCGCGACGGAGAACAAAAAACAGTGGAATTGAAATTGGAAAATGAGGAAGGAGTAAGATCGTGAAATTACAAGATTCTATAAATAAAATAGAAATAGCACAGAATTTCGACCCCAATGCAGATTTTATTTTATTTGAGGGGAAAACCTCCCCCATTGTCAAGACACGTTTTGGTCAAAATTAAGGTGGATATTCTTTATTTGGTTTTTTAACTTACGCTAACTATATTACCGATGTCGGTTGAAACGGAAGCGGGCTCTGCAGTAGTGCAACCCGCCAAGAGCCTGCCCCCGCGAAGGCGGGGGGATAAACCGACGGAGGCTCATCCAAACGATGGGACGGGCGTGGGGTCTCCGGTCCCTGCGCCCCTTCTCCTCTTGTCCCCCCCCATCGGAGGATAGACCTCCTTATAGCTTGAAGTCCCATCAAACGCATCAGCCGCTCAACACGCTTACGGTTGACTTGGTAATCCTGATGTTGCAGCCAGACGGTCATTCGGGGAACGCCGTAGGAAGAGGCTATCTCGTTCAGCGCCCTTTGCCCGCGGATAGCTTCAAGAGCGGCTTTAGCTTTCAAAGATGCACTGTGTGTTTTTCGCTTCATTTTTACCCCTA
>JALGVR010000105.1 GCA_025774605.1 bacterium | reverse complement strand
CTTCTACCCGACCGTTGTCACGCGATTACATCGATGCGTGCTTATCGGAGTCGAAAAGCAGCTTGGATTATGCTGTCGGATAGAGCCCGGGCAATCTGTTTGCGGATTCAGGATTTTGTGATAGGGGATGACATTTTGAGGGTCGGGGATGATATATTGTTATTGGGGAATGATGAAATTGTAGCCCGGACGGCTCCGCTATCCGGGTTTCAAATACAACGCTTGTATCTGCTTTCTCAATGCTAAGCGATAGTGCAAGTTAGTACTGACCCGGCCTGGTCAGTAACAGGTCGGATCGTTCTTGTCCACCTCTCGCCAGCCGAAGCGACTTGATTTCGTAAGAATTATTGTATATCTTGTAAAAGTCGGGATTAAATCAATCCCGGATCACTTGGAATGTAGCGTAATCGATCAGGTAACTGCTTCTTTAACATGTAACAGGAGTCGCGAACCATGAACAGGTTATTTGAAACTCGTTTGACAGTCATCATCATTTCCATCACGCTCGCCCTGCCGTCCGCTCTTACCGCCGGTCTGCTCTATCTCTCCTGCTTTCAAACCACCGAATTCGATGAACCGATCCCGTTGTTCGGCGCATCCGATTCGATTTACGGCAACGTCAACAGCAACGATTACTTCTACTTCGACAGCCCCGCCAATATCTTCGGCTACATCTCAACATCCCAGGAACGCTTTCTGTTCGGTCGGGGAATGACCCTGGACAGCCTTAATCTGCAGCACGAACCTATTTTTAACATGCATCCTATATTGTTATGGCCAAGGACTGCTGAAGGGCTTAGAGCCAATGCACACTGGATAGATGACGGCGGTGGTCGCTACATGACGCGTGTCTGGATGCGGGGCGCGGCGGGAATTGTCACCTACCAGTACGAACTGGGCGCCGAACCGCCGCCGCTCTACGGCATGGCTGTTGATGAACTGCAGAACGTTCAACGCTTTCAACCGCCTGCATGGGGTGCGATCTTCATAGATGGTCAGGCGGAGGTTTACGGCGAGGTGTACGGTAACCTGACGATCGGCACAGCCGGCAATATGTGGCTGGTGGATGATGTATGGTATGGAGGTGCGAGACGGGAGGATGGATGGTTCATAGAGGGTGGAATGCCACACAGTCTTGGTCTGGTTTCCGAGAGCAACATCATCATCAAGGACAACTGGTACAACGGTCGGGAGAACGGTTACGGAGAGTACGATGCAGACCAGATCGACCATCATTCGATAACCATCACCGCCGCGCTGGCAGCTATGAACCAATCGCTGAAATTCGAACACACCAACGAGGACTGGGAAGCCTACCAGGGACCGAGCCCCGACGAACGCGGCATCATTCACCTCAGGGGATCTCTGGTTCAACGGCGTGCCGCTCCGCTGCACAACGACAACCACGGCGGCACCGGCTACACGCTCGATTTGCATTATGACGAAAGGTTTGACCATCGACCTCCTCCCTTCTTTGATTTTGTGGTTCCGATGTATATTGGCGGTCAGTATGGTATATTATATATAGATTATTCTGTTATCGTTATCGAAGACGTCGACTGCCGCGGACTGACCGCCGGGGGCTGGTGGGGAACGGAAATACGTTTCAACTCGAACTACGATCTGATCGTCAGGGGTTGTATAAATATGAACGGTAGAGTCGAATCACCGATCACCGTCGGCTGGATCCGGCACTATCGCGGCGGCGAACCGGCTCGCTTTGTTGCCGATATGGGCGGTTACCTGCCTCAGGTCAAGCTGAAGAACGTGAACTTCGAGGCGGGCGTCGAGGTCGACTTCAACGCCGACACGATCCTCGTCGACAGTTGCAGCTTTGTCGAGGATGTAACCCTGCGCGGGTCCTACGTTGAAATCGCGAACTCGCGTTTCGGCGGTGACGTGGTTCTGGACGGCTGGGGCGACCTGACATTCCGTCGCAACCTGGTCCAGGGCGGCGTTACGGTCGGAAGCAATCCCCGCAGTTGCCGCCTCATCAACAACACGATCGTCAACCGCGCCGGCGATGGCGTATTCCTCGATTCGTACCACTACGCCGAGCTGAACAGCAACATCATCGCCTTCTGCCGGAGGGGTGTCGTCGATGACAACTGGCATGAACTCGCCCTGCTGTACAACGACGTCTATGACAACGATGAAGGCGATTACATCGACTGCGAGCCCGGAGTCGGTTCGTTATCGGTTGACCCGATGTTTGAGGATACCCTGCGCGACAACTACATGCTGACCTGCAATTCGCGCTGCATCGACGCCGGCGATCCCGATCTGCCGCCGGACCCGGACGGCACACGCGCCGACATGGGAGCGTTCTGGCTGCACCGGCTGAAAGTTGAAGATGGTCGAATTATACCGGATGATACAGATCTTGTCGCCAGTCCGAATCCGTTCAACGATGCCGTCCGGATCGGCTTTAAGGTTGAGAAAGCCGGGGAAGTCCGGCTCGAACTGTTTGATATCCAGGGAAGGAAGATCCTGTCGGAGGCTGAGTCTTTCCCGTCAGGAAGCGGTGATTACGTGATCGATGGGGACAGGCTGGGCGGTGCGGGTGTATATCTGTTAAGGATTGGTATGAACGGGGGTTGGCGGACGTTGAAACTGATCTATATGCCCTGATGGTGAGCCTTCTGCAGCAACTGCCACAGGTGACGGGAACCGTTGTGCCGATGGATTATCAACCTGAACCGCAGTCTTCCGTTCAGATCGCTCAGCAACCTGTTGGCTTCAAGCCTGTTGAGATTGCTGCGCTTCGACCGCAGTGACCACAGGTAATACCTTAACAGCCGACGATTATCTTGTGCAGAAACAGCCATGGTACCGGCGCCTTGCGTTTTATTTCTGATGATTGACAATTCCCTGGAATCCTTGCCGGCAGACTCTTCCACAACCCGCCTGATTTCGGAACCGGGGGATCCCGTAACGAGATCCCCCGCCGTTCGGAGGCGTATTATGAGTACAGGATCAATGAGTATTAAGAGCGGTCCGGGAATCCGTCTGCCTGTGTTTTGCTATCCCACCAGCCCGGCTACAATCTGCGGCAGCATGTTTGCCTGCGTCAGCATCGCCACGCTGGTCTGCATCAGTAGCTGGCCGCGCGTGAACTCGGACATCTCCGCCGCAATATCTGCATCCCGAATATCCGACTCAGCCTTGACAGCCGCCTCGCGCGACACCTGATACGACGATATCGTCTGCTGCAACCGCTCCACGTACGAGCCAATCCTGACCCGCTCGGCGTCTTTGCTGTCGATTGCCAGGTCGATGATGTTGATGGCGTTCTGTGCGGAGGTGGTATTAGTCAGTTCGACGTCGGAAAGGCCGAGATCGTCCGCCGACATCGGTTTGAAGTTGACGTAATAGTAATCCTCGCCGGCAACGTTGGAGATACCGATATGGAACTTGATGCCGGTGCTTGAGTAGGAGCCGTCCAGCAGTTTGAATCCGCCGTATGATGTAGTGTTTGCGATGCGGCTGATCTCGCTCTTCAACTGCTGGAATTCGATGTCCAGGTTGGAGCGGTCAAGGTCCGTCATGGCGCCGTTTGAAGCTTGAATCGACAGCGCTTTCATCCGAACCAGGATGTCGTCGATTGATGAGAGCGCACCCTCGGCGGTGGCGGCGACGTTCATGTTGGCGTTGGCGTTGCGCTCAGCCTCCTCCATCGAATTGATCTGGGCTCGAAACCGCTCCGATATCCCGATCCCCGCCGGATCGTCCCAGGCGTTGTTGATCCTCAGCCCGCTCGACAACCGGGTGATCGCAGTCTCGGTCCTTATCTGGTTGGCTTGCAGATGACGCTGCGCGGTGAGCGAAATGATGTTGTGATTGATGCGGGTGCTCATAATATATTCTCCCTTGAATGTGAAGTTTTTTTCAAAATTGTCTGCCGGACTATTCGGATTTTACCTTTTCAAACAACCGGTGGAGCAGCATGTTGGTCATGGTGTCAGCCAGCTCGTCCAGCCGATCCTCCGACGAGTCGCCTTGAGCCGTCGGTTCAGTCAGCCCGGTCTGAAGCTTACGCCTGGCTCCCTCCAGGGTGAAGCCATCCTCGTTTACCAGTTGATTTATCATTTTCAGGGTTGTTACAGCTTTGACGTCGTAACGTCTTTGGTTACCGGCGCTCCTTAACGGAACCAGGAAATCGCTGAATTCTTTCTCCCAGAAACGGATGGTCGATTTGGGGATTCCCGTGATGGCATTGACCTGTCCGATTGAATACAGCGTTTCAGTTGGTGCCGCTGCCTTCGCCATTGCTGCAGCCTCCTTTCATTAGCGGTTTCCTTTTCCTTTCATATATCCTATCGGCAAACCATTATCTTTACTTTAACCTTTTCTAAAAATATTTAACCATATACCTGAAAATTCACTTGATAAATTCTACAACTTCCCCTGAATATTCTATCTCTTGACATTATTATATTTGTAAATCGTTTCAGGGTGTAAATCAAAATATATGAAGGATAATCGGTGTTTTACGATCCCTTTATATCATCATATTGTGTGATTATCACTCCAACTTTCCCGGCATGGATGTCCTTTACCGGAATAAACGCTTTAATTATTCGATCGCTTTTCCTGTGAAATTATTGAGAGGATCGGACAGGGAACTCGAGACGTGACAAGCTCACCATGCACCGAACAGCAGACTGCCCGGGTGGCGGGGTGACGTTAAATTCAGATGGATCGGCTGATGGTCGAGAGGCGTATCGGATGAAACCGGTTAGAGACGTGGAGAGAAAAACGCCGGAATATTTCTCCGGCGTTCAAGGTGAAGTGCAGTCTGACCGGGGAACCGGTTAGGGTTCCCCGGCTGGTCTATAACGGAAGCGCGAATCTGTTATTAACCTATCAGCTCCGCGACGATCTGAGGCAACATGTTCGCCTGAGACAACATCGCGACGCCGGACTGCATAAGGATCTGTGATCTGACAAATTCGGACATCTCCGCGGCGATGTCGGCGTCACGAACCTGGGATTCCGATGCCGAGGCGCGCTCGCGGGATACCTGTAAATTCTGAACGGTGTTTTGAAGTCTGTTGTAGTATGCTCCAAGCCTCGCACGTTCGCCGTCCTTTGATTGAATGGCGATGTCGATCGTGTCGAGTGTTGCCTGGGCGGCGGCTGTGTTCAGCAGGTTGTTATCGGTCAAGCCAAGCGATCGGGCGTTCATTGCCCCAATACGCACGTAGTAATAATCTTCATTAAAGATGTTATTTGATCCGATGTGAAACTTGATGCCGTTCGGGTTGGTCGCACTGTAGCTGCCGTCGAGAAGCTTGAGACCCGCGTAATTGGTGACGTTCGCGATGCGTGTCACCTCACTCTTCAACTGCTGAAACTCCAGGTCAAGAGCCTCCCGGTCCTTGTCGAGCAACGCTCCATTGGCCGACTCGATCGCCAAAGCCCGCATCCTGACAAGTTTATGGTCGAGAGCGGAAAGAGCTCCCTCAGCCGTGGCAAGGAGGTTCATGTCATAATTTGCGTTTCTCTCCGCTTCGACCATGGACGCTATCTGCGCTCTGAACCGCTCCGAAACCGCAAGCCCCGCCGGGTCGTCCCAGGAGTAGTTGATTCTCAAACCGCTGGATAGCCTTTCAACCGCATTCTCCATCCTGCTCTGAGTTGCGTGGAGTGTCCTTTGAGCCGTCAGCGAAAGGATATTATGATTTATGCGGGTGCTCATGCATTACTCCCGAAGATAAGGCGGATTAGAGGTTCACTTGAAATCATCATCACGACCGGACTCCTCCTGACGTACTCGCTCGAACAGCTTCTGCAACAGGTAATCGGACATGGTCTCAGCCAGTTCGTTCAATTGACCCTTCGTGTTGTTCTGGGATTTTTCAAAGGATTTCTCCAGGTCGCTCATCTTCCTCCGAGCGCCTTCCAGTGTATAGCCTTCGGTGTTGACCAGTTGATTGATTCTCGCTATTATCTCCACCGCCTTTGAGTCGTAACGTCTCTGGTTGCCCGCGGTTCGCAGGGGAGACAGGAACTGGTTGAATTCCTTTTCCCAGAACCGGATAGTGGACTTGGGCACGCCCGTCAGAGCGTTAACCTGGCTGATCGAATATAAAGCGTCCGGCATCGGCGCGGTCTTAGCCATGCCTTACACCTCCTTTCAAAACGCGCAAGATATCTTTCTATTCTAATATCGGCAATATGAACCGACAACTTTAACTTTCGCTGCAAACTATAACATCTAATCAGCACATTTCATTGAGCTTCATGTTTCCTTCAAGTATTCGGCTTAAGTTGCGCTGATTACAATGTTTATAAAATGTGTTTTCTTCGAACTTGAACGAGATATTTAATGAAAGCGTCAGCATGACTTCACTATTTTCCGGATTTCTGTCGGATGGACTGAAGATATTTTTGTCCAATTGGTTGTGGAAATCATGCAGGTTATCGTCGATTGAAAAATTTCAAAGATGGACTTGACGAAAATGGAGTAAGTCAGGCAGATAAAGTTACACTGTAGGTTAATTCCGGCAGGAGAACCGGTCAAATCGGCATCTGCGAGCCATATTTGCAGTACTGCAGGATGAAGAAAACCTTAAGGATCCGCGTCCCTCGACAATTGATTTAAGGAGCACGGATTGACTGTGATCAATGTTACGTCTTGTTCACACGAAGGGTAGACCTTATATTTGGAGTGGTATAACTTCGAGGAGGAGTCATGACACGTTTGAATAGAGAGAGGATGGACCAGATCGTACATGACATGCAGCGTGCGCGCGTTGCTGTTATAGGCGATTTGATGCTTGACCGATATATATGGGGGGAGGTCGAGCGGATATCACCGGAAGCGCCTGTTCCGGTTGTGAGGTTGAGGGGTGAATCCGTCAATCTGGGCGGGGCGGCGAACGTTGCCGCCAATGTCGGCGCCTTGGGCGCGGATGTGCAACTGTTCGGTGTTGTCGGCGATGATGCCGAGGGTGAACAGTTGCGGTTTCTCATGGAGCGCGCCAATTTCGGCGCCGAAGGCGTGGTTACCGCACCATCGCGACAGACGATCGTAAAGACCCGCGTCATCGCCGGCAGCCAGCATCTGGTCAGGATCGATCGTGAATCCACGGACCTGCTGGAACACGGGGTCGAAAGAAAACTGCTGGTGCATTTCCGGGCGGCACTCGGTGGAATCAATGCGGTCATATTGGAGGATTACGACAAGGGCGTTCTGACCCCCGGTCTAATCCGGGAAATAATCGATGCCTGTCATGCGGCTCATGTTCCGGTCGGGGTGGATCCCAAGCGGGAGAACTTCTGGTCTTACAAGGGCGCAACCGTATTCAAGCCGAATTTGCGGGAGGTTGAAGGCGTTCTCGGGCGCACACTGCACAGCGAGGATGAGCTTAAAGAGGCCGGCGGGGAGGTTCAGCAGAGGCTGGAAATCGAACATCTGCTGATCACCAGAGGCAGGGAAGGCATGGCGCTGTTCAGCGGCGGCAAAGTGCACATGATCCAGACCCAGGCTCAACGCGTGCACGACGTCTCGGGCGCCGGGGATACCGTTATTGCCACCATTATGACTGCGCTGGCGGCAGGCTCGGATATCTTCGAAGCGGCATATCTCGCCAACTGCGCCGCCAGTGTGGTTATCGCCGAGGTCGGTGCGGTTCCCGTTGATCTGCAGAAACTCAAGAACGCGTGCGCCAGATCCGCCGAATGAACGTTGCCGCCGTCCAAGTGATCTCGTCGACGTCGGGCTCAAAATGGATATTGATCAAAGCGTAGTGAAAACAACAGCACAGCCCCGTTGAAGATAGACCGGAAAATCAGGAGAACGGTTGAGATACTGGAGGAGGAATTCGGCGTTCCCACCTGGCGGTCCAAAGATCCTCTGGATGAGCTGGTGGTGACGATCCTGTCCCAGAACACCAATGATCGCAACCGGGATCTGGCCTACCGCCGCCTCAGGGAAGCCTTTCCCACCTGGAGGAAGTTGCTCGATGCCGATCTGCCTTCTGTGGAGGAGGCGATTCGACCGGCTGGATTGGGAGGGCAGAAATCAGGCCGGATCAAGGAAACGCTCGAATGGGTTGTGAAGGAATTCAACGGATTCACCCTGAGTCCTCTGGATAAGATGTCCGATGACGCGGTCATCGACTTGTTGACGGCGCGCAAGGGCATCGGCGTCAAGACGGCGGCGGTGGTTCTGGCGTTTGGCTTTGGACGTGATATCTGTCCGGTGGACACGCACGTTCACCGCATCGCCGGACGGCTCGGCTGGGTGAACGGGAAGACAACCGCTGAAGCAACCTTCCATGCGATACGTCCGCACATCCCGACCGGGAAAGCCGCGTCGTTCCATCTCAATCTCCTGAAGTTCGGGCGCACGATCTGCACTGCGCGAAATCCGGGTTGTGGCGGATGCCCGTTGCAGCGGGATTGTACGTGGATAAAGAATAAGAGCGTGGCATAGAGCGGGATCTGAACAAGCGAGAACAGGAGCGCCCGTTCAGCTTCACGTTGTTCATGCAACGGATTTCGATTGTAATCAAAAATCGGGGGAATTATGCGCATTGCGAGGTTTTTAATCGCCGATCGTCCCACGATCGCCGTGGACGGCGGCGAGGGATATGTCGATTTCGGCGCCATACTTGAAGCGCACGGCTTCAGATCGGAGCTGAGCGGTAAGGATCCGGAGCGCCGGATCATCCGGATGCTTCGGCGTGGGATGTTCGAGGAGGAGTTCATCCGTGCAGAGCTCGAATGGGCAAAGAGCAACGGCGTACAGTCCGGGCTTGACGTCGAGGGTCTGAAACCGATGTTGCCGCTGAGGCCGGGCAAGATCATCTGCATCGCCCGAAATTGGGCGGATCACGCCCGGGAGGGCAGTCACAAGGTGCCGGACAAGCCGTTCTACTTCGCGAAAACGGACAATTGCGTCATCGGTTACGGTGAACCGATCATGCTTCCCGAAGGGGTGGGGCGGGTGGACCATGAGGGTGAGCTCGGCGTGATGATTTCCCGGAAGGCGACCCGGGTGAAGGCTGAAGACAGCGGGCGGTACATACTTGGTTACACGATTGTCAACGACGTCACCGCACGCGCATTTCAGAGGGAGTTGATAAGCGGCGGGCTTCCCTGGTACGCAGCCAAATCGATAGACGGTTTCGGACCGCTTGGGCCGGCGATCGTGTTGCGCGGTGAAGCGGAGCCGCTGGACGGAAAGCGAATCCGGGTCTGGGTCAACGGGGAGTTGAGGCAGAACGGCGTGCTTGACGACATGATCTTCAAGGTTCCGCAGCTCATCGAGGAGATAACCGGGCATATAACCCTGATGCCGGGTGATGTTATTGCCGCCGGCACGCCTGAAGGTGTGAGTGAACTGCATGACGGGGACGAGGTGGCGATTGAGATCGACGGGATCGGCAGGCTGGCAAATCCTGTCGCGGCTGCTGACTGAGGCAGCGCTCCCACCACCGAACACAACCCCCCCTTGCGCCAGCGGGGGACTGCCTGCCTTCCCCCCCAGCGAAGTAGGGGAAACTGACTGCCTTCCCCCCCTACGTCAGTAGGGGGGGACAAAGGGGGGGTCGCAGGCGCTTGATTCGGAAGGCGGTGGTGGTGAAGTGAGCGAGGAAGCGAGGGAGCGAGGAAGCGAGGAAGCGAGGAAGCGAGGGAGCGAGTGGTGTAGCCCGGACGTTTCTTCCCCCCCCTGCGAAGTAGGGGAAACTGACTGCCCTTCCCCCCCCTGCGAAGTAGGGGGGGACAAAGGGGGGGTCGCAGGCGATTGATTCGGAAGGCGGTGGTGGTGAAGGGAGCGAGGGAGCGAGGGGTGTAGCCCGGACGTTTCTTTCCCCCCCGCGTCAGTAGAGGGACCGCCTCCCTTCCCCCCCTGCGAAGTAGGGGAAACTGACTGCCCTTCCCCCTCTACGTCAGTAGGGGGGGACAAAGGGGGGGGTGTGGAGGAACGACTTCAGTCGTCCACCTTATTCCTAATCCCTTGATGATGCTTGACAAAGTGCCTGACATTAGTTAAATTACGACTTAGTGCGTAGCCCGGATCGCTTGTCGTCCGGGGCTTATTCACATCGCCCAAATCCCCTGACCACAAGGGATCGGGGCTGCTTGCTAATAAAGGAAATCAAATGCCTGAAATAACTAACACATTCTACCATGGGGATTGCCTATTCGTGTTAAACCATGACATCCCTGCAGAATCAATTGACCTGATTTATCTTGGTTCCTCGCTGAATCGTGTGGGTAAACAAAACTAATCCTCTTTGCCATAGCATGGAACAGAGTGATAATTCATGCTTTAACTGATATTATCGAGAACTTGTCTAATACTG
>JALGVR010000172.1 GCA_025774605.1 bacterium | reverse complement strand
ATGAAAATCACCAGTAACGCCAGCTTGAAACATTTGCTGGACATTTTACTCTCCTTCGAATTTTATTAGAACTTAAACTGTGATTGACACACAGCTATTGTTGTAGGCGTCGGCTACCACTTCATCAAATTGACCTTGTCTATATCAACAGTCTCCTTGTGCCGGAAGATGGTTACGATAATCGCCAGCCCCACCGCCACCTCCGCCGCGGCAACTGCCATGACCAGGAAAACGAACACCTGGCCGTCCACGTTGGTCAGAGAGCGGCTGAAGGCGATGAAGGTGAGATTTACTGCGTTCAGCATCAGCTCGATGGACATGAATATGATCAGCGCATTGCGGCGCGTCAGCACACCGGCGACCCCGATGCAGAACAGGAGCGCGGCGAGGGCAAGGTACCAGCCGAGGTCAACTGCCATGTTCAACCCCTTCCTCCGTTTCTGATGGATACGGTTTGCGTTTGACCATCGCCACCACACCGATAATTGCGCCCAACAGCAGCACCGACGCTACTTCAAACGGCAGCAGGAAACGCCGGAACAACGCGCTACCTACCGATGACACCGTACCGATTTCCGGATCAAGGACGGTGTCGGACACCCCCACACTCTGCAGGGCCGTTGCGGCAACGAGTAAGACCCCACCCGCCGCGGCAAAGCCGAGCCATTTACGCATGGGACCCGCAACCTCCCAGGTCTGCGCGCCGCGCTGGCTGAGCAGCATCAGCACGAACAGGAACAGAACCATGATCGCACCGGCGTAAACGACGATCTGCATGGCGGCGATAAACTGAGCGCCCAACATTACGTAAAGCACCGCCAGGCAGAAGAATGTCAGCACCAGATACAACACCGACGCGATCGGGGTTCGGCGGGTAATGACCATAAACGCCGATACAAGCGCAACCAGGGCGGTGATTATGAACAGGATTAATTCCATAGGCTTTGTAAACCCGATTATCTGAATTCTATATATAAAGTGCGACGATTGGTCTCGTCCGTCATTCTGAGACCCTTCACTGCGTTCAGGGTGACACTTAACTTGACGCTAATCACATGCTGTCCGACATCCGCAGTTAGTCGCCGCACTTCTCAATATCGATTGAGAGAGCCCATCACCTGCGACATGTACCGTTCCAGGCTCGCTGCCAGTAGAATGGCGACTATCAGATTCAGCACAACGAAAATCACGCCCGCGATCTCCCACTTCCGCTGAACACGGCGGAAATGCTCGATTGATTCCCACTGTCGAAACCGCCACGCCCATTCGTTTCCTCTGACCCAGAATACCAGCGGCATCACCCAGCCGACAAACGGCACCAGGTGCAGCCATGTCCAGGGAACGCGCATCGCCAGCCCCCAGACGAAGTTCATCATCAGCGCGCCCCAGTTGAGACCGCGCAGTTCGTCAGGTAATTCTCTTTCACCCTGCCGGCTGTCAACATCTTCAGCGTCAGCTGCGTCAGACCTGCGTTGAATGAACTCGTTAAACCTGGCATCGTCAATTTTGCGTCTGTTCAAACCGGCTCCTGTTACATCCGGTCCAGTTCCCGGCGAAACTCACCGGCATCCTCGAACCTCCTGTAAACCGATGCGAAACGGATGTAGGCGACTTCGTCAACCCCCTTCAATTTCTCCATCACCATCTCGCCTATCTCCTCGGATGTAACCTGTTGTCTGCCGAGTCCATAACATTTTTCCTCAATATCGGTGACCAGGCTCTCAATAACCTCTGTCGAAACGGGTCGTTTGGTGAAGGCTATGTTTATGCCTTGTTTCAGCTTGCCTCGGTCAAACGGCTCATTGCGTCCGTCGTTCTTCAGCACAACCAGCGGTGTTATCTCGACGTACTCATACGTCGTGAATCTCCCGCCGCATCTCAGGCATTCACGCCTCCGGCGAATCGCGGCGCCCTCGCGCTTGGCGCGGGAATCAACGACTTTGTCCTCCAGATGTCCACAGAAAGGGCACTTCAATCGAACACCATGATAATTTATGAACCGCCAATTCACCCCTTGAAAAATAAGGGTAAACCTTAACCTTCAATCACTTCGGGAATATCGTAAAACGGGAACCGGGCACACAGCTCCCTGACTTCGGCGCGGGTTTTACCGATCCGCTCCTCGTCCTCAATATCGTTCAGGACATAGGCGATCATCCTCCCGATCTGACGCATTTCGTCTTCCTTGAAGCCGCGCGTGGTCAGCGCGGGTGTACCGAGCCTGATACCGGACGTGATAAACGGTTTCTGCGGATCGTTGGGCACCATGTTCTTGTTGGTGGTGATGCCGGCGGCTTCGAGCGCCCTCTCGCAATCCCTGCCCCGCAGCCCGCGCGGCGCCAGGTCCATAAGTATCAAGTGGTTGTCAGTGCCGCCGGTGACGAGCTTGAAATCCTCGTTCAACAGCGTTTCCGCCAGCGCGGCGGCGTTGGCGACGATCTGTTTCTGATACTCCCTGAACTCGGGCTGCAACGCTTCACGGAACGCCACCGCCTTGGCGGCGATGACATGCATCAGCGGTCCGCCCTGGCAGCCGGGGAAGACCCAGGCGTCGATCGCTTCCGGCAGT
>JALGVR010000104.1 GCA_025774605.1 bacterium | reverse complement strand
GCCGTTGCCCGGGTTGGTTAGGGTGAAGTCGACCTCGGTCTGTCGTTCCGGGTCCAGTATGCGTGAGATGGATCTCGTGGACGGATCGAATTCGGGATGCAGCAGGGCGAAATTGATCTCCATCGTGTCGTTTTCGACGAGCATCGTGTCTGTGTAAGTGGAGTCGTTGTAGCCCAACTTTGAAGCCGTGATGTTGAATTCGATCTCGGCGAGGGCATCCTGAATGAAGTAGTAACCATCTTCGTCGGTGAAATCCCTGAAACCGTGTTCGGTGAAGACCATCACATCCTGGACCGGTTCGCCGGTGGCGACGTCCGTGACCCACCCCTCGATGCAGCCGGCTTTGAAGCGCGGCGTGGTTAGAAACATGATCGCCCGGCGATTCTCTATCTCGGCCGCCCAGACCGGGTAGTGATCGTTGAATGTGTAGTTTATTCCATAACCGTCAGGGCTTGAAATACCGACCGAAGCGAATGGCAGATTGTCTCTCCACATGGTGTCGCCGCCGCGCACGTTGGGTACATTGGCGATGCTCTTGTACTGGAATATGATCGGCGGATTCCTGGTTTCATCCATCACCCAGACATCGCCGTCGTGAATGATGGCTTCAAATGTCAAATCGGTGTTTCCGCCGCTGGCGTGCCTCAGCTTATACCACTCGATGATCATGTAGGCGTTTTCTTCGTCATAGTAGTAGAAAACACCCGGCTCGTCACCGCGGATGCGCAGGTCGTCCCAGAAGACAGCCATCATACCGACCCCGCCGCCGACGGCGCGATCCATGGGCCAGTTCTCATAGTTGGTAACCATCGTCTGGTCGCCGATCGAGATAAATCCGTTGGTGGTGACGGTGATCCGGTCGAAATCGTATCCATACATTCTGGAGGTGAATCCCAGATCAACAACCGCGGCCAGACCTTCGTCATGGTCCTGTTCTCCTTCGAACTCGATCTCGGTGCCGCGGAAGTCCCAGTCATTGTCCCTGGGGCTGATTTCGATCCAGTCATAGGTCGGCGCGATATCCCAGTCGGTGTCGGAATTGTCATAGCACATGTAACCGAAACGATCCGGAGGTGATGGTGCGTTGGCGCGCGGGTTCTCCTTTTGCAGTTCGAAGTAGGCCGTATCCACGAAATCGTCGTTGCAGGTGAATACGATCATCATCTCATTCCGGAAACCGGGCGGAACGATCTGGTTGCCGGAGACGACAAATGGGTTGCCGTTTGTCCGTCGCTGCTGACCGGACATGATATCGATGTACTGGGCGTTGCTGCGGGTTACGCTGACGCCGAGTCCCCGCGTCGACAACCGGGCTCTGATTCCCTCCGCCGTCCGGTGTCCCGTGTTGACGATTTCGATATCAAGATCGTGATCATCCACAGGGATGACTTCACCGCCGATGATATCGGCTACCTCCAGGTTGGGGGCGCGCGGGTTCAGCTTGATTGCCGACTGCCAGCTCCGGTTGCCGCTGGTAAAATCGATCAGTATCACCGGTCGGGTGATGGGACGGCTGGCGCCGTCGGGGCAGGCTGGATTTATGGTCAATGTGACTTCATCGTCGCTTTCGACGCTCGATTCGGGTCGAATGTCTCCGAAGGATATTTCGTTGTCTTCGCCGACTTCCACCCACGGAGAATTGGTGCTGACCGTGGCGGTTACATCCCTGGCGGTGCCGCCATCGCCGAGATTGCCGGCGGTCAGCCGGAGGGTGAAGGTCTCGTTGGGATTGATGATATCATCGCCGTTGCCCCCTTCCTGCTCGGTCAGTTCAAAATCCATCAACTCAACCGCTAATTCGGGAATCTCGATACTGATCTCTTCAAACAACGGGCAGATGTCGCGACCGGTTACGGTGAGATACATGACGTCACCATCGAACTCATCGTCGTCATCGAAGACGAAGCGAGCCGTGCCGTTGGCGTTGGTCAGGGTTGTCTTCATGAACATGTCGTCATATTCGGCGTAGTCCAGATCATCGAAGTCCGGCATGTCCCCCGGACAGTACAGCGTAACCCTTGCCCCCTCGACCTCGGTCTCGTCTTCCCGGTCGGAAACCCGAACCTCGATTGTGCTGACCTCGGGTGTAATGGTTTCCGGGAATTGCGCTTCGACCCGCCGCGGTACACCGATCCACGGCTGTATGCCCGGATCGCCCCAGGCTTCAAAGTTGTTGCGGAACCAGTTGTAGTTTACCCCGCCCTGCTGGGGGACATAGCGTTCATACGCCGTCAACCCGACGGCGTATCCCCAGCCGAAGGGCATGTCGTTCAGCAGCACGGTCTTGCAGTATTCGAGCCATATTGCGGCGTTCGGCAGCGTCAGGGGAGCGCTCCAGGTGAAGGTTGTGGCGACATAGCCCTTGAGATGGCCGCCGCTGCCGGTGCGGAACATGACCTGAGCCGACCACTCTCCGTGCCCGTTGGCGGTGATATTGATCGGGAATTTCGTGTTGTCGTCGGCGGCTCGATTAAAATCAACCACACCGCCCCAACGCGATACATGGTAGTAGTTCTCAGCCCGCCCGATCAGGATGCTGGAGCCTTCGTTAAGATGTTCGAGGATAACAGGCCCAACCCGCTGACCGAACTGGTCCCAGTCGTAATTCTCGTAGAGGGTTATATTCTCGAAGCCAAGGTGCTGCATAACCGCCGCTCCCCAGCGGGCGTTGGTGTGAATGCTGAGGTGCCAGGCTGAAGTAGCGCTGTTGCCCCAGTGCTGTGAATAGACCAGAACGCGGTTGAACCAGTCGGTATTCTCCATGTCGGGAGTGGCTTCGTATCTCATGTTTCGCCCGAAGCCCAGTTCGCATGTCTGAGGGCTGCCCACCGCCATGCGGCTGATGCCCACGTCCATGTGAGAGTCGTTTCCCTCGATGCAGCCGTAAAGGTAATCAGAGTTGCCGGAGGGTGTTGCGAGCCGCCAGTTGGCGGCTGGTCCGTAAGTGTAGTTGTTCCGGTCACCGACCAGCATGACGAACTCGAACGGATCAACGCCTTCATCGAGATAGGCGTCATAACGGTTTTCGATCTCCCGGTCGATCCCGCCCGGGTCGCCCGGATTGCCCGGGGCATAGATGTCAACTTTGTGCCCCGATTTCCGTCGCCATTCGATCCAGGGCGCGGCGTATTGCAGGCAGTTGCGATGGGTGACCACCAGGTAATGCCCGATGTATTCCGGTTCTGCGTCGCGGTCGGGATCGTCCCTTCCGACCCGGTCGCCGTTTATGGCGATGTCCCTCATGTATTTAATAATGTTCGGGCTGCGGTTGCGCCGGACCGCAACCCGCACGGGGTTGACCGGGGTTTCGTCGGTGTAACGGATCTCGGTCTCGATATGATCGCGCTGCAGGTATTCGCCGGATTCGGAGTCGTACTGAACCGGATAGGTCGTGATCTTTACCAGCCTGAATCCGCGGATGATGAACGGCTCGCTCATCTCGGCTATGACCGGCGGAAACAGGCGGCTTTCATCATTGTCCGCCGCTTCAGGCGAGGCTTCACCGAGAACCTCATCAGTGCACAGTGCGAGTGGGTGATCCGCAGTCACCCGCCGCGGCGGGTCGGCTGTGACAACGAGCTCCAAGCCGGCATCCGGCGGCACGATCACGAAGCGCGTAACGGCCGGCAGAACCGGCTTTCCCGGCTGAAGCGCCAACCCTTCGCCCGGGATGGTGCAGGTTTCAAATGTCTCATCCTCCTTGACGACTTCCCGCCTGTCAAGATCAGTCAGCTCGAACAGAAGACCGACCGCCTGAGCGTCCGTTGTCGTGATTGAGACTCGTCCGTTGTCGGTCAGTTCGAATTCTGAAGCGGCGATTGCTGCAGTGCCGGTGATCAGAAGCAAAAGAAGCGTTGCGAAGGATGTTCTTGACATCTGTTTCTCCCGATTGTTTTCAAATCCTGAATTTAACAATAAGTCAGTAAAATTGCAATAGAATTAGGAGGATCCAAGGATGTTTTCACTTGCAATTATCGTTCCCTCCTGATCTGGTATATTGCGATGAATCGGTCGGGATGGCAATTGCCCGTAAAACTGCTACAGCTTTATGAATGCGACTGTCAAACGGCAACATCCGTGTTTCAACCGGATTTCAGACATGTGAAACCAGATGCAAGCAGTGTGCAAATTATGCATGTGTCTCATCCATGGAGTGTATCAGTTTGATGGCGGACTGATCCTTGGGAACCGCTTTTCTCGATTCATTTCAGCGGGGTGCCGGTCCTTAAAGCCGACCATTTTTCAGCGCTGTTGAAACCGGATCCCCTCCTTGCCGGAATCGGTCTGTCGGATGTATCGGTCAGCAGTTTCCGGTAGCGGATGGCTGCCGGCAAGCCGACCAGCGCTTCAAATGACGCCTTGAACAGGTAGGGATAACGGAGAATCCTCATGAACATCAGGAACTCGTGGTGTGCCATGGCGGCTGGATATTTGAGGCTGCGGCACAGCGGTTCATTCCTGGCGATCAGCCAGAGACGGTTTCGGTGGGTCAGGTATCGCGAGAAGCGCGAGCCGGTCGGTGAGCCGCCCCGCCGGTGCCAACCTGTTGCCGTGGGGACATACCAGGCCTCCCAGCCCCTGCGCCGGGCGCGCCAGGCAAGATCCGCGTCCTCGTAATAGCTGAAGAACGACTCGGCAAAGATCTCGCCGTCGGGTGAGACATCATCCAGCATCTTCCGCCGGTACAGCGCCGCCGCGGCACAGGCGCCGAAGACCTGTTCCGCATGCTCCCTCGAGCCGTCATCCATTAAACCGGCGTCCCGGTCCTTCACCCTCCTGCTGGCGTATATCTCAATGCCTGTCGAGTCAAACACCGGTTTACCCTGAATGAATCGCCCCTCCCTGAGCAGTTTCCCGGTCAGGGAACCGGCCTGCGGACGGGTGGCGGCGAACGCGATCAGCACAGCCAGAAAGTCCTCTTCCAGCCGGGCGTCCGGGTTCAGGGTCAACACCCATTCGGAGTCTGTGGCGGATATCCCGATGTTGTTGCCCCTGGCGAAGCCCTCGTTGGCGTCGCGGCGGATGACCGTCACATCAGGATAATTATCCTCGATCAGTCCCGCCGTGCCGTCGGTCGAGGCATTGTCGACGACGACGATGGAACTGACCGGATGGGACTGCCGGATGAGGCTGTCGAGACAGGCGGCGATGTCCTCGGATGAGTTCCAGCTTACGACCACCGCGGCGACCGTCGGCTCACCGCTCGAATTCAAGACCGCCAACCGGACTTTGACATCGTTCTGAGGTTTGACATCAATCGTCGCAGAGAAGGCTTCAAACCGGTTTCCAGGACCTTTCCGGACAGCATGAACATCCACACCCCGGTAATAATCAGGCTTAACGACAGAGCGCCCGCCGCGCCCTTTACGCCCAATAGGTAGGCGCCCGGAATCAGCAGCGCCACCAGCAGGACCAGGCTGCCTGTTGAGACCAGCGCCACCTTGCCGGCTTTGCCGATGCCGTAGAGAATGTTGCTGGCGACGTAGAATATCCCTTCAAACGGCGCGGCAAACAGCATTATGGCAAGCAGTGCCGCCGACTCGGAATAGTCATTCCCGAGGAAGGCATAGAGCCTGCCGGCAGACAGCCAGCCGATGACGGCGACGCCGGCGAGCCCGATCCAGGTATAGGGGATCGTCTTCTCGAACAAAGCCTTGATCTCGCCTTTCCTGTTCGAAGCCGACAGCCGTGAGGCATAGGGAAGAACCAGAATGCCCACCGCCTGCGTTATGGCGGAAAAGATCCGGTAGACCTGCTTGGCGCCGTTGTACACGCCGACGACCGCGGGGTTGAAGATTATCCCCAGCACGAGGGTGTCGGCACTGTTCATAAAACTGTTTGCCAGACCGATCGGAAGCGTATAAAGCCCGTACTTGACTATTTTGGAGACGGCGGGTGCATTGAAGCGACCGAACACGCGGGTTCCGCCGAAGCCGAACCTCAGCGCGAGAAGGCTGGAAGCCGCGGCCATGACTGCATTGACGCAGAGAACCTCACGCGCGGTGAGATTGTTCCGACTCAGGATCAAACAGATGAAACCGCCGGCGGAACCGATGAAGTAGGTCGCCTCGATGATGAAAAGCCTGGCGGTGCGGTAACGTATCTGCTGAATGAAAAAGCCGAAATCCCTGAAGAAGAAGGCAATCATCAGGAGGTTGACGAACCTGAGATCGCCGACTTCGATCCTCAACATTGCCGCGGCGATCGGTGATACCAGCCATACGACAATGCTGCAGATAATGTAGAACAAAAGGCTTAGGTGCAACCCCGACCGCACCATTCGGTCATAATCATCCGGATCCGAAGCGAAGCGCACCATCGGATTGAGGATGAGGGATTTATTCAACAGGGCGATTAGGGTGAATATCTGAAACACGAGGCTGTAACGTCCGAATTCGCTGATCGAGGAGAGGTGTGGTATAATGATGAGGATTAATGAAAGTCCATACAACAGCGGCAGGATGCGGGAAGCCAAAGCCCAACTGAAAGGCTTCAGGTGACGGACGAGATTCAAGTCTGTTCTCCACCCCCGGGTACAGCGGCCACGTCGGCTTCACTTGCGGGAGCGACGGCGATGGGTGGTTTCTCTTTTGAGAGCTTGCTGTGTGGATATAGAAGCCTGCTTAACTCGGATTTCAGGGTGTCTTCATTCAACTGACTGGCGATCAGTTTTCCATCTTCAGCCAGGGAGACCGATCCGGTTTCCTCGGAAACCACCAGCGCCACTGCATCCACGACTTCGGTGATCCCTATCGCGGCGCGGTGACGGGTGCCGAGTGTCTGATCCAGATGAACATTTGTTGAGAGCGGCAGGATGCAATGCGCCGCAACGATCGTATTTTCGGAAATGATCACCGCGCCGTCATGCAACGGTGTGCGCGGGAAAAAGATAGAGACCAGCAGGTCCCCGCTTACCTCCGCCTGAAGCGGTATGCCCGTTTCCACCACGCCCCGGATTCCAGTTGTCCTCTGGAACACGATCAATCCGCCGAACCTGCGTCGGGAGAGCTCCATAGCCGCCCTTGTCACCTCGGAAATCACCTTCTCGCTGCCGGTTCTGAAGAACGTCCTCATGAAGCCCAGTTCACCGATTCGAGTCAGGGCGCGTCTCAATTCCGGCTGGAACAGGATGACAAAAGCCACAACCCACACTGCGCCGATCGACTGAATAAGCCAGGACACACCGCTCAGCGCGAGCAGTTGTGCCAGGGATCCGGTCAACAGGATCACCAGCAGGCCGGCGAACATCTGGGTGGCGCGTGTGCCGCGCATGATTCGATAAACCTGATAGAATATAACCGTCACCAACAGGATATCGAGCAGATCCATGAATCCGAAGGGCAGGAAGCCTATTTTGAATAACTCCATCCGATCAACCTTGTTCTGTCACAACTGCTTTTGTCGATTGAATTTAACCGCATCCCCTGATTATGATTGGACGGGCACGTTTCCGCGGACGGTAAACTCTTTCAGGTACAATGGTTCAAGCCTGTCCGCCGGTTGCAGCGTCCGGCGATCGGTCTCCCAGGTCTTCATCCCGATCTGACCCACTTGCGCGCCAGACGCCTGTATCCCGGGAATATGGACAATCCCGCTACGGTAATCAGGGGGAAGTTCGCCCCTTTCGGGGAAGGCGGTAAGTTCCCCGGGTTTTTCATTCAGAGCGTCCGCCAGCGCATCCGCGCCTTCGCCGCCGATGATGGTCTGCCCGGAAGCGATCTTCAACAGAAATTCCGCATCCCCGAGAAAGGTATCGCCCGCAGGTCGCACGCCGTTCCCGTCGATTCGGTACAACCTGCCGAAAACCTCGCTGCGCCGGGCGATGGTCAGGGGACATAATCTGAAACGTGTAAACGGAGCGCCATGTCGCTTCTCCAATTCCGTGTACATCCGGTGAGCCAGTCCGTCGAGTGTCATGACCGGCACCACCGCCGCATCGATCCCCATGGCGAACCCTTTGGCGAACGACAGTCCGACTCGCAGGCCGGTGAAGGAGCCCGGTCCGATCGAGACCGCAATTACTTCAATATCCCTGTTCTTCAACCCACCTTCCGCGATGACCTTCTCCACCATTCCCGCCAGTTTTTCGTTATGGCGTCTGCGGGTGATTTCAGTGCGCAGGCTTAATTGAGTCCGCCCCTTGAAGAGCGCCGTCGAGCAGACGGAAGTGGCGGTTTCGATGGCAAGCAGACATGTATCCCTGGTCGCCATGGTTGCTATTTGATGACGATCAATTTAATGTATTCAATTCCGGCATGACCAAGCAGTTGAGCGAGGTACAGTCCAGCCGGCACATCTTCCGCCTCAATCGAGATGACCTGTTTTCCAGCGGGTACGTAACCTTCGACCAAAACCAGAACCTCCGCTCCCCTGACGTCGAACAGCTTCAACGTGATCTCATCCGGAGCCGGCAGGGTGAACGTTATGCGGGCGCTGGAATTGAAGGGATTGGGCGCAACATCCACGATACCGAAATCATCCGGCGTCGGTGGTTCATCAGCGGCAGCATCCAAAGCCATCCCGACGATCGGGATGGAGACCAACTGGTTTTGAGGATCGTTGGAGACAATCCTGATTTCACCTTCAAAATCGCCGGCATGGGGCGGTTCGAAGGTGATCAGGGTGAAGTGGTTCTCGTCCGTTTCAAGAAACAGCTCTTCATCGTCGTTCTGGATGATAAACGGCGTAACATCGGGCGGATTGAGCGGCGCGATCTCCCTGGATATAATCCGCAGGGTTTTCAGTCCCGCGTTGCATATCTCGACCCGGGCGGTGTCAACGGTTCTGACAAACGGATGAAAGCCCACAACATCGGGTCTCACGACGATAACCGGCGACTGGTCGAAAAAGAGCGCCCCTATGTCGGCAATGGTGGTGTCGGGATCGTAGGGGTAATCAGGATCGCCGGCGTCTATGCAGGGGCTGGTGATCTGCAGATGGAAATCGCCGTTCTCCGGATCGACGAAGCGCGGGTCGTCGTCGATATTGCCGATCCCCCACGCCGCAGCCGACTCTCCGTAGGCGACGACCCTTTCCTCGCCGCCCTCCACGTCGGAGTAGGAGACGGTGATCTGGTTGTTGTCGTATAATGATATTTCGTAGAGCCTGTTATTCCAGAATATGCAGTTAACCACGTGGAATTCCGCCACACCGGTGCAGAAAACCGCGCCTCCGGATCCGTCTGCCCAGTTCTCTGAGATGGTGCAGTTGATCAGGACGGAGTCGCCGTTGTGGTTATGGATTCCGCCGCCGCCCTCAACGTCCGAATGGTTCCGGGTGATCACGCAGTATTCGAACAGCGGTCCGGAATTCTCACAGTAGACCCCGCCGCCGCCGCCGATATTTACTTCATTATGGTCGATTGTGCAATGCGAGATGATCGGGTAAGATTCATCGCGGCAGATCATCCCGCCACCCGAATTGTAGGCATGATTATCACGGATAATGCAGTATTCCAGTGTCGGGCTGGAGTTTTCCATGAATACGCCGCCACCGAATTCGGCGTCACCATTGGTGATGGTAAATCCTGCAATAACAGCTGCCTCGTTTTCGACATTGCGGATTGTAACAACGCTTTCGGCCTCCTCACCGTCGATCATCGTTGAATCGATATAGGCTTCATCACCGGTGGTCAGGAAGAGGCTTCCCACGACGATAATCTTTTCGGCAATAACGAAATTCTCATAGTAGGTACCGGGGCGAACCAGAACGGTATCCTGATCCTGAGCCGCATCCACGGCGGCTTGAATCGTATTATATCTGTCTGGAACGATCCTGACCAGAGCATTAACAGGGCACACGGTCAAGGACAACATAATCATAATGAGAGCCGATAGCATTCGAGCCCTCCTGTTATCTGACGGTTTCATGGTTATCATCTGGTCAAATGATGTTGGTGTCGCGGGATGGTTTGAACTTGTAATATCAGATGAAGATAATCACATATCTTCCATTTGTAAAGGGGTGGATGGAGATTTTACCGACAGCGGGGACACTCTCGTCTATACAAATCATACTTGAGGGTCGGGTAGTATCTGATTTCTCATTATTGTCATGGGAAGGTGATGAATTATGCGGCTCGGACAGCCTTGTCCTCGCGGATGCGGGGATTGCTGGACGGGATTATCATACCCAATTGCGACCCCCCCTTTGTCCCCCCCTACTTCGCAGGGGGGGAAGGCAGTCAGTTTCCCCTACTTCGCAGGGGGGGAAAGAAACGTCCGGGCTGTTTCACTCGCTTCCTCGCTCACTCGCTTCCTCGCTCACTCCACCACCACCGCCTTCCGTGTCAACGACCTGCGACCCCCCCTTAGTCCCCCCCTACTTCGCAGGGGGGGATAGGAGGCGGTCCCCCTACTGGCGCAGGGGGGGGAAAGAAACGTCC
>JALGVR010000103.1 GCA_025774605.1 bacterium | reverse complement strand
CGCAGCATCTGGCTGTCGGACCGCCGGGTGTGATTCCCATCGCCGCCGCGGCTCTCTCCGAAATACTGGTCGGGATGGTCTTCGGGCTGGTGGGATTGCTTCTGTTGGTCGGTGCGCAACTCATGGGCTCGGTGGTCGGCGTGCAGATGGGGTTCGGGATGGCGCGCATCGCCGACCCCCAGTCGGGACAGATCTCACTGTTGGGCAAGATGGAGTACACGCTGGCGTTGATCCTGTTTCTGCTGCTTGACGTGCACACCAGGATTATCGAGGCGCTGGGCTATTCGTTCCGCGTGATTCCACTCGGTGGAGCCGTGTTCCCTGCTGAGATATCGACGAGTTATGCGCGGTTGACGGCGGAGGTATTTGTAGTGGGGGTCAAACTCGGCGCGCCGGTGATCGCCATGCTGTTCATGATCCAGATCGGGCTGGGTTTCATGGCTCGTGTGATGCCGCGCATGAACGTATTCCTGATCGGCTTTCCGGTGAAGATCGGCGTCGGACTTATCGGTCTGGCGGTGACGCTGCCGCTGTTCGTTTACGTGCTGTCGAAGTCGTTCGATTATTTCCTCGATGGCTTGCTGAGGATAATTACCCAGATGATGGGGATCTAACGGGATGATGCCGGATGCCTGAATCGGGACAGGAAAAATCCTTTCAACCGACGCCGCGCCGGATTCGCAAGGCGCGTGAGGAGGGCAACGTTCCCAAGTCGCAGGACCTGGGTTCGGCGGTGGTGTTGATTGCCGGCGTCATGGCGCTGATTGCCCTTGGCCCCGCGATGGTGGATCAGATGAAATGGGCGTTTTACGCCATCTACGGCGACCTGCTGAACGTTGACCTGACACCTGAAAACTTCCCCGGATATTTCCACCTGGGGAGCTGGTACCTGTTGAAACTGCTGGCGCCGTTCTCGCTGGCGCTCCTGGTGTTCGGGCTCGGCATTCATGTTCTCATGTCCGGCTGGCTGTTCTCGAGCAAGGCTATCGAGCCGAAACTGAGCCGGATCGACCCGATCAAGGGGTTGCAGCGGATCTTTTCCATCAAGGGTTTCGTGGAGCTGGTCAAGGGGATTTTCAAGGTTCTGGTTGTGGGGTTGATCGCGTACCTGACGATCCGGGCGGAGATCCCGCGCTTCACGCCGATGATAGACGAGAGCGTGGTTGAAATCGTGGGCGGCATCACGGCGATTGCGGTGAAGCTCGCTCTGCGGCTGGCGCTGGCGATCCTGATCCTCGGCATCCTCGACTGGCGCTTCCAGAAGTGGAAGTACACCCAGGATCTGAAGATGACCAAGCAGGAGATGATCGACGAACACAAGATGACCGAGGGTGATCCGCGGCTGAAGGCGCATATCCGGCGGGTGCAGTACCGGATGTCGTACAACCGGATGATCAAGCAGCTTCCGGAGGCGGACGTGGTGGTGTCGAACCCGGTGCATGTGGCGGTGGCGTTGAAATATAATGCGGACAAGATGTCGGCGCCGGTGGTCATCGCCAAGGGCAGGCGCAAGCTCGCCGAGCGGATCAAGTTGATCGCCCGCCAACACGACATCCCCATCGTTGAAGACCCGCCTCTGGCGAGGGCGCTGTACAAGGCGTGCGAGATCGGCTGGGAGATACCGTACGAGCTTTTCCAGGCGGTCGCCGAAGTGCTGGCGATGGTCTACAGACTGAAGGAGGCGGCTTGAGGGTAGCTCCGTTCGTCGAAACCGAAGGATGATCCGTTCCCCTTCCACAATTCCCCCATCCACGCCGCCGTGATGCGGGCTGTGAACCGTCGCTCGATCCGCTTGAATATCACTGGACAAATCAGCGCATTTTCCTCCAGCTTTTCTTAAAGAACCGCTTGCACTCCCGACCGGCTTGGACTATCTTCTACCATGACCGCGCTTGCCCGAAGATCGGTGTCCCGGATTACGGTAGTGGCATAAACATTGCGCTAATGATGACAGGGAATACTGCCGGTAAGGATGTTCATCATCAAGCCGGCGGCGGGTGGTCTCTGATGCAGTCAATCATAAAAATAACAAAGCATTAGAGTGCATGCGGCATTTATACCTGTCATCCAGTCGAGATTCCCGGCGGGCAATTTCTGCCCCGGAACCGGTATCTGTTGAAGGCGCGAATTGAAAGACCGTTATTCCAACAATCCATTTCTTGAGCGGATTCTTGGTCGAGCCGACACGCTGATTGCGGTCGGCGTGATCGGTGTGATCGTTATCCTGATCTTCCCGATACCCTTCTTCCTGCTCGATATCCTGCTGGCGACCAGCATAACCATCTCACTGCTGGTGCTGCTGATGGCTATGTACACCGCTGAACCGCTGGAATTTTCCGTCTTCCCCGGTCTGCTGCTGGTCATGACCCTGTACCGCCTCGGTCTGAACGTGGCTTCCACCCGGATGATCCTGACCGAAGCCTTTGCCGGCAACGTGATCCAGGCGTTCGGCGAGTTCGTGACCAAGGGCAATTACGTTGTCGGTATGGTGATCTTTGTCATCCTGGTGATGATAAACTTCATCGTTATCACCAAGGGATCGAGCCGGATCGCCGAGGTTGCGGCAAGGTTCACTCTGGATGCCATGCCGGGCAAACAGATGGCCATCGACGCCGACCTGAACAACGGGATGATCGACGAGCGGGAAGCCGCCGAACGACGCGAGAAGATCGCCCGTGAAGCCGACTTCTATGGCGCCATGGACGGCGCGGCGAAGTTCGTGCGGGGCGACGCCATCGCCGGCATCCTCATCACGGTCGTCAACATCATCGGCGGTCTGATTATCGGCATGGTGCAGCGGGGCCTGGATCTGAACCAGGCGATCCAGACGTACACGCTGCTGACCATCGGTGACGGACTGGTCAGCCAGATACCCGCGCTGATAATATCCACTTCGGCGGGTATACTGGTCAGCAGGGCGGCTTCTGAAGCCGACCTGGGAAGGGATTTCACCGGGCAGCTTCTCTATCAGCCGCGCGCCATAACCGTCGTTTCCGGGGTTCTGCTGGTCTTTGCGATTATGCCGGGTCTGCCCACACTGCCGTTCCTGCTCCTGTCGGGAACCACCGGATACCTGGCGCTGATGACGCGGCGCGGCGAGAAAGCCGCGGCGCGCGCGGTGATGAAGTTGAAGGAGGAAAAGCCGACCGAGGAAAAGATCACCGACTACCTGCACGTCGATCCACTCGAGTTGGAAATCGGCTACGGCTTGATTCCGCTGGTCGACAAAGACCAAGACGGCGATCTGGTCAACCGTATCACGCTCATCCGCAAGCAGCAGGCGCTGGATATGGGTATAGTCATCCCGCCGATGCGCATTCGCGACAACCTGCAGCTCCGGCCCAATGACTACGTGCTCAAGGTCAGGGGAAACGAGGTTGCCAGGGGCGAGCTTCGCGTCGGCAACTTCCTCGCTCTGAATCCGGGTACAGCCACCGGTGAGGTCAAGGGGCTGGCGACGCGCGAACCGACCTACGGCCTGCCGGCGCTGTGGATTTCAGCCAACGACCGCGAGAAAGCGGAGAACCTCGGTTATTCCGTGGTTGAACCGGCCGCCGTCCTGGCGACCCACATCGTCGAAGTCATCAAACGGAACGCCCACAAGATACTGACACGCGAGGACGCCAGGCAGCTTATCGACAACCTCAAGGAGACGTCGCCTTCGGTGGTGGAGGAATTGATTCCCAACCTGTTGTCCCTGGGTGTGGTGCACAAGATTCTCCAGAAACTGCTGAAGGAGGGCGTGCCGATCCGCGATCTGGCCGTCATCCTGGAGACCCTTGCCGACTACGCGCCTCACAGCAAGGATCCGGACCTTCTGCTGGAATATGTCAGATACGCCCTGTCGGCGACGATTACCGAACGGTTCAGCGAGGATGACGGCAAGGTTTACGCCATCACCTTCGACCCTCAGCTCGAAGCGGCCATATCCGATGAGATGCAGCGCGTGCAGCAACGAGGCGTGGGTGGACTGGCGATGTCGCCCAAGCTCATCAATATAATTTATCGTCAAATGATGAAACTGACCGAAGAAGCCGCCACAATGGGACGGCGACCCATCGTGGTCTGTTCACCCACGATCAGAAGCGCGGTTCATCGTATTCTTGAGCCGGTGATGCCGAGCGTGATGGTACTCTCTTATGGTGAACTGCTGGTCAATACACCGGTCGAGTCGATCGGCATGGTGATGATGGAAGCCGCCCAGGAAATGGACGGCGCTACAGACGAAGCGAGGAAGGGGTGATGGGATGAATGTGCGTCGATTCACGGCACCTGAGATCAAGCAGGCGCTTGCCATGGTCAGAAAGAACCTCGGCGAGGACGCGGTTATTCTCAGAACTCGAAAGGTTAAAAGGGGAGGGATGCTTTCCTTTTTGACAAGGGAGCTGGTGGAGGTGACGGCGGCGCTGCCTGACCGGAAACCGAGCTCACTGCAGCCAAACGGCGAAAAAGTAGCCAGAATCAAGAGAAATCTGAGCTCGCCCCAATCACTGGAGGTGATGAAGGACCTGCGGGAAGAGGTCAAGGAACTTAAAGGGCATGTGCGGGATCTTTCGGAACAGGTAAAATATGAACGTATGCCGTCCCTGCCGCAACGCCTCGCCAACCATTGGAAGAATTTGGTTCAAACCGGTGTGGATGAAAAGACGGCAAAGGATATGGCTCAAGCGCTCAATCTCAGGTTCAACGGCAGGGAGTTGGAAAACGCCGCCCTGATTGACCGTGAGCTGACCAGAATGATTTCGGAGCAGATTGCCGTGCGCTTTCCGCCGAGATCGTCAAACGGTCGAGCCCGGATCTTCGCGCTGGTCGGACCGACCGGTGTGGGCAAGACCACCACGCTGGCGAAGCTGGTCACAAGTTACCGCTTCTGGGGAAAGAGTAAGACGACGCTGGTATCTGCTGATACCTACCGCGTGGCAGCCATCGAACAGTTGAAGACATTTGCCGCCATAGCCGGACTGCCGATGGAGGCCGTATATCAGCCTGCCGCGATGAAAAACGTGCTCAACCGCCATAGTTCGAGGGACGCGATCTTCATCGACACCGCTGGTCGCAGTCAGATGGACAGGGAGAAACTTGATGAATTGGCGGCGTTCATCGAAGTCGCCGAACCCGATGAGGTGCTGCTCTGCCTGGCGGTGTCCACGCGGCTTGACGATCAACTGGAAGTGCTCAAGCGATACCGTCGTCTGAAACCCACCGGCATAGTGTTCACCAAGCTCGACGAGAGCAGTGGACCGGGTGTGATGCTGAGTGTTCTGTCGAAAGCCGGGCTGCCCTTGACCTATTTAACTTGCGGACAGCGGGTTCCGGATGATATCATCGCCGCCGATCCCGACCGTCTGGTGGAGCTGATCATCAATCCCGGCAGGATCGGTGAACTGCAGCGCACACATTTCGAAGAATGGCTGACTAACGACAACGGGAAGTGAAGCGGAGAACTATTTGGCTGAAGATCAGCTTGAACAATTGCGACAGATGAGAAGCCTCGAGCGCAGGAATGGTCTGGAGTCGGCACAGGATCGTCAGGGCGGTGCGCGCCGGCTCAGTGTCACCAGCGGCAAGGGAGGTGTGGGGAAGTCGAGTTTCGCCCTGAATACAGCGATTATCCTGGCAGACATGAAACGCAGGATTCTGTTGATTGATGCGGACACCAATCTTGCCAACCTTGATATAATGCTCGGCATCAGTCCCCGCAGCAACCTGTCGGACGTAATCACCGGCGGCAAGTTCATGCGGGATATCGTCATATCCGGTCCCGGGGGGATTGATATCCTGCCCGGCGCCAGCGGCGATGTGGAGATGGTCAGGCTGGAGACCGAGGTGCAACGGCGGCTGGTCGACAGCTTTTCAGAGCTCGAGCGCGAGTACGACTTCGTTATAATCGATACCGGGGCGGGATTGACCGCGAGCGTTATCAACTACGTAACGAGTTCGGACGAGGTCGTCGTGGTGACCAATCCTGAGCCGACGGCTTTTTCCGATGCCTATACCATGATCAAGGTAATCTCGGCGTACAACCCGGCCCTCCGCGTCCGTCTGCTTGTCAATGGCGTCAAGTCACGTGAAGAGGCGATCAATGTCTACGAGGGGATGAACCTGGTGGCGCAGAACTATATCAACAGATCGATCGACTATTTGGGCCATCTTCCCACGGACAACTGTGTGGCTGTGGCGGTAACCCGGCAGTCGCCGTTCGTACTGGAATTTCCCAAGTGTGCGGCGTCGATTGCCTTGAGAATGACGGCGCGTAAACTGCTCCTGGGTCAGATTGACAGGACTTCAAAGGAGAGAAGCCTGTTTTCGCGGTTTTTTAAGGGGAAGGCGGACAAGTGACGCGAGGCTCACCTGGAAACAGCTTCAGGGATTTAAGTCGGTTGGCGGCTTTGATCCTCGGATTGGCGACCTTTGTCTGGGGTCTCCTTTCGGGGACGGATCTGGTGCAAGCGGTTTTCAAAGCCGTGGTGGTATATCTTGTGGTATCGATCCTCGTTCTGATCGTTAATCAGCTACTGGGGAAGCTCACCATGATGACTCTGGAAGAGGAGATAAAGGCGAAGGTTGAGCTTGAAGCGGCACAGGAGCGGAATCAACGGAAAAAGCCGGCTGAAGCGCCCGCGACCGAAACAGTGAAGGATCTGCGAGCGGAGGAAGGTGAGTGAACTCCCCGACTGAAACAGTTGATGAACTTCGACAACTGTGGAATGAATTCACCGAGAAGAGCGACAACGGTTCACGCGATCGTCTGTTGATTCACTACCTGCCGCTGGTCAAGCAGGTCGCCGGCCGCATGAAGATCAGTCTGCCCAGATCGGTGGAATACGACGATCTGGTCAGCACCGGCTTGATGGGGTTGATAAACAGCATTGACAACTTCAACCCCGGTCGTGGCTTCAAGTTTGAGACCTACGCCGTACCGCGCATTAGGGGCGCCATCCTGGACGGCTTGCGCGACGTGGACTGGATGCCCAGATCTTACCGCCAGAAGAGCAGAAAGCTCGAGCGAACCCTGACAAAGCTGATCAACCAGCTGGGTCGAATCCCCAACGAGGACGAGATCGCCACCAAGCTCGGTCTGAAGCAGGAGGAGTACTACCGGTTCATAGACCAGGTCGGTTCGGGTTCGCTGGTATCTCTGGATGTGAGGATAGCAACCGGCGATGATGGCGAGACGGGGTCGCTGCATGACGTTATACCTGATGCAACGCGCCGCGATCCACTCAGTGAGATTGAGGAGAGCGACGCCAGAAAGAGTGCGCTGAAGTTAATTGATGAATTAAACGACCAGGAAAGATCGGTTGTTGCATTATATTATTACGAGGAGTTAACTTTCCGGGAAATCGGGGAGCTGCTTGGAGTGAGTGAATCGCGCGTGTGTCAGATTCACACCAGGATCATGGCGGCACTGCGGGTTAAACTTCGCAAGTTGCTGGAGTGAACTGTGGAAAAGATCGACCCAGGAATGGCGGAACGACACGTGCCACTGGTGACCCCAACGCCGGACAGCACAGGTCAAGAGCGTCGACAGGGCAAGGAGGAAGCGCAAAGAAAATTCGGGAAGCGGAAACCGAAACCCGCTCCGGCGCCCAAGTCGACGACATCGGATAAACATCCTGACGGTTCAGCAACGACGGGCGTTAAAGGTACCCATATCGATTTACAGGTGTAAATTTCTGATTAATCTGTTGCCCGGTCATCGCATTGATATCTTGTCGGAGCTTCTCCATAGACAAGGCAACTTCACAAGGTTCAACGGTTAATAGATTGGAGCCTTAAAACATGTATCTTGGATTGGGTCTCATGGCAGCCGGCTTGATAACGCTGGTCATGATGTTGATCGAGATAGCTCAATCGATCTCGAACCAGCGTTATACGGGTCTTCCGGAGCCGCTTCGACGACCTGTTGAATCGCGTTTCGACGGGAGGGAATCCGCATTGCGGCCGGGATCTTCCGGCGTCTGCGATATAAGGAGGCGTCGCACGGATCATGGCGCCGGAGAATATGGAACAGGCTGCAGCGGGGGTTCTCTGACTGCATCTCCGGTGAAGATATCATCGCAGGTGGCCGGCAGTTACAGGAATAATTCATTGCCGCTTCAACGGAGTGAAGGTCACGGACCCAGGTCAAACGGTGAAGCCTCACGACCCGTACC
Organism: bacterium; assembly: GCA_025774605.1. Classification (GTDB taxonomy): domain Bacteria; phylum Electryoneota; class AABM5-125-24; order Hatepunaeales; family Hatepunaeaceae; genus JALGVR01. The sequence goes on along the minus strand of JALGVR010000103.1, from coordinate 2,456 downwards.
GGTGGATATGGTGATAAAAATGGCAGGGGAGGGAAAGAGTGAACTACAGATCGCCAGCAATCTTAAGGTTGGACGGGATGAGGTTGCCATGGTCTTGAACCTGAATCGTTTAGGCAGGAGGATGATACTTTGAGCGTTGCAGGTGAAAAACAGTTGAAGCTGCCCTCCGGGCTTCCCCACGGCCTGGATGTATTCTGTCGGGATTTCGCGCGCCTGGCGGCTCTGGGATTGATATCAGGATATGTGATGCACGATATCCGCAATGCCCTGGCGGTGGTGTCGGGTCATGCGCAGATTATCCAGATCAAGGGGAAGAGAATTACGCATGAGGACATTGCCCGGCGGATGGAGCAGATAATTGAGCAGGTAGAGCGGATACTTACCACCATTAACCGGGTTGGGAGTTTCACTTCAAGAGCCAAGGGCGACATGGCTGAAGTCATGCCGGACAACGCGCTGATAAATGCGGTGCGCGCCCTCGAGCGCAGACTTGAGAACGCCGGATTGAAGGTCGTTGAGGAGTGCTCGTTTGCGGAGCGGATGATCTGGTGCGACGCCAGCCTGTTTGATTTCACACTGCTGCAACTGCTCGAAAGCTGCATCCCCGATCGACGCTGCGAGGGTGAGTTGAAGCTGAAGACCTCAGGGGGCGACCGCGGCTGGGAACTCAGGTTGAATTTCAGGTCAACAGGCGATTCCGACGATTTGTACTCGGGTTTTCTCAAGCGGGCGGAAGGCTTTGGTCTTGTAACTGTGTTATTATCTCTTGAGCCGGTCAAGGGCGAGCTGTACCTGCTCTCGGACCCCGTTGATTTCGGGTTCAGGCTTTTCGTGCCCTGGGATGCGGGATGACGGGGAATTTACTTTTTCAAGGGTGCAATCAGCTCCAGGCCCAACCATGAGTAAGCCGTTTAACAGGTTCAATCCGATTATACAGTACCCGATGAAAAGCCTGCCAACTGTCGCGCCTGCTGAACAGCCTGCCTGAAAATACGTAATACCCATGGAACGCAGCGGCCGGCCTGCCGAGCCTGAACCGGCTTGGATTCGATAAACCGGCCCCTGTGCGACATCGATTTTCTCACCGTCCATTTCCGGGATTGAACACCGCCTTGATCCGAAATTCCAGGATTTTTTATTCAGACCGTGGAGATAATACTTGACATCATAAATGACAAGCGTTATATTTACTGTTGCTGTTCATATGTGCAGTATTCCGATTGCAGTCTTATATCAATGAGAACCCTCAGAAAAAAACGCCGCCGCAGGATGGGCATTCAGGGCCGGCAACTGTCTTTGCCGCTGTTCAGGACAAAGCATAAAAGCCTGTCTTACACGAGTGGGGATCGCTGTCCCAGGTGTGGCAGTCCCGGCTTTGTCTATGCCTGTCGATCCCACTGCAAATCCTGTGGTTTCACGCCTTCATGCGATGATTAGGGTCCTCATTTAGTCCCATATCTCAAGTGCAAGCGCGGGAAAACCACCCGCCTGCACCGCCAGAGACATCCGATCCGTCTCCACCGCTGCAAATCGGTATCGACTCAAGATCGACATGAAGGACGCTGTTGCATCTTCGATCCCGCCCCGGGGAAGGATTATTTCGGAACTGCCGGCGTCGATACCGGTCAGCAGCGCACGGACTTGCGGGTTCATCCTGCCGTCACTCCCGATTCCGGACTCGATCGCCCTTGCCCACGCCAGCTCCCTTGTAATCTGGAACCGCCCCCCGTCCGATAAAACAATCAGACAACTGTTGCCCGACCAGTGAATCCTCTCGGCAAGTGGCGATTCCCGGCAGTCGAGGTTCAATCGCTGCAATAGTTCGATGCCGGGACGGTCGAGGTTGTTGCCTCTCGCGTTTACGCCGAATGCCTGGATGACAGGGTACGTCAGGGGATGGAATTCGGCGGGATCCGGTTTTTCCTGTTGCCGGTGAAGCGATGTCAGAAGCCGTCGGCAGGAGTTCCACAGTTCCGCGTCGGTTTCGATCTCCAGCGCGGCGGATCTGAGCGGATGAATCGTAACCGTCGGTCCATACCAGCCGTATGCCGAGTTTCCGCGCCGTATCTTGTTCCAACCGATAAGCCAACCGGGTTCGGTCATCAGTCGGTGTGAGAGGCGGAATGCGTCGACTGCGGCGCGGCGGCGAATTAGTCTTCGAAGCTCTGTTGCCGGGGGATTGGCGATAAGGCGGGCATTGCTCAGTCGGTCTATGACGGCAGCCGCAACCGGAATCCACTTCACGACCGATCCGACTCAATCAGCGGCATGGTGGTCGGTGTGGCGACCGGGGTATTACTATGGAACATATTCCTTCAGGATTGAACCCGGCAGCACCTTCCCCAGGTTGTTCTTTCGTGCTTCGGCGGTCAGGATGCATCGGTCTTTGCCTTCCCGCGACAGTTCGATCTTCCAGCCCTTGGGAACAGCCACACCCGCGGTAAAGCCTCCCTGTC
>JALGVR010000102.1 GCA_025774605.1 bacterium | reverse complement strand
CTTCTACCCGACCGTTGTCACGCGATTACATCGATGCGTGCTTATCGGAGTCGAAAAGCAGCTTGGATTATGCTGTCGGATAGAGCCCGGGCAATCTGTTTGCGGATTCAGGATAATGACACATGAGTATGGTCATAGTGTGGGGATGTTGGATGAAACAGATCCTGTGAACAAGCACATCATGTACAGGGAAACTCCACGCGACTATAATGGTAACGGTCAATTTTTTTATGATCCTAACTGGATAAACGATTATTCCACGTCAAGTAAGAACCAAACTGTAGCGAGGGATCAATGATGAAACTTAAATTATCCTGTATAATCGGCGTTTTGGTTTTAGTTGCGGTCTTTAACATCTTCAGCCAGACACCTCCCCCATATAAACAGCCGTCTTATTTTCCTGAGGACTGGCGCGGTGAAGGTTTCCCGTTCGCGGATGACGCCTATCCCGATACGGGGCTTTTCGCTATAGCGGGTACATATACAAATGAACCGTTAAGATGTTACCCTTTTCATTCGGGTCATGTGATAGGGATTTCAGATACTGTGGCATTGATTGTTCGTTTTAAAAACTATAATACCGAACCTTATGATATTTCAACCATGCAGCCGGAGACTTGGTTTACGCCGCTACTTTACCGTTACAACGATAATCCGCGCAAATCACATCCGATCGCCGATACTTCTCATTTTAACGTCAGTTTCCGGTACTGGGAGAACGGAGTAATTGAACGAGTAACCAAGCCTCAGGCAATACCTTCCTCCTTTTCATCAACCGCTACGGGATACGCCCTCGTATATTACGTATGGAACCTCCCTGTCGGCAGAAACAGGTTGCTGATGAAGGCGACAACATCGGCGCCTCCCGGCTTTAGGACGCTGATTTCCAACCGAGCTGCAGTCTGGGTGACGAAGCCGACTGATCTCGGTGATACCCTGAACGCTTACGGCGCCTGCTTCTGGCGGGCATTTGACGCGGATGATTACACAGGGGCACTTGTTTGGGTGGATTCGATGCTGACCTATAATCAATACTCAATCCCCGGCTATCTACTGAAAGCTTATGCTCACAGTGACCTTGGTGACAGCCTGGCAAAGGTTACCGCGCTTGATTCGGCGATAGCCATCGCCGAGCGTTACGGTGATCCGGTCGTGCCGGACACGTCGAAAATGGGAATGTACTGGAAGATGTGGTATGACGATATACTCAGCCATATAAAGTTTTACAGATGGAAACATATTACAGGTAATGAGAAGATGATGAATTTATAGCAGTTGCGTAGAACGGTTTCCTCGAGAACCGGGTAACCCGGACAGCAAGCTGTCCGGGTTACCCAGACTGTCCTTCTTTTTCTGCTGTTGCAGGGGGGGTTGTGAAAATCCTTTTAAGACAAGTATTACTTCGTGCCGGGAGATTTCTTCCCGGGCTTGATGGTGATCTTCGGAGCACTCCCCTTTTTGCCTTTTCCTTGACCCTTCTTTTCGATTTTGCCCTTCGGCGTCAGCCGGATCTCTGACTTGTCCGCCGGTATTTCATTTCCGTCTTTGTCAACGTAACGAGGTTCGCCTATCTTCACCTGGACCCTTTTCCCGTCCTTGGTCGTAAACTCCTGTTCGCTGTTCGGCCGGAGCTTAAGCTTGATCTGATCCTCCTTCGCCTTGCGCCTGGCGCGCTTGCCGATCTCGGTGCGTTCGCTCTTCCAGGCCTTCCTCTCAGCCGCCAGCGCTTCAGGCAGGGGCTCGATAAGCGGCCAGACGCGCTTCAGAACATCCTCGTCGTACCTGACATTGTACTGCTTCTTCAATTCATCGACCCAGGCGTCCTTCAGATCCTTCTGACGCTCAAACCGCAGGTTGGATTCAATCTGGCGCCTTACATCGTCAAACTTCTTCACCTTCTCAGGCTCCAGTTTGTCAAGCCTGATTATCGAATACATGTCGCCCGCTTCGATCGGCCCGGCGACCTCGCCGATCTTCAGATCAAACGCCTTTCGTGAGACGGGCCCATACTGATCCCTGGTGAAGGGTCCCAGCTTACCGCCCTTATTCTTTGCCTTCTTGCGCTGCGAATAGCGCCGGGCGAGCTTGGATATATCCTCACCCTTGTCGATCCGCTTGCGCAGGTCGTCCGCAAGCTGCTTGTCGTCCACCAGGATCTCGTGGATCGTCGCCCTCGGAGCCTGAGTGAACTCGTCCAGGTGTTTGTCGTAATAATCCCTGATCTCCTGCTCGGAGGGCGTGGCTTTATTGTAAACCATCTCCCGTTCAACCTCGGGCAGCATGGCGTTTTCCAACGCCTTTTTGCCCTCCGCCAGGACCTCCGGTCTGTCGAAGTATCCCTCCTCCCTGGAGATGGCGGCAAGGTATTTCGGCAGCAGGATCGGATCAACCATGCTCTTGACCCACTCCTCGCTGTCCTCGAACTGCGGCGGGAAACGATGATCGCCGTACATGTCCACCAGGTCCTGGATGGTGATGTTTTCAAGGGTGTTCCCGACCACCACCTTCTTTCTCTCGTCCGGCGTGAAGGAGCTGAAGAGGTTCATGTTCTTGGGCGCGCTCTTGTCGCCCATTTTGCGCAGCAGAAGTTTAACCGTGGCTTTGTTGTACTCGGTTTTGAACTGTTTATGTATATTATCCAGATAAGCCAGTGAGATCGCCTGCAGCGTGTCGCGGTAAACACGGGCGATCGAGGATTTCACCTTGTCCCTCACCTTTGGATCATCGAGGCTCCTCTCCGGATCGCGGATGGCGTTCACCTTGATGATGTGATAACCCTTGTATGAGCGCACCGGTCCGTCGATCTCACCGACCTTCATGGTCAGCGCCTTTTTCCAGTAGTCCGAGGGCATGGAGCCGCGCGACACCCAGCCGACCTCACCGTTGACCCACGTCTTCTGATCTTCGCTGTAACGCCTGGCCAGCTGCGCAAAATCCGCGCCCTTCTTGCGAGCCTCCTTCAGGATCATCTGGGCTCGCTCCCATGCCGCCGTGGTTTCAGCCGCCGGAGCGCGTTTGCTCACCTTGACCAGGATATGCGAGGTGTTGACCTCCAGACCGGTCGACCGCTTGTCCAACAGTTTTATGATGTGATAGCCGTACCTCGTCCGCACGGGAGGTGAGATTTCGCCTTTGTCGAGCTTCCACGCCGCCTCCTGGAACTCGTCCACCATCCTGCCCCACTTGAAGTAGTCGAGATCGCCGTGCAGACTTCTGTCGATGGAGTCGTCTTCGCTGTAACGGTCCACCAGTTTTTTAAAGTCCTCGCCGGCTTTGGCTTTCTCGTAGACCTCGTTGATCCGGTTCCAGTACTCGATTGTATCCTTCCCCGTGACGTTCTCGTCGACCTTGATCAGAATGTGACGGCAGCGGACTTCATATTTGTCGTGCTCCCAGAAATCGCGCATCATATCATCCGTAATGAAGGCGTTGGTGACCTTATCGTCGTAAAGGAGCTCGCTCGCCTTGCGTTCAATGGCGTCGTTGTAAGCTTTCCTGATATCTTCGCGCTCGTTGAAAGCCAGTCGATATCCCTCGGCGATCTTCAACGCCCGCACCACGTATTCGTCGAGTACGTTCAGCCTGTCCTGGAACTCCTTCTTCATCGCGTTCGACTCGTTGGCATAACGGACGAGCATCTTTGCCTTGAAATCGGCAACGGTCATGGCGGTGTCGTCCCACGAGGCGACGACCTCCGTGTCGGACACGGTTCTCCCGCCGCTGGAACATCCGACAATTACGGTGAGGATTGTAATGATTGTGATACAGGTTATAATCTTAGTGAAGCGTTTCGGCATGTCAATACCCTCGGTTAAAGTCCTGAATTCCCTGCTGTGCCGATTGTGTCTCAGCCGGGTTTTGTAAATATAAAACGAGCTTGTTTTCCAATGGTTTTGTATTACGCCTGATCAAACGGTTGATGGAAGGCTCCGGATCGCGCCGTGAGCACTCTTAAGATTGTAATATACCTTCTCTTGAGAGCCTCTGCAAGAATTTTCGCGCCTTCGCAAGACTGTTCTCAGACTCGAAACGATAGATCATCTCAACCTTGCCGGCGGCGCGGAATTCCACCTGTTCCGGGTCCGCCGCCGCGACCAGTTTTCCGATCCTGCGCTGGCTTTGATCCGGATCATCCGGCAGGATAAGTTCAGCGACCATATAACCGTCGTTCATGACCAGTTTTTTTACGCCTGCCTTTCGACATAATACCTTTAACTTCGCGAGTTCGAACAGGTTCCCGGCGGGCAGGGGTGGAGCTCCGAATCGGTCGGACAGTTCGTCGCGCAACGTGTCGATATCTTCGATCCGGCCCGCCTCAGCCAGGCGCCGGTAGAAGTCGTAACGCAGATCGCCGTCATCGATATAGTCGGTCGGAATTATTGCGGGATCATTGAAATCGATGGTTATCTCTTCATCCGGCGACGGTTCCGTTGGCGCCGGTTCATCCTTCAACCGGCTGATCTCCTCATTCAGCAGTCTGGTGTACATATCGAAGCCGACCGTATTAATGTAGCCCGACTGTTGGGCGCCAAGCAGGTTTCCCGCGCCGCGGATCTCCAGGTCACGCATCGCCACCTTCATCCCGCTGCCCAATTCAGTCAGCTCGGTAATGGTCGCCAGCCTCCGCCGTGCTTCACTGGTGATGCTCAAGCCGGGCGGCGTCAACAGGTAGGCGTACGCCTGGCGATTGCTGCGCCCGATCCGTCCGCGCAGCTGGTAAAGTTGCGCCAGCCCGAAACAATCGGCGCGATTGACGATCAGCGTGTTGACGTTGGGCATGTCGATGCCGGATTCTATTATCATGGTGGTCACCAGAACGTCGTAACGGCCCCTGAGAAAATCCGCGATGACCCTCTCCAGCTTCTTTTCCGGCAGTTGACCGTGCGCCACACCGTATCTCAGTTCAGGCACGAGCCTTTCGAGCAGGTTTTTTACCGAATGGATCGATTTGACCCGGTTGTGGAGGAAGAACACCTGACCCTGGCGGTCGATCTCGCGCAGGATGGCATCCCTGATCAGCTCCTCCGACCAGTTATGGACTTCCGTTTGAACCGGCAGCCGGTCGACCGGCGGCGTGTTGATCAGCGAGGTGTCTCTGGCGCCCGTCAACGCCAGGTGCAGGGTCCGGGGAATGGGCGTCGCCGTCAATGTCAGCACTTCCACGTTGGTTTTGAACTGTTTGAGCTTCTCCTTGTGCCGTACGCCGAAGCGGTGCTCCTCGTCAATTATCACCAGCCCCAGCCGTCTGAAGGCGACATCGCGCGAGAGGAGGCGGTGAGTGCCGATGACGATATCGACTTCGCCGCTCTTCAAGCCCCGCACAACCTCACGCTGCTCCCCGGGGCTGCGGAAGCGGGACAACACCTCTATTCTGACCGGGTACGCCGAGAGCCTGGATTTGAAGGTCTCCAGATGCTGCTGAACCAGGATGGTGGTAGGAGCCAGCACGGCTACCTGAAACGAGTCCTGGACGACCTTGAAAGCCGCCCTGACCGCGACTTCGGTCTTCCCGAATCCGACGTCGCCGCAGAGCAGCCTGTCCATCGGGCTGGTCGCCTCCAGATCCTTCTTCACATCCAGGGTGGTGGTGACTTGATCCGGTGTGTCATCGAACTCGAACGACGCCTCCATCTCGCGCTGCCAGTGCGTATCCGACGGGAATGAGTGGCCGCGCATCACCTTGCGTTCGGCATAGAGCTTGATCAGATCGGCGGCCATATCCTTCAGCGCCCTGCGCGTGCGTTTCTTGGCACGGCTCCAGTCGCTGCCGCCGAGCTTCGACAGCCGCGGGCGCGCGGATTCGGAACCGACATACTTCTCCACCAGCCCGAAGTTCTCCACCCGCACAAAGAGGGTGACATCATCCCGGTACTTGATCCGCAGACACTCGCGCGGCTGACCTCTCACCTTGATGGTCTGCATCCCCTCGTACATCCCGATGCCGTACTCTGAATGAACCACCAGGTCACCCCTCCTGAGGGACGTCCTGTCGAACGGCGCCGACCGGCGGCGGAACCGCGTATGGCGCGCCCTCCGGCGCCGGCGTTGAAACAGCTCGTGACTCGTCAGCAGGGCTATCCTGAGCGGGGATGAGACGAACCCTCCGGAAACCGGGAGCTGAAGGGTTGCGATTTCATCCAGTCCGGCATCCGACAACAATTCATCGACCCGTTGCTCTTCACCCTTGGCGTCCGCGGCGACCCAGACCCGGATGTCACGATCGAGACAGGCTTGGAGGTATTGCGAAAGCCCATCCAGCCCGGGGGGAACAGGATCGGGATGTTTCGCTCCGAAATCGATCTCCGTACCGCGTCCCCGTATCGATCCCTCCCAGATGATCTGGCGGAATCGCTGCGCCTCGACGGAGACATCATCGGGACGCTGATAAGTCTGTTCGAGCATCTCCCGATGTTCCGCGCCTGTGATCTGCCGCGCCTCGTGAAGCCGTTCCGTAAAGAGCCGGAACCGGTCGACGATCTCGTCCCGATTGTGCCAGAACACGATCGTCCCGCCCGGCAACAGGCTCAACAGCCCGCTCCGGGCACAATCCGTCTCTCTGCCCAGCAGCAGGGAGACCTCGCCCGGGAATCCCGCGCTTCTCTGGGTAACCGGATCGAACCGCCTCAGGCTCTCGACCGTGTCAACGTCGAACTCCACCCTGACGGGGTTCTCATGTCCGTAGGGAAATATGTCGATCAGACCGCCGCGAAGGGCGAACTGCCCCTGGGCGCCAACGAGGCTCTCACGCTCGTAACCGGCATCGAACAGCTTCTCGAGTATCTGCTGGCGGGAATATTCACCGCCCTCCTTCAAGGTGAGGCTGTGCTCGTCGATCCAGGATCGGTCCGGGCCGCGCTCCAGCAGCGCCTCCGGCTGGGTTACGATCACGGTTGATTTAGCACCCTTTATTCTCATCAGCGCTTCGGCCCTCTCGTTGCGCGGACCGTGCGCCGAGGGCTTCATGTCGAGAGGATGCCTGTAAATGGGCGGCAAAAAACCCACCCTGTCCGCGCCGAGTATGGAGGCGAGATCGTCAAGCGCGGCTTCAGCCTGTGCCGGTCCCGGCGCCACGAAGAGCAGGGACGAGCCGGTTTCAACAAGAACCGACGCCGCCAGGAAACCGCCCAGAGAACCGGCGAGACCGCTGACCACAGTCGCTTCTGAACCATCCTCGAGCCGCTCCAGCAGGCGGAGCGTCGGTTCGGAGTTCCTTATCTCGCGGTCTATTGCCCTCATGGCGTCATATCAGTATGATTTCCCATAAAACCAATCGCGCCCCTGCCGCGACATGAAACATAAATCGCTCTCCTGTCATGCTGAACGAAGTGAAGCATCCCGCCGAATGAACAGGAGATTCTTCGTTTTGTCAGAAATGATACAGCCAATATAACCGTTATTATAGAGAGATTACGGTCATTAAACAATATATGGATAAATCAGTTTACTTGGAGTCATTTTATTTGTAACTTGAGGCAACTTTATACATCTGAACACTACACTCTGCAGGAGGTGGTGTCCTTAAACGCTCTCAATTTATCAATAATGACTTGAATCTGAGACCGCAATGGTTCTTTCAAACTAAAGTGAAACATCAAATCTAATTCCAGAGGGAATCTCTATTATGAACCGATTAGCAATTCTTATTGACGGCAACAACTTCTACAAGGGATGTCAACTGAACTTCAACAGAACCGATGTCGACTTCCGTAAACTGGGTCTTAAACTGGCGAAGACTATAGGCGGCGAGTTGTTGCGAATCTACTATTATAACGCGCACGTATCCCAGAAGATAGACCCGCTCGGTTATCAACGCCAACAGAAATTCTTCGATAATCTGCGCGCCACCCCGTTCATCACCCTCAAACTCGGGCATCTGGTCTATCACCGCATCCGCAATGAGCATGCGATCTCGTCGCAGTATTTCCCCACTGAGAAGGGAATCGACGTTCAGATAGCCGTGGACATGATACGGCTGGGACTCCTGAAATCATGCGAGGGTTCAATACTTGTCAGCGGGGACAGCGATTACATTTATGCGGTCAGGTTCGCCAAGGATCTCGGTTCGAACATGTACATCGCTTCCTTTCCGCAGGGCGGATCGACCGAACTGCGCAACGAGGGTGACGGCTTCATCCAGATGGACTACGATTTTATCCATGATTGTTTCATCAGACCGACACCGATGGCGCGTCGCGAGCCATACATCAGCGCCGTTTCGAGGAGGCCGGTGTCATACGTACATCGACAGTCTCCGCCGATCGAGCGGTTTGATCCGGATGAAGGGTTCGAAGCGCAGGATTTCGGTATAGTCCCCTCGGAACCACGATCTGATTTGAAAGATCTGGAAGAGAGCGGGGATACGGGCGCTTCGAACGAAAAAGAGCCCGGGGAAACAACCGATAAAGATTGATCTGAACGACATTCGATCAAAGAACAGGGAGGCGAGTTATACACGCTTCCCTGTTGTTTTATACAGTCATTCCCGCGCTCGATCTGTCATTCCCGCGAAACAGGCTGTCCGAGAATGAGAAAAACGCACCAAACCTCATCATTCCATCGAAAGATGGAATCCAGTAACTCCCGCAATATCAGCAAGATCTCTGGATTCCAACTTTCGTTGGAATGATGAATCTCGAGACGATTTGGCATTTTCGGACAGACTGGAAGGCGGGAATCCAGTTTCACAGCCCGGACCACAAGGGATCCGGGCTGCATCTGGACGAGCCACACACTTTCACGCTTCCACGTTTCACTCCTTCCCTTCAAACTCCTTCACGACCTTCCTGTAAGCCGCGATAACCACCGGGCTGTATTCAGCCTCCATCCTGCCGTCGATAAGGCGCCTGCCTGCTTCAGCGGAATTCCTGTACAGGGCGTCGACCGCCGCGGCGCGCATCTGTTCATCCGGATGCGAGAGGGATCGTTCGAACAGCTGGATCGCCTGGTAACGGATCCTGCCCGACTGAGCCGGGGTTTCATCCTTCATGCCGGAGATTATCCTGCCCAGCGCTCGCAGCCCGATTTCGGGGTACCGCGCCATGTCGTCCTCAATATAGTGGCTCAGCTCGAGAACCGCGGGTTGCCCGAACCTCATCAACGCCGCGGCTGCCGCGGATCGAACCGTGAACAGAGGATCGTCGATGGCGCGGACCAGGGTCGATATGCTGGTGGAATCCCGGAGCTCGCCCAATGCCCCGATTGAAGCGAGTCGGCGCCTTTCCAGCTTGTCCGAAACGTAGCGGCTGATCCCCGCCGAGGCTCGCTTATCGCCGATCTGCCCCAGGGAGGATATCAGCGAGTTGCGCAGTTTCTCGTTCTTCCCGCGGTCGAGCATGTCGAGCATCGGATCGACGGCGGTTTCCCACTTTATCGTACCGAGAAGCCAGATGACATTCTTGGATGTCACCTCGTCTTCACTCGCGCCCAGTTTCCGGGTTAATCTCGGGCCGGCGCTGTCCGGCATCGCCTTGACGATCTTTTCGAGCAGTCGTTTGACCAGTCCCGACCGTGTTCCCAGTTTCTCTGACAGCGCATATTCGAGGGCTTCGACTCCCTTCGTCAGCAAGGCCTTGCGCGCCCTCCTGACGCTCTCACGCGCCGAACCGACCTCCCACTGGGAGGCATCCCTGAACAGATCCTCGACGGATCGGGCGGAATCTTCCGCGGTCAGGACGATCTCGCCGATCTCCTTCTCCTTGTCGACGACATCGCGCGGCAGGTCGATTCCCACACTCCAACCGGATCGTATCCATACGGACGAATCAGCCGCCGCCGCACCGGCGGGGTAAACGTCGGCGCCCTCCAGGTCGAGGAATATCCCCACGCCGGCGAAGCCCCTCGCCCAGCGGGCGTTGCCGAAGCTGTAGCCGCCGCCGCGCGTGGCATAGGTGTCGTTACCCTGCCGGTCGATGAACAGCCCGAACGAATTGGTCAGCGATCCGCCCCAGCCGTCGGACACGATGTAATAGTCGTCTCCCCCGCCGTCGACCATCATGCCGACCGACAGGTCGTGCGGCGTTCCTCCGACCACGCCCATCCGTGAACGGTACTGGTCGTCACCGGAGCGGTCGTACAACGCGCCGACCGACAGGTGAATGCCGGACCCGAGACCGTAATGCGCCAGCGAGTAATGATCGTTGCCGCCGCCGTCGACGAGGATGCCGATCGAATACCAGTATGACGAGCCGAAGCTCATCACCTCAGCCTCGTAAAAATCGTTGCCGTCGCCGTTATCGTACAGCACGCCGATGCCGCCGCCCGCGCGCGGACGCCAGCCCATGCCGAACCCGCCGGAAAACGACTGGTAATCATGGGGCAGGAGCGGTTTGTGGTAATAGGCGCCGCCGCAACGGTAGGTTTCATCGCCGCTCCCGTCATAGAGCAGTCCGTAGCCGTAGGTTGAGGCAAAACCCTGCGCCCAGGCGGTCGCCAGGTAGCGGTCGTCCCCCTCCCCCTCGTCGAACAACAGACCGACCCCGCAATGTCCCGCTCCCTGCTGGAAGAATGCCCCCCGGTAGTCATCGGCGCCGCCCAGGTCGATCAGCGCGCCCACGCCGAAAAGACCGGCGCCCTGGCTGTAAGCGCCGCTGCGATAGTTGTCGTCTCCTTCGCAGTCGATCAATATACCAATTCCGAGGAACCCGGCGCCAAGGCTGATGGATTTACCGTCGGCGTCATAATAATCATCCCCTTCCAGGTCGATCAGCACCGAGTAGGGATTGCCAAGTTCGCCCCGGGCGCCGGCACAGCGACCGCGGTAAACGTCGTCGCCGCCCAGGTCTATTATCAG
>JALGVR010000101.1 GCA_025774605.1 bacterium | reverse complement strand
TATCGCTGTCGTCGACTTTATCACCGTCGGCATTCTCATCTTCAAACTTGAGCCAGCCGACAAAGCCGAGGTGCGCCTGGAATGTCCCCGCTTCGTTGAGTCCATATTCAATGTTGAACTTGTAGTTGAGCTTATCACCAAGATTCCATTCGGATTTCGTCCAGGGAACAATCTGACCCTGGTCGTCCTTTACTTCTATCTTCCGCACCTTACCCCTGTATTCATAGAATATGTGGTTACAGTTATGAAAGATACCGAGGTTTGCGTGCGACAAGATGCAGAACCTGATGTCCTTTGTGCCGGTTCCGATTCCTTTGGTAACCAGAGGGTCGTCAGCGGCATCCAGTTTAATGTCGAGTCCCAAGCTTACAGCCTCGATCCAGTCCTGATCAGCTATCAGTTTATATTTTGCTGCAAACCAGATATCGCCGAAGCCGTGAGCCCTGGATGTTTTCCACTTCTTTACCCATTGACCTTGTTGTTGCTTCCAGACCTGCTTCTTGATATCTTTATCCCAGTATGTAAAAAGCATTCCTGCATCCAACCGGTCGGTTATGCCGTAACCGACTCTGAAGGAGCTTTTCTTTACCCGTGCGTACCAGTCGTCGGGGATGTCTGTCATCTCCGGGTCTTCTACGTGGTCAGCGTTCCAGTAGACCTTGTCAGCGGATGTATAGCTGGTACGTGATACAAGCCAGATCACCCCTTTTTTCAGTCCCAAAGGGCAGCCAGTTACTTCCTCAGCTTGTATTGTGTGAGTGGCAGCCAAGATTAATGCAAGGCATGCCGTAACGACGAAAATGTTTTTTATTGTTTTCATCTCTTCTCCTGATTGTTTGTTTCTATACCGAAGATATTTGTTGAATTCAACATTAACCAATCTTCGATTGATACCCTGCGCAGGTTGCGCTTGATGATTAGTTTCGATCCTACTGTTTTATCTGATTGCTTCCAGGTCTCTCAGTCTCGTATCGTTTCAGGAATTCCTTCGTATTCGATGTTCCGCAAATTTCCACACCAGGACATTCCTTCAAACCGCATGAACAAGCGGCATCCCGACGCGTCAGACTGCGATGGAACGATCTGCCGAGCAGACCGGCAGCGGCAACAACTATGAGTAATACGATTATTGTTTCCATTTATTTTCCATAACTTATACACCGATTCCCAATGCACTGCCAATCTGATAGACAAGTGTCGTAATCATCCAGGCGAGTAGCGTCAATCCTCCCAACTGGAGAAACGCCCATTTCCAGGAACCCGATTCCTGCCGGGTAACGGCGATCGTTGCCATGCAGGGTACACTGATCAACATGAAGAGCATGATGGCAAATCCAGTCAACGGCGTATAGCTGCGCTGCAACTTCTCCCGCAGGACGGTCTTCTCCTCATCCGCTTCGCCCACAGAATAGATGATCCCGAGCTGAGCCACGAAGACCTCCTTTGCCGCAAAGGCGCCGATCATGGCGGTTCCTATCTTCCAATCGAACCCCATCGGTTTCAATACCGGCTCGATGGCATGACCCAGCCGGCCGGCGGCGGAATAGGAGAGTTTCTCGGCTTGGATGAGATGTGGATCCGATACTGTTGTATCCGGCTTGCTCGGATAACTGGTCAACACCCACATTATGATCGAAATGCCGAGTATCACTGTCCCCGCCTTCCTCAGGTACAGCCAGGATTTCTCCCACATGTTGGTGACGACGCTGTTAAGGGTGGGCAGACGATAGGGCGGAAGCTCCATCACCATGGGCGACGGCGGCCCTTTCAACAGGGTGACCCGGAGTAACTTGGCGAGGAGAACCGCCAGAAAAATGCCGATCAGGTAGATGGCGTAAAGCATCATTCCCCGGTATTTCTGGGGAAAGAAGGCTGGAATGATAAGCGCATAGATCGGGAAGCGGGCGCCGCAGCTCATCAGCGGCAGGACAAGCATCGTCACCAGCCGGTCACGCCGATTGTCAAGGGTGCGGGTGGCCATGATCGCCGGCACCGTACAGCCGAAACCGATCAACATCGGCATGAAACTCCTGCCCTGAAGCCCGAATTTCTGCATCAGTCGATCCATGATAAACGCCGCTCGAGGCATGTAACCGGAGTCCTCCAACAGCGATATCGCCAGGAACAGCAGCATGATGTTCGGCAGAAATATAATCACTCCCCCCACACCGCCGATCACACCGTCCACCAGCAGCGACCTGAGTGCACTGTCCGAACCACCCGCCCACCAGCCTGAGATTTCTTTCCCCGCCCAGCCGAAGAACGTTTCGATCCAGGCCATCGGCGGCCCGCCGACTGTAAAAATGATGTTGAAAACCAGGTACATCAGGATCAGAAAAATGGGTATGCCGAACAGGTGGTTGGTTAATATACGGTCGATCTTATCCGACCTTGTGAGCCTGTTGTCGGTCGTTGATGTGATCGCCTCAGCGCAGATACGGGAGATGAGCCTGTAACGCTGGTCGACAATGATGATATCCGAATGGTTGCCTGTCTTGTTCTTTATCGCCTCGTCGCTTTTTTTAACCGCCTCCGTCAAATCCCTGGAGTTGAATTTCCTCAGGATTTCCCGGTCGTTCTCGAGAAGCTTGACCGCCAGCCAGCGGTGGTCGTAAATATCGGATGCGAGATTCAGGCTTGTCAACAGATCTTGTAAAGAGCTTATTTCATGTTCAACATCCTCGCCATAAGTTACATCTGCCGGCGATAACGCCGTTTCACCATTTGCCAGCTTCAGTATCGCCTCGATTATCTCGATTCTGCCTTGACCCTTGAAACCGATCGTCGGAACAATCGGAGCTCCAAGCATTTTTGAAAGCTTGGGAAGATCGTAGGAGATCCCGTGCGCCGCGGCAACATCGCTCATGTTGAAGACCAACAGCAGGGGGACTTTAAGCTCGATCAGTTGTACGGTCAGGTAGAGGTTGCGTTCGAGGTTGGAATAGTCGATAATATCGACCACTACATCCGGTTTGTCGTTGATGATGAAGTTACGGGCGATCTGTTCGTCGAGGGAACGCGCGGTCAGGCTGTATGTTCCAGGCAGGTCGACGATCTCAAGTTCAAAATCGCCGTGGTTCAGGTTGCCAATCTTACTTTCGACTGTAACACCGGGGTAGTTGCCGATATGCTGGCGGTCTCCGGTGAGTTTGTTGAATATGGTTGTTTTTCCCGAGTTGGGGTTGCCAACCAGGGCGACCGTTACTTTCCTGTTCATTTATCGGTGTTAAGTTAGCATATAAATGTTGGGCGTATCATAATATATTAGGCATGCCGAAACAAGACCATAAAAAAACTATTCAACCATGATCTTCAGCGCCATGCCGCGACCCAGTATAACACGGCTCCCTTTCACACCGACGATGAACGGACCGTGGAACGTGTTATTAATCACGTCGATCTCAACGCCGGGGAACAGCCCCATTTCCGCCAAACGAGTCTGTAATCTGCGTCCGCCCTCGATTCCGACCACGCGCACCCGCCTCCCTATTCCAACCATTGTTAACGGCAATTTATCTATCCTTTCTTAATCTACTGGTCTCGGACTGACGACGAGAATTAATTTGTTGATTCCTTCGTGAACTCTTCCTTGCACCGTTCACAACTGCCGAATGTCTCCATGTGCTTGCAGATAAAGCCCTCTTTGTCAACCCACAACGCGCCGCCGACCGGGCATTTCTCCACGAATTTCACGAATTCGATCAACCTGTACAGGATCTCCTGGGATATGACATGCTCCATCTTGCACGCCGCGTCCTGAGCCGATTCTTCCTCGATGGAAAGAACCTTGACCAGGAAGTGAAACAGCGCCTCGTGCCTGCGATTGATATCCTCCGCTATCCTGTTGCCCTTCGGCGTCAACGTAATCAGATCATAGGGGGCGTAATTGACCAGTCCCTTTTTCGCCAGCAACTGCAGCGCACCGGTTACCGAGGAGCCCTTCACGTCGAGCTTCAGAGCGATGTCCTTCGCCTTGGCGGCACGCTTTTTCTCCGCGATAAGGTAGATAGCCTCTAAATAGTCTTCCAGGCTGGCGCTGAGTTTACTGCTTCCGGTCAATTATATTTTCCCCGAGCATAATATATTTCCCCTTCGCTATAAATATACGTTATAACTAACATTTTGTAAACAGATTTTGTAAAAATTTTATCGGGAATGAAAAAAACTCGGATATATCAACTTTAAACTGCACCACTTTAAGAAGCGGTGCATTCATGAGATGTGCGGATTAGTGGGGCGGGTTTAGAACTTCCAGCTCAGGGTGATAAAGGGGAACTGGGTATGAAACTCGACACGCAGGGCATCGGACATCGTCCACAGCAATCCCAGGTCCATGTCCACCGGTTTAAAATCACCGGACTGCGATTCAAATCTGAACGGGGTTCCCGAGAAATCATAGTATGTCTTCAAACCATCCGTGAAATTGCTGATCTTGTGTCCATTATCCAGTGAGGCTTTGATTATCAATTTGAACTTCTCGGTCAGGTCGTAATCCACCGCAACCCAGGCGCGATACGGCAGGCTGAAGGCGTCGTCCCAGATATAGCCATCCTTGAGGGACGGCGTTTCCAGGGCAAGGGCGTTGCTGCACAATCCGAAATGCCAGCCCCAGTTGCCGCGACGGTCGGTAAATCCCCTGCGTCCACTGACAAGCAGGGATGCCCGCCAGAAGAATCCCCTCTTTTCAGGATCGTGAAGCGCGCGGCTGACGGCAGGGGCGCCTGACTCGTCGAGGCGGGCGTCGGCGGTGCTGTCAATGATCCAGTGGCTGTATGTTTCGGCTTCCTGCTGCGCCGGATGGTTGTTGTACAGTTCCGCTGCCAATGCCGCGCTTATCTTGAAATTCATCAGGTCCTTATGCAGGAATCGGTAGAGCGGCTGCAGGTTGAGATCGCCGAAAAAATCGTTGCCGAGGTGTGTCTTGAGCGTGAAATTCCGGTTGAATCCGTATTCCAGCAGAAAACCGCTCAGATATATCACCTCCGGCTGCAGGGGAAGGGCGGTCGGATCGCGGTAGATTTCTGGTAATTCCTCCCGCCTGATCACCGCGACTTCTCTGATGAGCTTCCTGTCCCAGAAATAGTGGTCAATGGTCTTTATCTCACGCTTTAACAGGGATAACAAACCATAGGATGTTTTTACGGAGATGGAATGATCGTCTTCAAAGGACACCGAACCGCTTATATGCATGCCGTCCTTCTTCACCACATCCACAATGTCAGCCAGTATTTCAGCGGTCGGGATGCGCAACAGGCCGTTTTGGGTTCTGATCACGGCTACACAACGGTTCTCAACCGCGGTGATACTGCCGCGCACAATCTCTCCATTCCGCAGGTGAAATGTACCGGACATGCCGGGCTCAGGCTCTGCCCGCGATAATGCTGTACTCAATCGAACCCACTGGTTCTTAACCGGGTTGAGGGATTCACCGCAGTTCAGGCAGCGTGGATAGTTCCAGTCGTTGACTGTTCCGCACTGATCGCAGGCTGCCGCCGCGGGGTGATATTCAAGCGGGGAATAATCACCTGCAGGCGGCTTGGATTGAACGGCTCTCAAACCGGTCGAGGAATCAGCGTAACCGGTCGCCGGTACTCCAAGTGAATCCACCGGGCCGGATGCCTGATCAGCAGTCGAATCTGCCTGAACGACATCCAGGCTGTCCCGGGATTCGGATTGCCGATCCGCAGTCAATTCCTCCTGACACTGCCCAGGAACGATCCACAGTCCGACAAGCAACACCAAGGTCAATGCAGATGGAACGGTGGCGTTACGCTGGCGCATTTTTTGCTTTCTCATTCATCTGAACACTGTTGAAAGCAAAAGGAGTGCCATTCAGTTGTCCGGATTCCCAAAGGCGGAGGATGATGAATTGTAAATCTCACCTTGAATTGATACTTTAATTTGCTTTAATTATTATTGATTTATAATACAAGAGGATTTCGGTCATTTACTGGGAGGATTGTGCGAATCATAAGATCAGCACATACTTTAAGTTATGCCTTCATTGCCGCGGTTGCCGGGCTTTTCCTGTCGGGCTGTCAGGGGACTGATTCCGCGCATCTGCCGTTGCTGGAAGTCGATACGGACCCCATTCATTTAACGAAGGATAATCAAAGTGCGGTGGTAGAGTTGCGGAATGTTGGTGATGATATTTTAAGCTGGTGGGTATATGACAAGCCGGATTGGGCAATTATTGCCGATCTGCGCGGCGAAATCGCGGAAGGCGATTCCGCGTTGATAAGGGTAATCGGTGATCTGTCGATCGGCGTCGGTCAATATGCCGACTCGATTGAAATCCGTTCGGACGGCGGTAATGCGGTCTTGCAACTGTTGATGGACGTGGATATTACAGTCCCTGAAAATGGAGAATATTCCGGTACAACTTCAGAGGGCTTAAGGATCGCCTATTGTATTGAATATAATGAAGTCTTGAATTTTCAGGGATTTTACTATACGGAGGGGGAAGTAATGGTTGAACATATTCCGTTTTTCGGGGAGATCCAGTATTCCGACACGTCGTTTACGGTTGGAGGCGATCATGATTTTTCCCTGACCGGCGTTTACGATGGCGGAAACTCCATCGGCGGAACATGGACATTGGCTGACAACCGCCTGCTGCGCTACAGCGTGATAAGAGAGGATTAACGCCTTTCAGCTGTTAAATCATTTAACTTGCCAACAAGCGCATGCTTCATCTTTCTCCAGATGGGGAGGGTGGGTCAGGAAAATCAATCTGAAGGAAAAAAAGATGAAAAACATATTTCGGTTCGTACTTGTTCTTTTGCTGCCGGTCATGCTTGCCGCGATATCGTGCAGCAAGGATAATAGCACCAAAAATATAACCGGTCCTCAGGATCAGTTTGATATCTTCGGTATCAGGGCGCTGTCATCGCTTCACCAGGCTACGATATGGTTTGAGACCGATCTTCCGGCAAAGGCGGTTATCGAATATGACACTGACCGGGACAACCTCAATGATGCTGAGTACGACACCAGCATGTTCATCAAACTGCACGAGGTCAACATCTATGAGCTCTCCGAGGATACCGGGTATTACTTCCGGATCCGCGCCTGGACGGTGGATTCTCTTGAGGCCGTCAGTGATGTTGTTTTCTTTCAGACCCCCAATCCCAACGATCTGCCGGTAGGCCCGATAATCTCCGGGTTGCAGGTCGTCAACATCACATCCAGTGGAGCGACGGTAACCTGGAATACCGATATCAACGCCGACTCGCGCGCCTATTGGGGCGTCAGTTCGGATGTTCTTACCGACTCGACGTTAAGGGAGGAGTTGACCACCGAGCATTCAGTCATGCTGACCGGTCTCGAACCTGAGACAAACTATAACGTGCAGGTTGCTTCTGAAGACGATGTCGGCAACCGCAATTATTCGCATATTGAACATTTTACGACTCTTGAAGAAGAGAACGGTGGCCGGGTGACCATCAATGATGTGAGGGTGCTCTATACAACCGGATCCACCACAGCCATTTTCTGGACAACCGACATGGAAGCCGATTCTCGCATTTTATGGGGCGAGGCGCGAAATTATCTGCCGTGGTTCCAGACGGATCTGACCGCAACCTACAGGCATATCCTCAAGATCGACAGCCTGACCGAACTTACAACCTACTTCTTCAGGGTTTCCTCGCAGGACGATCAGAGTACCGCATTCTCCGATACGCTTCAGTTTACCACCACCGGCAACCTGACCCTGACGGCGCCCGACACGTCTATATCCGCCGGCGATACACTAATTTACGGACTTGAACTGACCAACGCCAGTGAACTGCACGGGTTGAGCGTCAATCTGGTCTATGACAACGCTTACCTCGAGGCGTTGAACTTCCGCCCCGGTCCGTTCACCAGGGAGAACGACCACATGTTCTTCGAGATCGATCATGACCGGCTGAGTGGTCAGGTTACAATCGACATTACCTGGAACGTGATATTCGATACCGAAGATACGAGTCTCCCGGTAGGCACGAATGCGGACGGCGGCGGCGTTGTGGCTCTGATCACCTTCCTGACCAACTTCAGCGGTGAAGCCGCTATAAACATAAACCAGGCTCAATGCAGCGCTTATGACGTATATGTGCAGCGGATATCGATGAGTTGTATAAGCGGCACGGTTACCGTCGAAGCCGGTGAATAGACTTGTGTCTGACCGCATCCCTTAAATGGATGCGACGAACGGCCGCCGCTGATTTTCCGAACCCTGTTTAGTAAGTTTCTGTGAAAGCAATCCATTGTCAGGGACTGTATCTCACGCTGTCATTCCTGCCGATGAGGCTGTCTGAGAACGTAGTGTTTCCCTGATGAAACATGTCGGGAACAGCAAAACAGTGTTCACGGACTCACTGTTCCGCAGGCATGACACCTGGGAGACTTCTTCAACAGAAAAAATTAATCCGTTCGCAGTGGTGATTATGACGTTCCTCTCTTATTAACCACTCTTCCCAGGATTTTTACAGCTGGGAATACCTTCCAAAATCGTTCGAGAGGCTAAAGAACCTTCCGCTCTTGCCGATAATAGAGATGAGTTTCAAAAAAAGTTAAAGTTCAGGCGACACTATGCCGATATAAGAAGCGGGTGAGTCAAAAGCTCGCCACTTCGGCGTAGATCGCCAGTGGGGAAAGATGATACTCGGATTTTAGACGGATCTTCGAATCTTAAGTGACCTTAAGGTTGAAGGATCGCTTAACCCGAAATACGGACAACCACAAAATGCAAGGAGGTGCAGAATATGTGCGCTCCGAATCGCTTCAGTACCTTATTGGTAATGGTGCTGTTATTGGTTACGCTGCCAGTTTGGGCAGTTACGTACGTACCGGTGGTGGAATGGAACGGCACCCATTTCCACGTTATGAACAGTTCAGGTATATACAATCTTCAACCGGTGGACAATCCGGTTATCGATGTGCCGTTCTCAAACGCCAACAGCGTAACGGTGTGGGCTGATGCAGCGGGCAGTTACAATGCCTATGTTGTTGATTCCTTTCATGACAGGGTTCAGTTTTTCGCGACGGACATCGACTATGAGAAGGATGCCACCACGGGCGGTACAGGGACGCTCGCCTGGAGTTCACCGGCCGCCGCGGGAGGCGATTTCGACGCCACCACGATCATGCTGAACAACGGCGGTGTGGTGCGCGGATCGGAGTTGCTCATCGTGGACAACAATACTTATACGCGGGTTAATTCACTGGCTGGTTACACGGCTTCGGACCATGTGTATACCATCGTGTATGAGGGCGCTGCAGCCACTGGCGGTGTGTTTACCCTGCCGGCTTCTTCACTCACCAGCAGCAGTGTTATCTCTGTTGAGTATGCCTACACTTCGACCGCCGCCACGAACCTGACCGGTGACATCGACTACAGTGTGGCAGCCGCGGCTGTAAATGGAACTGTGGTTGGAGATCCGTTCGAGATCAACGAGACCATTCCCAACAACACCGGTCATCCCTCCGCGTTCGAAAACATCGTTTCTGTCTATTTCCACCTGAACATGGCCGCGGCGGACGAGGCCGATATCTACGTGCTGGACGCCGGCGACGTGGGCGCAAGCGTGGATCCGAAACTGTACACCTTCCAGGTTGAGGATGATGCGGCGGCGACTTTCGCCTATGAGGACACGTATGACAACGATGCCCTGGACGAACCGCAGGATGTCTGTGTGGCGCAGAGCGGAGCGAACCGTTTGGCCTCCATCACCACTACGGACAACATCACCGGCGGTCTGGCTTCCGTTACCGCGGATCCGAGCAATAACGCGCTGTTCACCAACCACGAGTACACGCTCACCGTCGTTACGGCGCAGGTGGGTGGTCCCGGTACTAATATGGACGGGGTCGATTTTAACGTCACTGACAACACAACCGGTCATATCATCGGACGAACCGCGGCGCTGTCGGGCGGCGGTCCGGTCTACACCCTGGTTGACGACATCCCGGGGGTGACGATTATCATCACCGCCCAGGCTGCGACCAACGCGGCGGCGACCGACAACATCACCTTCACGCTGCCAGGCGCGACCGATCCCGCGGCGATTAATGACTACATCTTTATCTGCGATTCAGGCAACGACCGGATCAAGATACTGAAGGCGGGCGAAAACGGTGAACCGGAATCAGGCGCCGGAGCGGATGACGGTAACTACGACATCGATAATATCTCCGCGGGAACGGCGCTGTTCGCGGATGATGCCGACCGCATGGATTATTACGGGACAGTGGCGGCGGCGGTTCCTAATATCACCTACGTCTCCGCGCTTAAACCGATGGAAAACACCTATACTGTCTACACGAAATCCACTTTTACGGCGACCGATTCGACCCAGTGGACGAGGGTGGACAACTTCGCCGGATCCGGACCGTCCGACAATCACTTCATGTATGATTACGACACCCAGGTGTTGACCTTTGGTGACGGAAACTTCGGCGCCATCCCCACCGCGGGCCACCATGTTTTCGCCTTCTACAGACCCTGCCTGGATGTGCTTGATTACGGTACAACCGGATCAGGCGATGGTCAATTCAACAATCCGTGCGGCGTAACGGTACGTTACAACACCGCGCATAGCTGGTATGACGTATACGTTGCGGATACCGGCAACAACCGGATTGCGAAGTTGAAGTATATTGCCCCTTCAACGGGTCAGGACGGCAGGATCGAATGGGTCAGCCCGACCGACCTGGTGGTGAAGAGCGACGGCGGCGCGGCCGCGGCGGACACGGTCTATCTCTGGGTCTGTGACACGGGGAACGACCGGATAATCGTCTACCGTGACACCGAAGCCGAGAACGAGGGCGGCGGCGGCAGCACGGCTCCCACCTTCAGCACCGCCTTCGGCAGCAACGGTACCGGACTGGGGCAGTTCTCGCATCCGGTCGGGATCGACGCCGTGCTTGAATCCGGTACAACGAGCTTTGATCTGTATATCGCGGACGCCGAGAGGAATTATGTGACTAAGTATTCACCTGCGGGTGATGAGCCTCAGATCGACTGCGACTACAGCAATGTCAACAGCTACGGTTACCTG
This sequence comes from bacterium, assembly GCA_025774605.1. Taxonomy (GTDB): domain Bacteria; phylum Electryoneota; class AABM5-125-24; order Hatepunaeales; family Hatepunaeaceae; genus JALGVR01. Next base: position 462 of record JALGVR010000101.1, on the reverse strand, counting down.
CCCAGCGGGTCATACACATTTACCAAGAACACGGCCTGGACGTACATGGCTCGCAACTATCCCTCGGGATCGTACATTAAATTCTTCTACAGCGATACGACCACCGCCGGACAGGCAAGTCCCACGCTCTGTTCCGACACCCAGTATGCGGCGACGATCACATCGTTCGAATGGACGTTCGCCAACAGTCCCGGCGGCACACCTTCAGACGGACCGAAGTATCTGTACGCCAGGCTGTACGACGAAAACGGCATCTTCCTCGCCGAGGACAAGTCGAGCTCGAGTCAGCTCCTGACCATAGATTCCGATCTGCTTAACGGCATCGGCGGTCTCGACAGTTACGACTCTGACAAGTACTTCTACCTCCAGAACGGCTCGTTGCGTCAGTTCAACCTGATAATGGTCTACCCTGACAGCGTCGGTTCGGTGAACTACACCGGCAGCTTCCCGGCGGACAAGGTC
>JALGVR010000100.1 GCA_025774605.1 bacterium | reverse complement strand
GAGGGGAAAGGGATCATCCCCTTTGATCCGGCGATTGTCGGGTTGACAAAGAGATGCGGAACTGAGGTTTGTCCAATCCTCTCAGGTTTTATCGGGGGCGATACAACCTCAGCGATTATCGCCGCTGATTTGGATATGTCCACCGGTTCATCCCGCCAGAGACTACTCATCGACCTTGGCGCCAACGGTGAGATCGTACTGTCCGCAAACGGTGGTCTATTTGCCACCTCAACGGCTGCCGGTCCGGCTTTTGAAGGTGTGGGGATGCTCGCCGGAATGCCGGCCCTGCCCGGCGCGATAGAAGGATTTACAGAGAGGCATGAACCGGTTGTCATCGGCGGGGGCAGACCGGTCGGAGTTTGCGCTGTCGTATAATCGTCGTCTGATCGCCTATCTTCACCGCTATGACCTTGACATAACGCTGCACATCTGCGGGGACACCTCCCTGACAGTTGATCTGATTCCTGAAACCGGAGCCGACCTTTTCAGTTTCGATCAATTAAATGTCAATTCGGCAATCAGCGCCATTGGGGATAGTGTTCGACTGGTTGGAAATATCCCCCCCCAACAGTCTGTTGACCTCGAGTAATGCCGACATTGAGAATGCGTGTGATGACCTCCTCGAGCCTGGACTGGACAATCCCAGTGGATTCGTGTTTTCGACCGGTTGTGAAGTTCCGATCGGATGTAATTCCGACAAATTGCAGCTCATGATCGACCTTGGAAAGAAGGTGAAATATAGAGGGTGAGAGGACAATTACCGCCGGGATAGATGTCGGATCACGCACCACCAAGGCTGTGATCTGGGATGGAAACAGTCAATTGGGACTCAGTCTTGTCGCGACAGGCTGGACGCCTGACAGGAGCGCCGAGACCGCATACCGGCAGGCATTGCACGAGGCGGGACTGCGGGCTGTGTCCAGGGTTGTCGCCACCGGTTACGGCAGGATAACGGTTCCTTTCGCTGACAGAACGGTCACGGAAATAACCGCGCACGCACGGGGAGTAGGTCATCTTCTTCCCGATACGCGTACACTGATAGACATCGGCGGTCAGGACTCCAAGGCCATAATTATGGAGAACGGCGGCCTGGTTATGGATTTCGCGATGAATGACCGATGTGCGGCGGGGAGCGGCAAGTTCCTCGAATTCCTGGCCATGACCTTGAAGCTGTCCGTGGATAAATTCGCAGAGCTTGCCTACTCATCCGAGAATCCGTTTCAGATAACCTCGATCTGTACGGTATTTGCTGAAACGGAGGTTCTATCCTTGTTGGCGGAAGGTGCAGCGAGGGAGGACGTCGCGGCAGGTGTTCACCAATCGATTGCTCATCGGGTGGGACAACTGGCGAAATCACTTCAACCCCAGCCGCCGGTTGCCTTTACCGGAGGAGTGGCGCAGAATCGATGCCTGGTTCGGGAACTCTCACGGGTCCTGGGCCACGATATTATATTACCGGAACAACCGGAGTTCACCGGAGCACTGGGAGCTGCCATTATTGGCTATGATGAGCTTAAAGTGTCTTAATTTTCCCCCCACACAAAAGGGTGATCCGCCGGCGTGCAGTCCGGGGGAATCCGTTGTTCCATCCGCAAAATCCACGTAAAACGAGAAAAACCAGGCCCTGACTTTCATTCTCTCGAAAGCTCGACTATTTTAGACAACAAATAAGCGCTGTATTGACTCTCCCGGTCTTGAAACGTTGGGAAGGGACCGATGAGATAATACATTCAAGCGGACAAACCAGGTATGGTATGTCATTAATCGACATTACGATGCGGTTCATAGGGAGGAGGAATGGATGCAGAGTCGCCGCGCCGGTAAAATAAAGCCGTTCATCGCGATGGAGTTGCTGGCTCGAGCCGGAGAGTTGGAAGCGTCCGGGCGGGACATCGTTCACATGGAGCTGGGTGAACCGGATCAGTCCGCCCCCGGTCACGTGGTTAAAGCGGCTTTTCAAGCGATAAAAGAGGGATATACCACCTATACGCCGACAGAGGGTATCCATGAATTAAGAAGAGCTGTTTCAGGGCATTATGCGCGAGAATACGATGTAGAGTTAGATCCCGACCGCGTTTTTATTACCATGGGGGTTTCTCCCGCTCTGTTTCTGGTCTTCAGTTTTCTGCTGAACCCGGGTGATGAGGTTGTGATTCATGAGCCCTATTATCCTCCGTATCCGAAGTGTATCAGCTATCTGGGTGGGCGTGTCCGTTCCGTCAAGCTCGATCGGACGGACGGCTTTGCCATCGATTTGGAACGCATGCTGGCTTCGGTGACCGGCCGCACCAAGGCGATCCTGATCAATTCACCGTCGAATCCGACCGGAATGATTGCGGATCGGGAGGTTTTGACAGGGCTGGCTGATTCTGGCATCACCATAATCTCGGACGAGATATACCATCGCATAACCTATGGTGTGAAAGCCGCCTCCATCCTCGAGTTTACAGACAATTGCTGGGTATTGAATGGGTTTTCCAAGGTTTATGGCATGACTGGCTGGCGTTTAGGCTGGGTTATTTGTCCTCGAGACGCTTTGGATCAGCTCAAGGCAGTTCACCAGAACTTTTTCCTCTCGGCGAACGCTTTCGTGCAGAAGGCGGGTGAAGCCGCATTAACGGGACCGCAGGATTTCGTATCGGACAGGCTTGAAATATATAATCAACGTCGTATTTATCTGATCGAATCCCTGGCGAAATTGGGTTGGCGCCTGGGATCGGAACCGCAGGGCGCTTTTTACCTGCTTGCAGATATCAGCTCAACGGGACTGGATGGCTTGACAGTCTCGAGGAGACTGCTTGAAGAAGCGGGCGTCGCGGTTACCCCTGGTTTGGACTTCGGAGAACTCGCCGGGGATTTCATAAGGTTTTCCTATGCGACCGATCTTGAACGCATCAAGGTTGGTGTGGCGCGGATCAGGAGATGGCTCGAGCGTTTTTAGATTACCAAGCGAAGATTCAGGTACAATGACTTGTCATTACTGCAATAACTTCATATTTGACACTTGGAGGGCGAACATTCCTGTCCGCCCGCCAGGGAAGTAGCGGGGGGCTCGGACACTCTTGTATGAGACATCCTGAGATATAATTTCGGATTCATGTCGATGAACATAATCCGTTATGTCGTCGTTCAATGATAAATCCTACCTGGAATGCATATCCCAACAACTCCTTAACAACTTCCAGCATTTTCATATTAGATTGCGTTAAGAATTTGTCAACGCAGTTATCATCTCTCTAAGGAAGGGAAATGTTCCGATTACCAACTATCTTCATATCAGGCAAAACCGGCAGGACGATTATTGTCCTGCTGACGGCAGTACTCCTGATCCTGGTGGGTACTGTACATTTCAAGTGGTGGCCGTGGCTGATTCGTCAAACCGCGCAGGCGCAGTATGGTTCGACTTCTGAAAGCGAGATGCGCCTGTTCAGCATCATAATGGAAAACCTCCAGGGAGTTTATTACCCCCATGCCAGACAGCTCCTGGCGTACGAGCAGGAAGGCGTTCCACTCGAGGATATCGACCTGTCCCGATTGGTTGCGTTGCCCGGCGTAAAAGACGCATTCCGGGTGGATTTCAAACTGGGAAGAGCACGTAGTGTCGAAAGTTCGATCCCCAATGATACGCTGTTACGAATTTTTGACAGATCCAGAAATCGATACGCTCCAAGTGGAGGCGCGGCTCAGATGATGCGTCGAACGGTCGGCGGTCTGACGCGCTTCTGGCAGTGCAGGACGGGGAAGGACAAGTATTCCATGCTGCTGCGGTACCGTAATTCCTTCTATCCGGAATATTCAACCCAGGTCGTCGGTGTGATACTGGATGAAGAGTGGTTCATCAGCCGGGTTCCGGCACTACTTGACAGCATGGCGCGTGAAAATCCGGTCGTACTGTTCATGGCTCCACAACCGGCGGACACTTCATGGCGTAAGGTATCCGATCCATATCGCTCGCCCAACAATGAATGGAAGCAGACGATGGGGGTACTGAACGGGCGGGATACGCTGTGGTGGTACGGCGATCCGGCCGTAAACATCCACGAAGGTCCGGTTAAGAAGGGTGAGGATCCGGGATATTATGTGCGGGCGGGGATGTTTGATCTCAGGGTGTTGGTCAACACCGAATATCCGGAGATAAGCAGGGAAATCAGCGCAGGCCGGACTGCTGTGAAGAAATTGTTTGCCATCCTGGAAATTGTCATCATACTGCTGATAACAGTCTTTACGATTTCGATTATATTAACCAGACAGCAAGCTTCCCGCAACCGTATTGCCCTGGCTCATCTCGCTCATTCCATCAAAACACCGGTGGCTCGCATTCGGCTTGACACCGATTCCCTTCTTGAGGAGATGGTTGCTTCTCCCGAAGAAGAACGCGATATTATAGCCGCCATCGGGCGCGAATGCACAAGAATGGAGCGGGCGGTTCAGGGTGCAGCCTTAAGCCTGGAGGCAGGGAGACGCACTCTCAATCTCGAGATCTGCGACCTGGCTGAAGTTGTAACCGCGGCTGTGAAAGCATGGGCTCCACAATTCAAGCAGGCGGGCGTTCAATTGAGGCTGGATACCCAGGATGTCGCCTTAACAGGTCGCTTTGACCGTGACATGATCGCGATCCTGATAGACAACCTGATCGACAACGCCTTGCGGCATACGAGGCTGAACCTGGACAACATTAAGAAGGGGGGTGCTGCAGTGACGGTTCTATTGCGAAAGGTGAAATCTGGTGGAGCAATCATTGTTGATGACATGGGAGGTGGCATTCCCGTTGCCGAGCGCAGACGAATTTTCAAGCAATTCCAGCGAGTAAGGGGTGATGCGGCGTCCGGCGTATCGGGTCTGGGACTGGGATTGAGTATGGCGAAGGAAATTGTCGAGGCGCATGGAGGTGGGATTCGCGTTGAGGGCAACGATTCAGGTGGGACGAGGTTTGTGGTGGAACTGCCGATACTTCATGGCTGATCCCTGATGGCGCAGAAGTTTATTCATCATTTTAGAGCTTTAACTTTAAGAAGGAATATCTAAAACCTCGTCACTTTCTCACTTTCACACTTGAAATGGCTCATATTCTGATAATCGAAGACGATCCGCATCTTGGACCTCGTCTCAAGCGCAATCTCGAACTTTCAGGCTATCGGGTTACTCTGGCATCAAATGGCCGATCCGGATTGGCGACAGCACTGTCCGGATCAACTCACTTGATTGTACTTGACCTGATGCTGCCGTTGGTTGATGGTTTGCATATCCTGAGGAGATTGAGGCGAGAAAAGGTCAGTACTCCGGTGATCATCCTGACGGCCAAAGGAACCGAAGCTGAGCGGATGGCGGGTTTTCGTTCAGGATGCGATGATTACGTCACCAAGCCGTTTTCGTTGATGGAATTGATTGCGAGGATTCGGGCGGTCTTGCGGCGGTCCGGATATGAAGCACGGCAATTGGTCGTCAATTGTGGAGGTTTGACCATCGAACCTCAATCCCGACAGGTTACGGTTGACGGCCGACAGGTTGATTTATCTCCACGTGAATTCGACCTATTATTCATCCTGGCATCGAATGCTAACCGGGTGTTATCGCGGAATTTCCTGTTGAACGAGGTATGGGGTGGGCAAGTTGATGTGTCCCTGCGAACGGTTGACGCGCATGTGGCATATTTGCGGAAGAAGCTCGTGAAATATGATGGGATGACTGGTGCAATTGAGACAGTCTACAAGGTTGGATACATGTGGTTTGTTGGGAGCGATGATGAGCCAGTGAGGTAATGATTTTAGATGTGCTATTGACTTCGATAGATAATATGATTAAATTATCAGGCTAAATTCCTCGGTAGCTCAATCGGCAGAGCGGGTGGCTGTTAACCACTAGGTTGGGGGTTCAAGTCCCTCCCGGGGAGCAGCAGTGTCGTGATTGCAAACCGTGGGCGCTAAGTGGTTAACACTTAATGAGTTAGCCTCGTCCTCGGGGATGGTCTCCAGTGCATGCTGAAGCGTTGATCCATCCGGCAGTCGGAACGTGAATTCATACCTGTCTTTATCGTGAACAAGCACCTTTTCCAATAACGTACGGAGAAGGTGCTTTTTCTGTTCATTGCCGCCGTTTTCCAGTACCGCTTCCAAGGCGTCCACATAAACTTTAATTCCTTCCTGATCTATTTCACTTAAGCTCATCCCTTCGATATCCCCTTCCAGAGTTGACTTCTCCTCTTCCAGTTGCTGCAAACGCAGACTGAATTCCTCGATCTTATCGTTCAACACTTCGGGCTTCAGCGTCCCCGCTTCGAAGGCGGCGAAGTAGCGATCCAAAGCGCTTTTCGTCCGTTCGATGTCCTGGTTCACTTTCTCCAGTTCCCGAGTCTTGTCCGGTCGTTCCTCTGCCAATCCTTCGTTGACCATTTCCCTGACCTTTTCCAGCAGCTCCGGATTGCGGAAGATTGACTGGATTTCCTTGACTGCCAATACTTCGACAATGTCCGCTCGAATGAAGGGTAGGTCGCAGCCACGATGATAGCTGCGGGTCGGGCAGGCATAATACTTGTGGCGGTGTCCGTTGCGATGTGCTGCCCGTCCCACCAAACCTTTCCCGCATTTTCCGCAGAACACCAGCCCTGTCAGGAAGAAATCACTCGCCTTCTTGAACCGTTGCCCTTTGGATTCGTTGTTCCGTTTCTCAAAGATGGCTTGCGCTTTGTCGAACATCTCCTGAGAAATAATGCCCTCGTGCTTGCCGTCGAAGACCGATTCCTTCCAGCGGATCATACCAGTGTAGAAGGGGTTTTTCAAGATGATGATCACCGCTCGATTATCCCACATGACGCCGCTACGCTTCCGCAGGCCTGAAGCGTTCAGCTCCTTGTAGATCTTCGTCGCTCCCTTCCGGCCGTAAACATAGTCACGGAAGATACGTCTGACGATGGACGCTTCCTCATCATTAATCTCGATCTGACCATCCACTTTCTGGTATCCATACGGCACGAACCCGCCGCACCATTCGCCGTTCCGGGCTTTGCGCTCCATGCCGGCCTTGGTGCGTTCGACGATAGTGGCATGTTCGAACTCGGCAAACACACCGAGCATCTGCAGCATCATCTTACCCGCGGAGTTTGAAGTATCAAAGGGTTCTGTCGAGCTGCGAAGAACAACGCCATATTCAGTAAGTGTTTCGACCATCTGGGCGAGCTGGCGGACGTTGCGCGACAGGCGGTCCACCCGGAATACGATCAGGACTTCAAAGCGCTTATTCTCGGCATCGTAGAGCATCTCTTCAAGCCCGGGACGGTTCATGTTAGTGCCGGTGGATGCGTCACGATAGACCTTGACCACCTCGTACTCATCGTATTGCGACTTGCAGTAGGCCTCGAGACGGTCCCGCTGGGCATCGAGGCTGTATTTCTGGTGATCTTCATCGGTGCTGATGCGGGTATAAAAAGCAACACGCATATTGATTCCTCTTGTTGAATAATTTTGAGTCTGTTACGGCAGTTCCCAATGTATCGGTTGGGGTTGTGAAATCAAGTGAATATCGCCGTAATTCCACTTATTACCGGCAAGAATCGGACCGGATGGATGCGTCTGATTTAGCTTCTTGACAGGTGGTTTTTCATTCGGTCGTTCCCCGATTTTCACCATTCATTCGTTTTTCATTCGGTAGAATCGTTCGTTTCTGCGCTTTTTTTCAAAAAAGAGCATTTTTTTCATTCGTTTTTGCATTTTTGACCGAATGAAAACGCTCAAACGCCTGATGGGACTATGTTTTTTCATTCGGTTTTCATTCGCTCAGCCCCCTGACTTCACCCTTTTCATTCGTTTTTCATTCGGTAGAATCATTCGTTTCTGCGCATTTTTCAAAAAAAGAGCACTTTTCGAGGTAGTTTTCGACATTTTGGCGGATAAATCTGCGTTTTTTCGTTCGGAAACTGCAGATTTGATGAAAAAAGAGATTTTAGGGGTCACAAGGGTAAGGATCACGCACGCGTTAATTGTTTGTAACCGGTGGTATATCAATAAGATAGATGTTGTTACGAGCTTCGGTTTCTCGTTTGGCACGCCAGTTGCCAATATGATAAGCGACGTACGAAAACGGGTTTATCTGATGAATAATAATGATTCCGATGCGAAATGGTTCTGCATTGAATGTACCGCCCTGCTGGGCATCCGTTACGGCGATCAGGTTAACATCCGCTTCAAACAGGAGGTCAACCTGACGGTGAAAGGTGAGATCATTCTCATCTGTCGGCGTTGCGGGACGATCAATCAGATCAACACCGAGAAATCAGTACTTAATAAACAGAGTTAAAGAGAATCCACCCTACCCTGCCTCATGAGGCGCTGGACGCCCGGCAGTCAAATGCCGGGCGTTCTCTGCTCAGGAATAAGGATGAATGGAAGTGACAAAAAACTATAAGACGATGACAACCGAAGAAAGAGACCGATCTGCAGAAGCGCTGGCGGTGTTGATCATCCGATATCTGCAGAAAGGCGGAAAGGCAGAAGTTAGTAAATCGGGAAACACAGGCATGCTTAAGGAAAGCAAAGTGAGGAAAAGAGATTATGGAATTACCCGGTCTTTACCGGCAACTCGGACGGTTACTTGAGCGACGCAGCGGGATTGATGACGAGATTCGAAACCTTAGCGTTGAGGTCGGTAAGTTGACCGGCCGTCGGAGGGACACCATACAGCGATTGGAGCGGGAGCTTCAAACAATTAAACAGGAAATCGTGATTACAGAAAACCGGATTAAGGAAATGGAAAAAGTAAGAAATAGAAATCAAACAATCACTAACGGTCAGACCGATGCCTAAAGATACGCTCACCTACTCGGCGCTGAAGACTTTCATGAGTTGCCGGTGGAAATACCATCTGCAGATGAACGAAGGGCTCGTCCCACTGGCGCAGGACGACAATCTCTACCTGGGATCGGTGTGGCATTCGGTTCTGGAAATCTGGTACGGCGGCGGAGAATATAACTCCAAACTTGAAAGAGTCGCCAGCCTCATCGACCAGAGCTTCCCGAATCGTCTATCAGACCCGCGCCAGAAGCGAGACTGGCATCTGTGCCACGCCATGTTCAGCGGCTACACTCAACACTATCCGGAAGAAGAGTTCAATGTACTCGGGCTGGAAGTGGAATTTACCGTCCCGATCGTCAATCCCGCCACCGGCAGGTCAAGCCGGACGTTCGAACTGCGGGGCAAGGTCGACGGCCTGGTGCAGTTGCAGCGAACCGGCGAACTGTTCATCCTCGAACATAAATCCGCCGCGCAAATAACCGGCGATTACATCGAACGTCTTCCCGCCGATTTCCAGATCAACCTTTATGCGATAGCGCTGTCCCGTTTCCTGAAGCGGAAGATTTTCGGTGTTATCTACAGCATCACCCGTAAAGCAAGCCTGAAGCAGTCCGAAGGCGAAACGGAAGAACAGTTCGAGATTCGCAAAGCGGAGCTCATCAGGAAATCCAAAACCGGGAAGACGTCCGCCAAACGGAAGATGCCGGAAACGGACGAGGCTTATCGTGAACGACTGATAGAGAAGTACCGCGATCCGGAGATGTATTACCGCGAAGTCCTCTACCTGTCCGCTGAGGATGCAGCCAGAACATCTTCAGACCTTTGGAATATCACCAAGTTGATCCTGACCGCCCGGCGGGAGAACAGTTGGATACCGAACCGGGACCATTGCTTCAGGTTCGGCAACCAGCCGTGCGCCTACTGGCCGCTGTGCCGCAGCAACAACAATCCGAACGTGCGGGACAATCTCTATGAGCATAAAGCCCCGCATAGTGAACTATCCGCGGTATTGGAGGATACGGATAATGAAAACCCGGTCTTTTAATCCTATCAGCGTGACAGGTTCAGCAACCGAACAAAATGAAATGAAATAATTCAACAAACATAACACGAGGACAAACAATGTTACCCAAAGAAAAGACGCCGCCCCAGGTCGATCTGTCAAACCAGACCATTCTGTTGTATGGACCGGCGAAGGCGGGCAAGAGCAGCTTCTGCGCAGGAGCTGATAAGGCGCTGTTCCTGGCAACCGAAGCCGGTTTGAATCACCTCGACGTGTTTCAGATACCGATCGCCAGTTGGGATGATTTCCTGGAAGCGTGCAAGGATATCGCCGAAGGGAAGCATTCCTTCAAGACCATCATCGTTGACACCATCGACAACGCTTACCGGATGTGTTCGGAATACGTCTGCAAACTGCACGGCATCAAGCATGAATCTGACCTTTCCTACGGCAAGGGATTCGCGCTCGTCAACTCCGAGTTCCACCGGGTGATCAACAAGCTTTCCCTGCTGCCCTACGGTCTGTTCCTGGTCTCGCATGCGCAGGAAAGGGAAGTCGAATCCCGTACCGGTAAATACACGCGCTTCATGCCCAGCCTGTCCGATAAAGCCCGCAAGATTATCCTGGGGATGAGTGACCTGATTCTGTTCTTCGATATCGAAGACGATACCGATGAAGACGGAAACACGGTTCAGCGTCGCGTCATCCGCACCAAGCCCAGCAAACACTATGAAGCCGGTGATCGCAGCGGCAAACTGACCGAAACGATCGAGATGGACTACCGGAAATTCTTCGCCGCTTACCAGATCGCCGTGAGTGATGCGAAAACGAGACAAACTTCTGACAAAACCGCAAAGGAGAGAACGCAATGAGTCAATACAATAACCACGACGACATCGATTTAGCCCAGTGGGAAGATGTCTACCAGGAACACGAAGTCAGCGAAACGGACGATTTCGATTCGCTGCCGGACGGGCGTTACCAGCCGGACGGGCGTTACCAGGTGGAAGTGGCGGCGGTGGAGCTGACGATCTCCAAGTCCGCCGGCAATCCGATGCTGGCCTGGGAATTAACGGTGCTCGGTCCGCGCTACGTCGGACGCAAGATCTGGCGGAACAACATGATGATCACCGCAGAGAACATCCGCTGGCTGAAGCAGGATTTGTGGAAGTGCGGCCTGAGACTGGAGAAGCTGGGCGACCTGAAGACCCGCCTGGACGAACTGCTTAACCTGCGGCTTGAAGTTACCCTGAAGACGAAGAAGGAAATCCAGAACGTGTTCTTCAATAAGCTTCTCACCGGCAAGGATCAGGCAAAGACAGACAATTTCGCCGACAAGCGTAACAATGCGGATGCAGAGGTTTACGATAATTCTAACGTTCCGTTCTAATGATGGTGTTGATCGACAG
>JALGVR010000013.1 GCA_025774605.1 bacterium | reverse complement strand
CCCGCGAAGGCGGGAATCCAGATAAGCATTTGATATTACGTAAGTTGCCTGGATTCCCGCCTTCGCGGGAATGACAGCATCTTTCATACGCATTTTTACTCAAGTAGGTACTACGTCTTTAATTTTTTCTTCCTGGCGGCGGGAAACAGCACGTTGTTGAGGATCAGCCGGTAGCCCGGCGAGTTGCGGTGAAGCTCGAGATTGGTGGGTGGATCGCCGACCAGATGACGGTAATCCTCAGGATCGTGCCCGCCGTAGAATGTCCAGAAACCCTTGCCGAAGTTGCCGTGGATATACTTTACCTCATCACGCCCCACGTATTCCCCCATGACGATCACCGAAGGTTTGACCAGCGAACGGCGAAACGAGGTCGTCTGACCCATGAAGCCCTTTATCACCGAAGTGTGATCCTGTGTGAGCATGGTGGGAACAGGATCGTACTTGGCGGAAAACTCGAACAAGGTGAAGTAATCGCCGCCTTCGCCCCGGTAGCCGCGCCCCGAGTCCCTGGTCATATCGATGTCGGAGAATTCATAGACCTTCGGATTGGTTATCAGTCTGAAATTCTGAAACGCCAGGCACTTCGAATAATCGATCCTGCGTTGCGCGTCCGGATCCGGTGGATCGCCATCGTAGGGCGTATCGACGATGTCAACACCCTCGGCGGACAGCGCGATGTCAAATGAATCCGTCCCCGAGCACATGGCGAACAGAAAGCCGCCCTTTTGCACGTAGAGCTTGATCGCACGCGCCACCGCCTTCTTCATCTCGCTGACCGATGGAAATCCCCAGCGCACCATGCGAGCCTCATTCTTGACCTTGCTGCTCTGGTACCAGGCCGCGTTCTTATAAGATGCGTAGAATTTGCCGTACTGACCGGTGAAATCTTCGTGATGAAGATGCAGCCAGTCGTATTCGTTCAACCGCCCCTTCAACACATCGTCGTCGTAAATCCGATCATAGGGGATCTCGGCATAGGTCAACGCCAGCATAACCGCGTCATCCCACGGTTGATAACCTTCCGGTGCATAGACTGCAATCCTGGGCGCCTTCTCCAGCGGCACGACCTCCATGTTGGCGCCCTCAATTTCGGCATATATCTTCGCCGCCTGCGCACCGTCGACCGGATCGAATGAAACCCCGCGGATCCGGCATAACCGCTCAAGCTGCGCATAATAATCACAGAGGAAGGATCCGCCCCGGTAATTAAGCAGCCACTCGGCTTTACCCCCCTGTTTGACCGCCCAGTACACCACACCGTACGCCTTCAGGTGATCGCGCTGTGAAAGATCCATCTGGATGAGCAGCTTCGGCGCGGCGGCGGCAAGGTTGACAAACAGGAAAAGGAGGGCGATGGTCAAGCTGCGACGTGGTAACGTCATAATATTTCAATAATAAGGCATCATCAGAATTTACGGTGGAAGAGACAGATCAACCGGGCTGTACCCACATTTCGACGAGTCGACAGGCTTCCCCTGCCCCATCTGTTGCGAAATATCCTCAAGGTCTATTTCCATTTTATTGAACAACCCACCGGCTTGGTGTCCGGATCCGCGATTTTATCCGGGGTTCCGGCAAGGATCGCTTCGATGGCATCCCGCAGGTAATGCCGTTTGACGGCGTCAGGGTTGTCGATATTATCGTCTATCGCCCCGCGATAACGCAGCTTCATATCGCCGTCGAACAGGTAGATATGCGGTGTAACCTTGGCGCCGTAAGCAAGCGCCACGCTCTGGTCTTCGTTGTGCAGGTAGGGAAAAGGATATCCCTTTTCCTCGGCGCGTTTCTTCATGTTGTCAAAGCTGTCTTGAGGATATTTCTCCGCGTCATTCGCGCAGATCAACACGAAACCGACGCCCCTGTCCTTGTATTCATTTCCCAGCGCGATCAGGCGATCTTGTGTCATTATCGCGTAAGGGCAATGATTACAAAAGAATACAACCACGAGTGCCTTGACATTGCCCCGGTAGTCATCGAGACTGTAGTTTCTCCCGTCAACGCCCGGCAGGTTAAAATCAGGCGCTGTCCGGCCAAATTCCAGAGAACCACCACTTGACATGGCGGGTTGAGATTGAGTCATTGCTGCTTCCTTGGTTGGTTAAACGCAGGGGCAAACTTGCTGAGCCCGGACTCAGGAGGGTTCGGAAAATCTGCCCCTGCGTTGTCTTTAGGGATTTATTGATCTTGTTTCACATGTACTGACTACTACCTACTTGCATATATAACCGTTATCCGCGAAGGCGGGAATCCAGATAAGCATTTGATATTACGTAAGTTGCCTGGATTCCCGCCTTCGCGGGAATGACAGCATCTTTCATACGCTTTTTTACTCAAGTAGGTACTACTTTATCAGTACGACCTTACGAACCGACGAGAAACTTCCCGCCTCAAGCCGGCATAGATAAACTCCCGCGGCAAGCCTCTCGGCATCAAGGGTAACCTCATGCCTGCCGGCCGGCAGGCTACCTTGAACCAGATCAGCCACCTTGCGCCCGATCAGGTCATAGACCGCGAGGCTCACATCCGTCTGCTGACGCAGGCTGAACGGTATTACCGCCGTGGCGTTGAACGGGTTCGGATATGCCTCGCCCAGCGCAAAACCGGCTGGCGGCGTCGTCTCTCTGCTCTCGACATTGTAGACCGCATTCAGTTGGACCTCGGGCGGTGTCTCATCGTCGCAGTCGAAGGTGAGCAAGCCGCTGTAATCGTCCTCCTCGTCGACCTCGAAAGTCACGTTGAACACCGCGTGTGAGCAGGTGGTCAGAACGATTGGAAACTCACTGTCGGCCGTAACGGTAAAGGCGTCGTTATCAACTGAAACGCCGTCGATCGTAACCGGTTCCGCCCCACCGCCGAAAGCCGTCAAACGGACCGTCTTCGCGCGCCAGACTTCACCGAAATCGATCTCGTCGCGGCTTGCCACCAGGTCGATACCGTCGGCAATCGTCTCTGCTTCAGACACAATCGCCTGGATCTGGTATTCCAGCTCGTCTCTGGACTCAGCATTCTGACCATTCGCCACGAAATAATGCCCGTCGCCCCAGTGGGGATCGTTGCCGCCGATACTCCTGCCCAGGGGCTGGGGCCAATAGTTGTCGTTCTCCTCGTTGTAATGATTGATGTTGAAGTATACGAAGAAATCCTCATCAAGCTTCTTCAACGCTTCGACATCACTCAGATCGATCCGCTGTACATTCGGATAGAGATCGTCCGGGGTAACGGTAATCTCCCTCGAATACAGCTCCCTGCCCAGCGTATTGTTGATTTCGTCAAACACACGCAGGGTCGTTGTCACATCCTCGTCCTGCTCGGCGTTGCTCCAACGAACCTCGATCGCATTCAGATCAAAGGCATCGGCGAAGTCATCGTCGGACGGCGTAAACAGGACGGCGGGACCGTTGTCCACCGCAAACGTTATCCGGGTGTCCCATTGACGCATATCGTAACCGAGTTTAGCCATATTATCAGGATATATCACCAGATCGGCGGACACATGATCGTTGGACGGATCTTCGTCATCCTGCACCTGAAGCCATGCTGTTACAGTCGCCATACCGGCGTAGGGCAGTTCCCTCAGACGGAAATTGTAGGTTTCGCTCGAATCCGGCGGCAGATCCTCCTGCCAGGGTGTAATCGGTGTTCCACGTTCAGCATCGTCGATCCTGAAGAACTTCTGTACGAAGTCCTGCGTTGCCAGGCCGTGATTCTTTACCAGAATATGGCATGGCGTTACAGCGGATGTTGTAACAGGATAGGCGATGTACATCCACTCGATGCCGACATCGGTCTCACGGCGCGAGGTCGTCAGCAGCCTGAAATCATCGATCCATATACCGGTCCCCTGGTCGCCTTCAGTTACACTGTCGGTGAGGCAGACCCACCTCAAATAGACCGTTTCACCGGCGAATTGCGTCAGGTTAAGCTTTCCCCGCCACTCCGCGAAATCAGGGGATCTGAACCAGACGTCCGGACCGTAATAACCCCAGTCTTCAAAGAAATCCGGATGTCCCGCATCGCCATAGTCGTAAATCACGTCCTGCCACGTCACGCCTTCGTCATCGCTGACTTCGATCCTGAAATAGTCGTCGAGGTAACCGTCATTGTTTGAATCAGACATCCTGGTGTTCGCGATAACCCAGAAATCAAAATACGTGTACCAGCCCTCTTCCGGGATATCAAGCGGTGGTGAAATCAGAGCATCGCGCAGTGCGAATTCGATGGGGCAATGGGCGCTGAAATCACCCGAATGCGCGTCATCGTCGCTGATCTCCCAGTGATCTCCGGCGGATTCCCCCATTGACAGGCGTTCCATGTCACCGACCTCGGTGCCGTCGTTCTCCCAGACGACGTCCTCTCCGTCGAGTATCTGCAATTCGTCGACCAGCATGCCGATTGCCTCCCGGTCAACGTCAGGATCGTCACCGGTCGCCCAGCCCGGATCACTGCAGAAAGCCCACCTGATCTGCACTTCCTCTTCGGCGTAATCGCTGAGGTCGAACTCCGCGTCGAACCATTCGGTCTCAAAGCCCGCCCAGCCGGGAATGCCCGCCCCCATTCCCCACTCTTCACCGAAACTGAAGAGGCTCTCGAAATCGTAATCCGGCGTAACCGGCGTCAAGACCTCCCAATCCTCACCGCCGTTGGTTGAAATCCAGACGTTGCAGCCGTCCCAACCGTCGTAGTCGGGCCAGTCGTTCGGATCCGGCGGATCCAGATCATCATGATCAGGGTCTTCACAGTTGTAATAAAGCTTGAAGACGAGGCTTAAATCTTCGTGGTCACTCAGATCAAGCACCGGTGTCATCAAGTACTGGAGCCAGTGGTTGTCATACCCGCCCAGATGTTCGTCGCCGCACCACCAACTGCTGCCTCCCTCCCAGGCGTGTTCCTCGGAAACATGCCACATCAAGCCCACATCCGTCATGTCTTCGGTGGTCCAGCCGCTCCAGCCGTCCTCGAAGCCATATTCGTAAACGATGCTGTCGTCATCAGCCTCATCCCGGCCAATTAAGGGGATCAACCCGACGGAATGCCGGTTGTCCAGTACAGCCGAATCGTCTGCAGGCTGAGCACTGAAAACCGATAATGGTGTGAAAAGAAACGCCCACAACAGACCAATAATGCCGTAACACTTCATAGAACTACCTCCTGTGTCGATCAAGCCCCATTTAGATGGCGATCAAACTAAAATATGTGACAATATCCATAACAGGGCTTGCGTTTGATCCTTTGATTATTTATAATACAACAAATTTAAGCATGTCTCTATCTTGTGTCAAGCGAATTTCCCCGTTGTGAAATATTCTCAACGGGCGTTCAGATTTAATGCGGTTGATGGCAGTCGTCGATCGTGGAGCATCAGGCAGGATCGAAATATCGAAAATGCTGTGTCTGATCTGTTGGCTGCTGTTACTGCTAAGGTTATATAAATCAGGAGGTTCGTTAGTTTTCCGGCAGACAAGTCGGTCGGTCAACCGGGCTCATGCCCGTTTAGGTTTTTCATCTGCACAAGTCCCCGGAATATCTTGCAGAATCATAAGATTTCCAGGAGTGACACATGCGCAACAAGGGTTTACATTACGTTAACCCCCGGTTAAGCAAGCAGATTTCCGAGTTGGTGGATCAAGTCTCCAACGGCTCCATCAGGCTGAAACCCGATGAGATCCCCTATCGGCTCAAGAAGATGCTGCCCATTGAGAAGATGAGACGTGAGACCGTGTGCCGTAGGGTCGAGGGATATTTCCATGCCAGCAATCTGCTGTTTGAGAAGTTGATGGAGAACAGAAGAAAAGATCGGAAGCAGATCATTGACAAGGCGAAGCTGAAACCGATGGGGTATTACCATTATTTCACGGGCTCACGAGAACCAGCCGATTACCTTAAAACACGAGATGATCTTCTCAATGATCCGTCCACTGCACTGGTAAAGCTTTCAAACGACATCATAGGTATGGCTTGTCTGCTGACGGACACCGAGAAGACGGAAATAGAGCTGGAGTTTTAAGATCCGGTTGCTCGTGACAAACCTGTTCTGACTGGGGATCTCGAGGGAATATGTGATGCCGGATCCGGATGATGAGGTTACGTCAAATAGAGACTCCCATTCAGTCAGGTTTCTCCGCCTGGCAAGAGACGGTTAATTGCCTGTCATTAACAGTGGAACACTGATTTACCTTGAATATCACTAAGGATCCAGATTGAAACATTCATCAGCGCGATATCTTTACGATTCGAGCAAGTCTTGGGACTTCCAGGAGTATAAGTATGCGATATAAGGGTTTACATTACATAAACCCGGGATTAAGCAAACAGATTTCCAATTTGGTTGATGAGTTCTCGTCGGGGACACTGAAGATCAGCGTCGAGGAATTTCCTTTTCGTCTCAAGAAGATGCTGCCGATCGATAAACTGGACAGAAATACAATCTGCCGGAGGGTGGAAGGTTTTTTTCATGCCAGTAACTTATTGTTTGACAAGTTGATCGCTGAAAGCGCCATCGATCGCAAAGAGATCGTTATCAGAGCCAAGCTCAAGCCGATGGGTTACTATCATTATTTCACTGGTTCGCGCGAGCCCGCCGATTACATGAAGACCCGCGATGATCTGCTCAACGACCCGAACGCCGCATTGGTGAAGCTTTCCAATGATATCGTCGGTATGGCGAGACTGTTGAAAGAGGTGAAGAAGAAACCAGCGTAATGGGGTAAGGCATACCGGATGATGTTCGATCCCGGTTCACATTTTTGATCAGTCTTACATAAATTTAATCAGACTTCCAGGAAGGGAAAATGCCTCAAAGTGAATTATACTATCTTACTGAGGATATTGGTGATCATATCGGCGAATTGATCAACCAATTTTCTACCGGAGCAGTTGAATTGACGGCCGAAGAACTTCTTGAAAGGATTAACGAGCTGCTGCCGATTGAAAAGATGAATCATCAGACAGTGCTGCGACGGGTTGAGGGATATTCACAAGCCACGGATCTGCTTTGGGAGAAAATCCTGGAAATCGGAAAGCTTGACAAGCAGGAAATTATAACCCGGGCGAACCTGAAACCGATGAGCTACTATCATTACCTGACCGGTTCAAGGGAGGCGCCGGACTACGCCAAATCCCGTGAAGACATGCTGAACGATCCTTCTACAGCATTGGTCAAGCTGCGTGATGATATTATCGGTCTGGCTGACTTGATGCTGAACCTGAAATAGATTAATCTGAAGGAAACCATCAGATCTCTATATAAACAAATGCATAACAAGAGCATTTTTTTAGTCAATCTGCCTATTCCAAACAGCCCTAAATATAGATCCGCCGTAAAAAACACACCTTTTACTATTGACAAATCTCTGATTGATTCGTAACATATGTAGTTGCGCAACTTTAATAAGTTACCCTACCCGGAGGTTACTCAGATGCGCGACTCATAATCCAGCCCCCGGGTTACTCTGAATGAGGGTTATTTCCAGCCTATGTTTCAAACCAGCCGGATGCAATGAGCAAGATTACGAAAAAACCAAGCATCAGAACCAACCAATCTCTCGAGCGTTATCTGCAGGAGATCGGAGAGGTGGAACTTCTCAGCCCGGACGAGGAGATTCATCTGGCACGGATCATCAACTACAAGGCCGATGAGGATCCGGAGGTTGTAAACGGGGACAAACCCAAGTATGGATGCCGGGAGCAGCAGAAAGCACTTGACAAACTGGTCAGAGCCAACCTGCGGTTTGTCGTTTCGGTCGCCAAACAGTACCAGAACCAGGGTCTGTCGTTGGGCGACCTGATCAACGAGGGAAACCTCGGCCTGATCAAAGCCGCGCAACGTTTCGACGAGACCCGTGGATTCAAGTTCATCTCGTACGCGGTATGGTGGATCCGCCAGTCGATACTGCAGGCATTGGCGGAGCAGTCTCGTGTTGTTCGACTCCCGCTCAACCGGGTCGGGGCTCTGAACAAGATAGGCAAGGTCTTCAGCACACTTGAACAGGCATATGAGCGGGAACCTTCACCCGACGAGATCGCCAACGAGCTGAAGATGAATCTCAACGAGGTGACCGACACGCTGAAAATGGCGGGGCGTCATCTTTCCATGGACGCGCCCTTCGCTCACGGTGAGGACAATCGGTTGCTGGACATCATCCGCAATGATATGCAACCGTCCCCGGATTCCCATCTTATGACGGAGTCACTCAAGCAAGAGGTCAGACGCGCGCTCTCCACGCTCACTAAACGCGAGGCGGAAGTAATAAGATACTACTTCGGGATCGGGAGAGACCAGAAGACCCTTGAGGAGATCGGAGTTGAATTCAAACTAACCCGCGAACGGGTCCGCCAGATCAAGGAGAAGGCCATTCGTAAGTTGAATCATCCATCGCGTTCCAAATCCCTCCGCACATATTTGGGTTGAAACTCTGTGCAACCATCATTCAAAGCGGGATAGGCTTTGCTCTATCCCGCTTTTTTTTTATATTACTGCAACGCTAACCTGATAACGTTACTTCTTTGGATCCCCATCTCAACTGAAGAGTGAGGACAGACAGGCTATAAACTATAGAGGTCTGTATGTTTTATCGACCCAAAACCGGTATGCTTGCCTGGATACTGTTTCGTACTACGGGTATCCTGCTGATAATATATCTGGCAATGCATATCACTGTCATCAGCAACCTTCACAATCCAGGCAAGTTCAACGAAACCATGGCGTTTCTCGGATCGTGGCAGTTTCGTCTGCTCGAGATCGGACTTTACGCCGTAGTCATATATCATGCCTTGAATGGTGTGCGCATCCTTATCATAGACTTCTGGAAGGGGGCGTTGTTCCAGGCAAAGATGTTCTGGATACTCGCCGCGATCGGCCTGGTGCTGTTCGTCGCCGGCGCCTACCCCATCTTTACCCATGCCATGTACTGGAAGCACAACCCGGACAAAAGCAACTACCACATCATAGAAGAAGCCTCGATCGCGCAGGAGACTTTCCTGGCCGGGTGGGAGGTGAAGGATGAGTGACCGTGATCGCGGCATTCGTTCCGGCGGTGCGTTCAGCTGGTTCTTCCAGCGTATCTCCGGAGTATTTCTTCTGCTGGCGCTGCTGGTTCATTTCTGGGTGTTGCACTTCTCGGCGCCTGACCATGGTGAAATAACCTTCGGTTCGGTGATGGAGCGGCTTAACAATCCGTTATGGCGCGCCTTCGATATACTGTTCGTCGTAACCGCCGTCTATCATGCGATGAACGGCGCGCTGCTTATCGTGCAGGATTACATCCGGGCAACCGGCCTGCGCATGATCGTGGTGGCCGGATTGTGGATCGGCGCTTTGTATTTCTTGATCGTGGGATCGATGACGATCCTCGGTCTGGCTTGAGGAGATCATTAATGGCTGACAGACAACTACATAAATTTGACGCTGTCGTAATTGGTTCGGGACTTGCCGGTCTCAGAGCCGCGGTCAGTTTATCGCGCGAGTACAACACAGCGGTTGTGACAAAGGTTTTCCCGACCCGCTCGCATTCCGGCGCGGCACAGGGCGGCATCGCCGCATCGCTCGGCAACATCGACGACGACAACTGGGAATACCACATGTTCGACACCGTCAAGGGATCGGACTACCTCGGTGATCAGGACGCCATTGAGATATTGGTGCGTCAGGCTCCGGACGTGGTTTACGACCTTGAGCATCTCGGCGTTCCTTTTTCGCGCACCAAGGATGGTCTGATCGCCCAGCGCAAGTTCGGCGGTCATACGTTGAATTTCGGTGAGAAGGCAGCCCTTAGAGCCTGCTACTCCTCCGATTACACCGGTCATGTGTTGCTGCATACGTTGTACGAAAATTCGCTGAAGAACCATATCCGCTTTTTCAGCGAGTTCGATGTCCTTGACCTGATCATCGAAGACGACGTCTGCAAGGGATGCGTGGCGTGGGACATCCGCAACGGCGGTCTCCACGTATTCCACGCGCGGGCGGTGGTTATGGGCACCGGCGGCTACGGCAGGGCTTTCAAGATCACCTCCAACGCCCACGCCAACACCGGCGACGGTCTGGGTCTGGTGCTGAGGAACGGGCTGCCGTTGCAGGATCTGGAGTTCGTCCAGTTCCACCCGACCGGGCTGTGGAAACAGGGAATACTTGTTACGGAGGGCGCGCGCGGCGAAGGCGGCTACCTGAAGAACCGGGACGGCGAACGGTTCATGGAACGCTACACACCGACGCTGATGGAGCTGGCGCCCCGGGACGTGGTGGCGCGCTCGATGCAGACTGAAATCGACGAGGGACGGGGCATCGACGGCAAGGACTACATCCATCTCGATATTACCCACCTCGGCAAAGAGCGGATCATGGAACGGCTGCCGCAAATCCACGACCTGGCATTCAACTTCTCAGGCATCGATTGTTTCAAGGAGCCTATTCCCATTCAGCCGACGGCACATTATTCCATGGGCGGCATTCCGGTTGACAACGGATGTCACGTGGTGAAGAACGGCAAGCTGGAGCGGATAACCGGTCTGTACGCGGCGGGAGAGTGTTCGTGCGTATCGGTGCATGGCGCCAACCGGCTGGGAACGAACTCTCTGCTCGAAGCGACGACGTTCGGGCGCATCGCGGGACGTTCGGCGCGGGCGGACCTGTCGAATATAGACTTCAGCGATCTGCCGAAAAACCCGCGCGCGCGAGCCCAAGCGGAAGTCGACTGGTTCCTCAAGGCGAACGGCAGCAGAAAGGTTGCTGATATTCGCGCCGATCTCCAGGAAACCATGACCGCTCGCTGTGGCGTGTTCCGCAACGAAGCCGACCTGAAGAAGCAGCTCGATCATGTGAGAGAACTGCAGGAAATGTTCAAGGAGATCTCCATCGACGACAAGGGGAAGGTAATGAACTCCGACCTGATGGAGGCGATCGAACTGGGTCATCTGCTCGAATTCTCAGAGGTTATCGTTTCAGGTGCATTGGGCAGAAGGGAGAGCCGCGGCGCGCACTTCAGGAAAGACTTCCCCAAGCGCGATGACGACAACTGGCTGAAACACACACTTGCCTGGCGCAAACCGGGCGGCGGCGTTGAATTCGACTGGCGTCCGGTGATCATCACCCGCTTCCAACCGATGGAGAGGAAGTATTAAAGTTTTGGGGTTGGTTGAAAACCCGCCCTCCAAGATAACAGTTAAGCCGAGAATACAGATGCAAGTTACATTCAAAATTTCACGCTTCGACCCACAGCAGGAGGAAGCGAAGCAACATTACAAATCTTATACCGTCCAGACCTCACCCGGCATGACGGTGCTGGACGCGCTTAACGAGATCAAATGGCATCAGGACGGAACGCTTTCCTATCGTAAGAGTTGTCGTTCAGGTATTTGTGGATCCTGTGCCATGAAGATCAACGGTATCAACGGTTTGGCATGCGAAACGCAGATCGAACCAATGAAGAAAAAGACCATCGTGCTCGATCCATTGCCCAGTTTCGAGGTTATCAAGGATCTGGCTGTTAATATGGATCCCTTCTTCGAGCATTTAGCGGCGGTAAAACCATACCTGATCAACGAAGAGCCCCCCCCGGATCGTGAGAGGCTGCAGTCCCCCGAGGAGTTCAAGCGCATATCTGACCCGATTGCCTGCATCCTCTGCATGTCCTGCACTTCAAGCTGCCCATCCTTCTGGACCGATCCGGAATACATCGGACCGGCGGCGCTTTACAAGGCGTACCGCTACGAATTCGACACGCGCGACAAGGGCAGCGAGGAACGGCTGGAGGCGCTGGACAACAGGCACGGACTTTGGCGCTGCCACACGATTTTCAACTGCATGGACGCCTGTCCGAAGAACCTGAAAATAACACACGGCATATCGCTCCTGAAACGGAAGGTGATTGCCGAAAAGTATTAAGCGAATGTAAAATCACTGCTGAGAACATGCACTGAACAGCCGCAATTTAAGGTTTCCGCCGGGTTACATACGCTTGAAATCCGGCGGGAGCCAAAAAAGGAGCAGGTCATGACACAAAAAACCCTTCTTTTCGTCGTTCTCTTCACTATAATCTCCATCAACATCATCTTGGCCGCGGACAATCCGATCCCCGGCAAGTGTATGACCTGCCACAAGGAGATTTCACCGGGATTGTACCACCAGTGGTACGAATCGCAGCACGCGCGGCATAATGTCACATGCTACGATTGCCACGCGGCGAAGAAAGGCGAGCCGGACGCCTATATGCATAACGGCGCCTACATCAGCACACTCGTCACGCCAAACGACTGTGGCAAGTGCCACAACCATGAAACGGCCGAATTTACGCCGTCGCACCATGCCGCCGCCGGTCAGATACTCGAATCCAACGATGCCTACCTGGCTTATGTGGCCGGTGGCGCACCGGTGGCGATCGCCGGCTGCGAGAGTTGCCACGGTACCAAGGTCAAGATCGACCCCCACTCCCCAAACAAACTGGCACAGCAGTCTTGGCCCAATTCCGGTATCGGCCGAATCAACCCCGATGGAACTCTGGGCTCGTGCAACGCCTGCCACGCCCGTCACGACTTCTCCCGTCGTCAGGCCCGCCAGCCGGAGACCTGCGGCAAATGCCACCTCGGTCCCGATCATCCTCAGAAGGAGATCTACGAAGAATCAAAGCACGGGATTGCCTACTTCACCAACATCGACAGGATGAACCTTACCGGCGACCGCTGGGTCGTCGGGCAGGATTACTTCGCCGCTCCGACATGCGCGACGTGTCACCTGTCAGCCACCAGCCTGCAGAAGATCACGCACGACGCCGGGAAACGCATATCCTGGACGCTGCGCCCCAAGGTCTCCAAGCACACCAAGGGCTGGATGGAGAAGCGGAACAGCATGAAGGACGTCTGCAGCGCCTGCCACAGCCAGGTGTTCGTGGACGGCCATTTCTACCAGTTCGACGGATTGGTGAACCTGTATAATGAGAAGTTCGCCAAACCTGCCGGCAAGGTGATGGAGATCCTGAAGAAAAACAAGGCGCTGAAGAACCCGGCGGCGTTCAGCAACAAGGTCGAGTGGACATACTGGGAGCTCTGGCACCACGAGGGCAGGCGGGCGCGGCACGGTGCGTCGATGATGGGGCCGGATTATACCTGGTGGCACGGCATCTACGATGTCGCCCAGCACTTTTACTTCAAGTTCATCCCTGAAGTGCGGGACATCGGCGACAGTGAATCGATTGCCTATATCGACAGACTTCTCGCCACCGACCCGATGCACAGTTGGTTGAACAGACCGACAGCCGACCTGAAAAAGGACATCAAATCCGGTAAAATGATGGAGATGTACGGTGATTTCTTTCAACCGGAGTTGAAGTAGCATGCGGAACTGGTACCTGAAATTCCTGAAGGGAATTTCTGTCAACGGTTTCAGCAAGCTGGGCGCGGCGCTGGTCACCTCGTCGTTTATAGTATTCGTTTTCCTTCAGTTGCTCTGGTTCACAGGTGCGCTTACCAACGCTTACATCGGACTGATCACATACCTCGCACTGCCGGCTCTGTTCATCACAGGGCTGTTGCTGATTCCTTTCGGCTGGATGATCTGGCGGCGGAAAACGGGCGAATCCTTAAAAGAACTGCTGACAAAAAGGTTCGACGAGGACGATCTCGCGGCGCAGACTTTTTGTGCGAGGCTGTCCCGGACGGTTATAATACTGACGCTGATTAACCTGTTATTCCTCAGCCTCGGCGGGATGCGGATGCTGAACTTCATGGATCAGCCGCACTTTTGCGGCACAGCCTGTCATTCAGTGATGAATCCGGAGTGGACGACCTACCAGGTTTCGCCTCACGCACACGTCAAGTGTGTCGAATGCCATGTCGGTGAAGGACTGGACGCGCTGATCGACTCCAAGTTCAACGGCGTATGGCAGATGATTTCGGTTACGTTCAACCTCTACGAACGCCCGATTCCGACCCCGGTTCGCAACCTCAGACCGGCGAGAGAGACCTGCGAGAAGTGCCATTGGCCTGACATGTTTCACGGAAACCGCATTAAAACCATCGTTCACTATGATACCGATTCGCTCTCGACGCCCAGGTACACAACCCTGTTGATGAAAATCGGATCAGGCGAGAGAGGACTTGAACGGGGCAGTCATTGGCACGTGTCACGGGCGAACGAGCTGCGTTATGCCTCCGTAAACGATGAACGCGAGGAGATGATCTGGGTCGATGTCCGTGGACGGGACGGCAATTTCAAGCGGTTTCACAACACGAAGCCGCCGAACACCCCAACCGAACCGGCATCTGTTCGCACCATGGACTGCGTTGACTGCCACAACCGCGCCACGCATATATACGAGAAGCCGGAGTGGGCGATCGACCGGCGCATGCAACGGGGATTGATCGACAGGAGGCTGCCGTTTGTGAAGCGCGAGGTGTTGGGAGCTCTGATCAAAAATTACCCGGACAAGGCAAACGGCATGAAGATGATCGACACCCGTCTGCAAGGGTTTTACAGCGGTCTCAGAACTGAGGACACTCAAGCCCCGGAGGCTGCAGTTGAAACCGCTCAGGAGATCTACCAGCGCAACATCCACCCGGGTATGAACATCACCTGGGGCAGCTACCCCAATCATCTGGGTCACCGTTTCGGGCGCGGCTGCCTGCGCTGTCACAACAGTAACCTGGTGGACGAAGAGGGTGAAGCGATATCCATGGATTGCACGCTCTGTCACTCGATCCTGGCGTTGGAGGGCGATGAACCTTTCGAATACCTGCTGCCGACAGGCGGCGATACAACCGATGCGACCCGGGAAATCCACCGCTACCTGCGACGGGAATTCATCGACTACATGGGTGATTAGACGTAACTTTTGCCCACTATAAAACACGGGGAATAATCAACCCGCACCATCCCCACAATCTGCACGCATGCGGGCAACCGGACTACCGACTGATCAGACTGCCGACTGATTACCCTTTACACCCCTGCGCCCCGTCAACCTCCTCTTAAGCGGCGCCAGGCCGAACCATTCGTCGACGACTATCGAATAGACCGTCGGAATTACCAGCAAAGTCAATATCGTTGAAGCCATCAGCCCGAAGATGATGATGTTCGCCATCGGTCCCCAGGCTTCAGACTTGCCGCCCAGACCAACCGCCATGGGCAACAATCCAAGGATGGTTGTGACCGAAGTCAGGATAATCGGCCTGAGACGAATACGGCCGGATTCGATTATCGACCGCCATTTACCTGCGCCGCGAGCGCGGGCCCGGTTGATAAATGAAACCATCACGATCGCATCGTTGACCGCAATCCCCGCCAGAGCCACCATGCCATACATGGCTACAAACGAGAACGGCTTCTGTATGATAAGCAGACCGATCATCGAGCCGATGAAACCGAACAGGATGGTCAACAGGATGATGAACGACTGGCGGATCGACTTGAACTGCGCACTGAGGATGGTGAATATCAGAATCACGCCGAACAGGAAGAGCTTGGCAAGCTGGTTGAACGATTCCGTGAATTCCTCCATTTCACCGGTAAAATCAAGTGTGTACCCGGGATACCGCGGCGCGATGCTCTCAAATCTTTTCTGTATTTCCCGGTTGACCTTCACGGCAGTCGTCACCCGTTTGTCGACGTTCGCCGAAACAGTGATCGCACGTTCCTGGCGGTAGCGGCGGATGCGGAACAGCGTCGGTCCGGTTTCGAAGTCACAGATGTTGTCCAGCCTGACCATCGCTCCGGTCGGCGCGGCTATCATCAACCCGCGCAGCGCCTCAATGCCGGCCTCTTCAAGTCCCGCCATCTTCAGCCTGACGTCAACCTCTTCATCGGCGTCGCGAAATATGGTAACCTCCGAGCCTTCGACCGCGGTTCTGACCTCGCCTGCCACCGCTGCGACGCTCAACCCATACCGCATTGCCCTGGCTTCATCAACGACAAGCTTAACCTCCTGCTTGCCCGGTTGATTGTCATCACCGATATCGTAAACTCCCGGGATGGTTGCCAGGATCGCCTTCACCTCGTCGGCAACCTGCGCCAATTCGTCCAGATATTTGCCCTTGACCTTCACCGCCACCGGTTTCCCGACCGGCGGACCGCCGGATATCTTCTCGACCCTGATATCAACCGGTCCCTCGATCTTCTTGATATCGCCTCGCATCTCGTCGATGATCTCATCCATCGACCTGTCGCGCAGTTCACTCTCCACGAGATCAACGATCACCTGACCAACGTTGTCGGCATAGATCCAGTCATCCTGTCTCTGAAGAAGCCCGACATTGCCGATGACCGTGTGAACCTCCTCCTCCGGCAGCATGCGCGCCATCGCTTCGACCCGCCCGATCACCCGGTCTGTGTCATCCAGTCTCGTCCCTGGCGGCATGGTGACGTGGATGTAGAACTGCGAGATCTCATCCTCGTGGAAGAAGTCGACCGGTATCAATCCCAATGCCAACACCATCACCTGCAGGACAATAATAAATAACAGGGCGGGACCGACCAGGAAACGACGGCGAATTGTCCATATCAACATCCTGGAATAAATCGTCTTAAGTCGCCGGAACCACCTGTCGCCGCCAAACCCGCGCAATCCGCCCCACTCCGCGAAGTGCGAAGGTGCAATCAGAAAAACCTCCACCAAAGAAGCCACCAGCGTCAGGCAGACAACTATCGGGATGATGCGCATGAACTTGCCCATGACGCCGGTCATCAGAACCAGCGGCAGAAATGCGGCGATGGTGGTCAGTGTCGCCGAGATGACCGGTCCAAGAACCTCCGTTGTCCCCGAAATCGCCGCCTCCCTGCGCGACTCGCCCCGCTGTCGATGCCGGAAACAGTTCTCCACGACGATGATGGCGTCATCCACAACCACACCCAGGATCAGGATCAGCCCGAACAGCGAACCGCCGTTGAAGGTCTGACCGCTGTAGTTCATGAAGGTGAAGGTCGCCATAAACGCCACCGGAATGCCGATCGCCGCCACCAGAGAGTTCCTGAAACCCATGAACAGGTTGAGAATTATTATCACCAGCAGGAAGCCGATTATCGCGTTGTTCTGCAGTTTATGCAGAATATCCTTGATGTAGATCGAGTTGTCATTGGTGAAAACGAGACGGGTTCCCATCGGCAGACGACCGCGATAACCCTCGGCGATCTCCTTCACACGTTCGATGACATCGATGGAGTTGGCATTTGCCTTCTTGGAGATCGACAGGGTGGCTGCCGGTTGACCGTCCAGGCGCGAGCGGGTGGATTCCCTCTTCCAGCGGTCAGTAACCGAAGCGATTTCACCGAGGTGGAGATGGTTCCCGCGCGGGCTCCAGCGGACGATCACGCTCTTGAAATCTTCCGGCGACTGTACCTCGCCGATGGTTCTAAGCAGGTACGACTCCCTGCCGACATCCATTCCGCCTGCCGGCATGTTCAGGTTTCTGGCCGAGATCGCACCTGCTATCCGGCTCAGAGAAAGCCTGTGCTGGTAAAGCTTCTGCGGATCTACTTCAATCCATATCTCACGCTCGCGGACACCGGTCATCGCCACCTGACCAACGCCCTTGATGTCCATCAGGTCATCGCGTAAATGCCGGGTCAGTTCTCTTAGTTGTTCTTCCGGAATGTCCCCTGCAATTGAGACGGAAATGATCGGCATGAAGTCGTCGGTGTCTAAGTCATCCACGATCGGGTCGAGCGAACCCTCCGGCAGGTCGAGATTGTTGACCTCGCGCTCCACTTCGATAAACCGGCTGCGGAATGTCGCATCGTCGATATCCTCGAACTGAACCATTATGAATCCGCCGCCCTCGTTGGCATCACTGCTGATAAGCCTGATATCGTCGATGTCCTCTATAGCATCCTCGACCGGGACGTTGATCAGCATTTCAACTTCCTCCGCACCGACCCCCGGGAAGGGAACAATGATGAATATCCAGTTGAAGGAAACCTTTGGATGGAGTTCGCGCGGCAGCTCGATCAGGCTGATGATCCCCAGGATTAGAATGGCGCCGGTAATTATATTAACGATTACCGGATTCTTTACCGAGTAACGAATTATTGACATGGAGGCTCTGTCATTCTTCTATGGACAGTGAAATTCTCTGACCCGATCTCAAGTTGGCGCTGCCGAGGGTGATCAGTGTGTCGCCCGGATCGGCTCCGGCGGTCAGCATCACCATCCCGGCATTAGGCTGGCTGATCTTGACGGTCTTTTCGACGGCGCGCTCATCCCGGGCGAAGAAACAGCTTACCCGGTCACCGTAGTTGTTCAGCGCATCCTGCGGGGCAACCAGGGCATCCTTGTATACCCTGACCAGGATATCGACCGCGGCGGCCATGCCCGGTCTGATTTCGAATTGTCCGTTTGGAACGGCGATCTCCACTGGAAACATGTGCGTTGCGGCGTCCGTGGCGGCTCCGACCGCGTGAACCACGCCGCTGAATTCACGATCGCCCCATCCGACTGTGGTGATGGTGACGCCCTGGCCGGGGCGGACTTTGACTATATCGTTCTCTGACAGACCGACCGTGATTTTAATGGGATCGGTCTGAACAACCTCCGCCACCGGCGAACCCGGCATTACGCTTTGACCGATCGATACAAGCCTGGCGGACAGTCGGCCGGTGAACGGCATTTCGACCCTGGTTTCCCGGAATGCGCGCCCTGCAAGTCCGGCGGCGGCTTCAGCGGCTTTCAAACCGGCTTCGGCCTGCTTGAGCGCCAGCTCGGCGGCTTCGATCAGATTATCGGACAGGTCGCCTTTTTCGTACAGCGACTGCTGGCGTTCGAAATCACGCTTCGCCTTGGCTGCGGCTATCCGGGCGCTCTCCAGCGCCGCTTCCGCCTGATGGTGGCGCAGTTCAGCGACTTCGTCATCGAGAAAAAGAATCACTTCCCCTTCACTTATCCGCTCACCCAATTCAGCATTCCATTTTACTACCCGCCCCCCGGTTTCCGAACTCAGGATCGTTCGCCGCCAGGCTTCCAGAACACCGCTGGCGCTGATAATCTCGTAAAACTCGGTGGGCTCCAGTCTGACGCCGGCTACCGGCATTTCATTCTCAAGCGCGGTCGTGTCCGGGGTCAAAGCCGGCGTTTCACGTTTGATGGAGCTGTCGCGGCTGCTTATCCCCACGACCATTACTATAATTATAAGAGTAACCGCAATAACGACTATCCGTATGGTTTTTTTCATCTCCCTTGCCTTGTTTTGAAGGACAGACTCCGAACCCGCGTATGTGCTGTTGTCGTATGGTCAGACAATAGTGATCTTTCACCAAGCCTGTTTCTTCCCTGCAACACCATTTTCGGATGGATACAGCTTCCCGGCAAGCAACTCCTTCACGATACCGCGAAACCACTTTATCTCGACCTCTAAGTGCATGATATGGTGCGTTACCAGCCAGTTGGCGACGTTTATGCAGTCGGGGGCATATTGACCAACCATGTTTTTGTGTTTCAGTAGTTTGTTTTTCGCTTCACCGAGTGCCTGTATTCGTTGTTCAAGGATTTCCGCCAGTTCCGTCTTTTCCAGGTGACCACCGAAAAAAACACCGACATCCTCCTTGAGATAGACCATCTGCATTTTGATAATATTTTCACGCAGCAGTCTCCTGAACTCATGGCGGCCGTCGTCTGTTATCGCGTAGATGCTCCGTGCCGGCTTACCACTCTTTCGCAAGGTTTCCACGTTGCGCACGAATCCTGATTTCTCAAGATGATTCAGGGCATGGTAGATCGAACCGAATTTGATGTCGGTCCAGGCTCCCATCCGGCTTTCAATGGATTTCTTAAGTTCATATCCGTGATAGTTGCGTTCGCGCAGAAAGCCGAGTATCGCGAGTTGAACGGACATACTTCACCCTAAAGAATTACTCACCAGGTTTTACCTGTATTGAGAAGCGGTGGCTCATCTTCCTCGCGGGGCGGATCCAGGCGCACCACATCCACCGCCTGGGGACCCTTGGAGCCGATCTGGATGTTGAATTCAACCTCTTCCCCACTGATCAGTGTGCGAAATGCCTTCCCCCGAATATCGCTGTAATGGACGAAGATCTGCTTGCCGTTCTCGGCACGAATAAATCCGTAACCCTTGAGCGGCATGAAGTTTATAACTACGCCGCGATACCTGTTTTTATCCCCGCCCGGTTCTGTTGACGCCTTCATTCCTGTCTCTCCCGCTCGAAGAGCCTGTAAATCACCGGTATTACATACAGCGTAAACATTGTGGAGGTCAGCAGTCCTCCGATGGCTACTATCGCCATCGGCGCCCGGAATTCGCCGCCGGCGCCGAAGCCCAGGGCGAGCGGCAGCATGCCCAGTGCCGTGGCGACGTTGGTCATGATGACCGGCCTGAGCCTGACCGGACAGGCCTCGAGGATGGCTTCATTCAGGCCGCGCCCGCGCGACCGAAGAACGTTGGTGTAGTCAATCAGCAGGATACCGTTGTTGACCACGATGCCGACCAGCATGACGAGCGCCATCAGTGACAGCATGCTGATGGTGTTGTTGGTGATGAACAGCGCCAGCAGAACACCGATAAGCCCCAGCGGCAGGGTCAGCATTATGGTGAAGGGATGCTTGTACGATTCCAGAATTGCCGCCAGCAGCATGTAGGTTAAAATAACGGCGAGAATGAGCGCCTTGAACAGCTCGGAAAAAGCCTCTGTCATAAATTCCGCCATGCCGCCGTAGTTGACCATGTAACCGGTTTTCAAGTCCAGCTCATCGGTAAGCTTTCGCAGTTCGCCTACCTTCTCTCCCAGCGTTCCCCGGCCGATATCGGCTGATACCGTAACCATGCGCAGTTTATCCTTATGGTTGATGGTGGTAGGCCCCTCCGCGTATTCAACATCCGTCAGTTCGTTCAGCGTAATCTGGTCATCCTTGGCCTTGACATAGATGTTCTCGACATCTTCCGCCTTCTGCAGTTCGGCTTCATCGAGCTTGACTCGAATGTCGTATTCATCACCGCCTTCACGGTATTTCGAGGCAACATCCCCTTCGATCAGGTTTCTAAGCGTCATACCCAGAGCGCCGGGCGACATGCCTCTGTCGGAAAGATACTGCCTGCGCGGTATCACTCTCAGCTCGGGCTTTCCCAGTTTCCAGCTTGATTCGATATTGTACAAGCCGCCGACCTGATTCATGAAAGTTATTACGCTGTCGGCTATTACGTTCAAGTAATCAATGTCCTGACCGGTTATTTCGACCTGGATATCCGCCTCACCGCCGCCGCCGCCCATGGACGAGGTTTCCCTGATGGTCAGTTTCGCACCGGGCAAGTCGGCGAGATCGGGCCTGAGATCGTTGATGAAATCCGCCGTACTCATCGGTCTGAGGTCGGCATCGACCATCTGGACGACTATAACTCCCAAGTGGGTTCCCCCACCCCCGAATTCGCCGCTCTCCGATCTGCCGGTGGCTGCATAGACGGATTTTACGTATCTTCGTCCGCCCACGCGCCGACCGACCTCGTTGACGACGCGATCGGTCGCGTCCAACGAGGTTCCCACCGGAAGCTCTATCGAGATCGAAAACTCGCCCTGGTCGGCGGCGGGAAAGAACTCCGAACCGATAAGCCCGAAACCGACAAGCGCAAGGCTTCCGACCAGTAGAAGCGTTACCGCCGACAGAACAAGGAAACGGTGTTTCAACGCCCATTGCAGCGATTCACGATAATCTTTCGCCAGGTTGTCGTAAAACCGGTCCCATAGCTGCGCGAATTTACGCAGCAGACCGTAGACGTGCGCCAGTACCCCCAGTATAACGACAAGCAGGAGGAGCAGAGTGACATCCGTCCCGAACTGCCGCTGGATAAGCAGGAGAACAGCCGCGGCGAAGGCCACGTAAACCACACGTCCTATCCGGCGGGAAGCCATCATCGGTGTGAGCGTGAACGAGACCAACAGCGAGAAGAGGGTGGCAAACGCAACCGTCAAGCCGAACTGCTTGAAGAACTGTCCGACAATGCCGGACATGAATGCCATCGGCGTGAAGACAACGATGTTGGTAAGTGTAGCCGCCGCCACCGCCACAGCTATTTCACCGGTTCCCTTTGACGAGGCTTCTGCGGACTTGAGCCCCTGTTTCTTATAACGTTCTATATTCTCCAACACCACGATCGAGTTCGCCACCAGAATGCCCACCGAAATGGCAAGCGCCATCAGCGACATCATGTTGAGCGTAAAACCGGCAAAGTCGATGAGGATAAATGTCGAGATGATCGAGGTCGGCATGGCGACCGCGGCGATAACCGTCGATGAGATGCTGTGGAGAAATAAAAACAGCACCGCGGCGGTGAGCAGGATTCCGATGATCATGTTGCCCAGGACATCGTTGACCGAGTCCTTGATGAACTGAGAACGATCGCGGGCGATATCGAGTTTGACGTCCGGAGGCAGCATGGTGCGGATCCTGTCGATCTCCCTGTATACGTCGTTGGCAACCTCAACGGTGTTCGCGTCGGCGCGCTTGATCAACTCGATACCAACGGAAGTTTCGCCGTTGAAGCGAGCCCGATCGCGCTGCTCCTTGAAGCTGTCCTCCACCCAGCCAAGCTGATCCAGCCTGACGGTCCTGCCGTGCCCGATGGGAATCCGGATGTTCCGGATGTCATCGAGATCGTCGAATTCACCAGCCAACCGCACGGTGATCTGTTTGCGGCCTTCGATAATATGTCCGGCGGGAATGTTGAGGTTTTCCGCTCCGATGAAGGCGGTGACCAGTTGCGCGGACAGGTTGTAGGCGCGCAGCTTGCGCCGGGAGAGATTGACCTGAATCTCGCGTTCGAGCCCGCCGGTAAGCTGTATCTCCGCCAAGCCGCGCACCCTTGAAAGCCCCGTCTTCACGGTTTTATCCGCAAGTCGGTATGTTTCGTCAAGCGATCGCGGACTGGAGAGCGCCAGGTTTATGATCGGCATGGAAGCCGGATCAAACTTCTGGATTATCGGATCCCAGATATCCTCGGGCAGGTTCTGTCGGATCAGGTCTATCTTGTCCTTGACATCGATCGCCACAAGGTCGACGTCCATCTTCAGGTCGAATTCCATGATGATCAGGGCAAGACCCTCCTGGGAGACCGATGTCACGTGTTTGATCCCGCCGATCGCGCTGACCTCCTCCTCGATCGGTTCGCACACCTGGGACTCCATCTCCTCCGGTCCGGCGCCCGGGTATATTACGGTTGCCACCACGTACGGGAATTCAATCTCGGGGAAGATATCTATACCGAGCCGGCTGAACGAGAACAGCCCGACGACAACGAAGGACATGATAACCATCGTCATCATCACCGGTCGGCGGATGGATATGTCGGCAATTTTCATTTCTATATGAATATGTTAGTAACTGATGTAACCGATAAACATGAAATTCGGCGTTAATAATTCCTGCTGCTGATCCTGACCGGTGCGCCGTCGAAAAGGAGATTCGATCCGCTGACCACCACCTTCTCACCCGGCTTCAATCCCGACCTGATCCAGGCAATGTCGGCGGAGATGCCGCCTAAATCCACGTCATGCAGTCTGGCTGTATCCTCATCAACGGTATATACACTCCACCTCTCGCCCTCGCGAAACAGCGCATCGGGGGAAACCAGCAATGCGTCTTTCATGTCCAGCGTGCGAATCGAGACATCGACCAGCAAACCGGGGCTGAAAATATGGCTGCGCGTTCGATCGTCCAAAGTGATCCATGCCGTGAACGAGCGGCTCTGGGGATCGGCCGACAGTGAGATCCTCTGGACTTTACCCGACGTGGAAACGCCGTCCATCGTAACCGTGCACAACGCGCCGGGCTTTATCAGCTTCCGGTCACGCGCGGGCACCTGGATCTCCACGCGTGCCTTTTCAGTCGAGACTACTTTGGCAAGCGGTTCACCCGGCATGACCAGCTTGCCCGCCTCAGCCTCCAGTTCGGTGACTACGCCGGAGATCGGCGAACGCAGATTAAGTAACTGTTCCGAGACTTCCAGAGCTTCCCGGGCAAGATCTCTCTGCAGCTTTACGCCATCGAGAACCTGCTGGGAAACAGCCCCCTCCTCGAACAGCTTCTGCACGCGTTTGAACTCCTTTTCAGCGTTATTCAGGGCAAGCTGCGCCCGTGCATGGCTTGCCGATGGATTGTCGCTTGAAAGCTCGCATATGACCTGGTCTTTGTCAACGTATTGACCTTCGGCAACCAACACCCGGCTTACATGTTCGGACAGTGACGATATGACGACCGACTGTTTCCCACCGACGATCGTCCCTGTATACGATCGAGCCATTCTGAACGGCCCGATCGTAACGTCTCCGACCTCCACAGGATAACCCTCCTCAGCTTGAATCTGGGCGATGGTTCTGGTCGTATCCGCTCTTCGTCTCTCAACGAAACGGTATATCAACAGTCCGGTTATTATCGCCGCCAGGATGAACAGTATCAGTTTTTTCATTGATCTCCCTCGCTGAAATCAGTGTCGTTTTCGACGATGCGGGCGTATTCAGCGTCCGCCACACGCAGATCGTAGAGCCCCTGCAGATAACCGAGGCGGGCATTATGCAGGGCGAGTTGAGCGTCCAGCACTTCAAGTTCCGTCGCCATGCCCTCTTCGTAGCGCGTCTGGGCGATGTCGAGGGCCTTTTCAGCCAGTTCCAGGCTTGATTTGAGGCTGTTGACCTGGTTTCTGGTACGTTTCAACTCGCTCAGGGCATTCGAAATCTCCAGTTGAATCGCCTGCTCGAACTGCATCCGTGCGAATTGTGTCCGCCGCAGCCCGATCTTCGCCTTCTGAACCCTGGCGGGCGTGGCGAAGCCGTCGAAGAGCGGTATCTGCATATTGACCGTCCAGGTGAAGGTTTCAGGCCACTGGGTATCCGGCATGTCCTTGAACTTCTTTTCCTGGGCGTTCTTGCGGTAGCTGAGTCCCAGTGTAAAATTGGGCCAGTACAGATTCCGGTTCTCCGCCCTGATGTTGATCTCGTTGACCTTCTCCTGGAGTTCGAACACCTTGAACTCCGAACGTGACCGTCTGGCGGCTGCCAGGGCGTCGCCGAAGGCGAGCGGACTGGTTGATTCAACATCGGCTGTAAGTTCTTCAGTCAGAATCAGGTCGTCCTCCGGATCAAGCCCCAGCCTGTTTGACAGACTGATGCGGGCGAGTTCGCTGTTTTTCTCCGCCCGGGCGATCTCAGGCTCCAGATTCTTGACCTCCACGCGGGCTCTAAGCAGGTCGAATTCGCTTGCCATGCCCACGTCATACATCCGCTCGACCGTCCCGGCGTGGCGGCAAGCCTGGTCGTATGCCTCCCTGGTGACCCGAACGACATCCTGTGTCAACACGTAGCCGAAGTAGTCACGGATAACTTCCGATTTCAGCCTGGCGCGACTGCTGACGAGGGCGTCCCGGGCGATCTGGCGATAGATTCGGGCCGCCTTGAGCGCCATCCCGATCTTGCCCGCCAGCCATAACGGCTGCTGCAGTGAAGCGCTGGCTGTAACTTCGTTGGGGGGTGTGGCTGGAATTCTACCGCCACCGGGCCAGAGGGGATCCGGGATGTACATCGTCGGTACTATCATATGTCTCATCACGGTCGTATTGAAGGAGATGCTTGGCAGCGCTCCCGATGTCGCCTCACGCACCGTCGCATCACCGGATTCGACGTCAAGCCTTGCTGTCGCCAGAGGTATATCATGCCGCTCGGCAAGGGACAGCGCCTCAGCCAGCGTGAGCTTGATCTCAGCTCCCTCGGTGACGGAGACCGATAATACCAGCAGAAAAATGAGTTTTGATGGAAATTTCATGTCTCGAATGGTATATTCAACGTTGTATATTTAAACTGGATTATTAAATGTTGAATATAAAATCAAAAGAGGTTCCAATCAATATTTCCGTCAATTTATTTTTCTCAAAATGAAAAAACCGTCGAGAGTATGATCTCTCGACGGTTGAAATCGTTGTTCACTGATCGGGGATCCAGAGTGGTCCGGAAGGCAGAGTAAATCAAGTTCGGATGTTAATTATCCAATATTGAGGAGTGGAATTAATACTTGGAGGGCGGACATTCCTGTTCGCCCCTAACTGCCGCCACGCAATCACTCGGGCGGATAATAATGCCCGTCCTCCAAGACCGTGGTTCCCGCGTGCCGTCTGTCCGGGAATTGAAATCTATGGAATGACATGCAAGGACAAGAATACTATTTCAGAAATCGAGAAGATTTCAGACCGACATTCTCAGTTTGCCTTGAAATTCAGCGATTTGCCGCATTTGCCGCACTTGTTGCCATCGAGGTCAACAATTTCGACATGGTAGCCCGATCTCCTGACCAGCGTCGCACCGCAATCCGGGCAATAACTGTTCTGACCGAGGTCCGAACGCACATTTCCAAGGTAAACCCAATTCAACTTGGATTTTGCCAGTTGATAGGCATCGCTCATAAACCCTACGTCGGTGGGAGGCTCATTATATTTGTTGCTTGGGTAATAGCGTGACAGATGCAGAGGAATATCGCTGTCCAGATCGGCTATCCAATTCACCACACTTTCAACCTTGTGCAGATCATCACCGATGCCCGTCACGATCAGGTGTGTGAGCTCAAGATGTCTGCCGGAATCGTAGACCATTCTTATCGTGCGGTGCACGTCATTGATATCACCGCCGCACAGGTTGCGGTAACATTGGTTGTCCGAGGCTTTCAGGTCGATGTTGAATGCGTCGGCAAAGGTTAAGATCTCCTTGAGGGGGTCGGGATTGATGTAGCCGTTGGTGACGAAGATATTCATCAACTCCCGCTCGTGCAGTATGCGACCGGCGTCGCGTATATACTCGAACCAGATCAACGGCTCGGCATACGTGTAGGCGACGCCCACACTGTCCAGCGCATCGACCATGTCCGCGAGTTCCCCGGGCAGAATGGTCCGGGTCGGAATTGTCTCCTGTGAAATCTGCCAGTTCTGACACCAGGGACAGTTCAGATTGCACCCGTTGGGTCCGACTGAAAGAATATCACTGCCGGGATAGAAATGGTAAAGTGGCTTTTTTTCTACCGGGTCAAGATGAAGCGAGCTGACCTGGGCGTAGTTCACTGCGATAAATCTGCCGTCGATAACCTGCCTGCCGCCGCACTCGCCGATATCGCCTTCCTTGAGCTTGCAACGCTTCGGGCAGGTATCACACCTTATGCGGCTGCCCTCCTTATGCTGGTAGGCAACTTCAATCAGGGGTTGTTGCACACTGGCTGCTTCCATTTCCGGTAATGATCCAGGGTTAGTTTTGGTAAGGGATTGTTAATCCAAATAACAATTGCTTTCGTAAATAAATACGCCATAAAATATACCGCTGTTTGAACTGCTGGATCAGAGTCGCATATCTTATGATTAATTTCACATGCTCACGCCGAGGACATGCCCTTCCGGCTTCGTTGTCCTCGCCACGCGTCAAGATAGACCCGACAAGCGCGGCTGACGCATTCCATAAATCCTTCAGAGCGGTATATTCCCGTGCTTTTTCCTGGGATTGCTGTCGACCTTGTTGTTCAGCATGGTCAGCGCCGTGATCAGCTTGGCGCGGGTCAAACGCGGTTCTATTACCTCGTCCACATAACCTCTCTCGGCGGCGATGTAAGGACTGGCGAACTTCTCGGTGTAGTCGGCGATCAACCGCTCGCTCATTTTCTCCGGATCATCAGCCTGCGCCATCTGCTTGGCGAAGATGATCTCCACAGCACCCTTGGGTCCCATCACCGCAATCTCCGCCGTCGGCCACGCAAAATTGACGTCGCCGCGGATATGCTTGGAGTTCATCACATCGTAGGCTCCACCGTACGCCTTGCGCGTTATCACCGTAATCTTGGGAACGGTGGCTTCGGAATAGGCATACAGAAGCTTGGCGCCGTTGACGATAATCCCGTTCCACTCCTGGTCGGTGCCGGGCAGGAAGCCGGGAACATCCTCAAAGGTCACCAGCGGAACGTTGAAGGCATCACAGAAGCGGATGAAACGTCCCCCCTTACGTGACGAATTAATATCCAGCACCCCCGCCAGCACCGCCGGCTGGTTGGCGATGATCCCCACCGGCTTGCCGCCCAGACGGGCAAACCCCACCACGATGTTCCGGGCGAAATCGGCATGAACCTCCATGAAATCGCCGTCGTCGACGACATGAGATATGACCTCCTTGATATCATAGGGTTTGTTCGCGTTGTCCGGGACGATGGTGTCAAGCATCTCGTCAGCCCGGTCCGCCGGATCGCGGCATTCCTTCACTGGCGGATCTTCGAGGTTGTTGGAAGGTATGAAGGACAACAACCGTCGGATCTCCTCGATTGCTTCAACTTCGCTGTCCAGCGCAAAATGCGCCACTCCGCTCTTGGTGGCGTGAGTGTCGGCGCCTCCCAACTCCTCCGAGCTGATCTCCTCGTGGGTTACGGTCTTGACCACCTTTGGACCGGTGACAAACATATAGCTTGTGTTGCGGACCATGAAGATGAAGTCGGTTATGGCGGGTGAATATACGGCACCACCGGCGCAGGGTCCCATGACAGCCGAAATCTGGGGAACAACGCCGGATGTGAGCGTATTGCGAAGGAAGATGTCCGCGTAGGCGCCGAGTGAAACGACACCTTCCTGGACGCGTGCGCCGCCGGAGTCGTTTATTCCGATGACAGGCGCGCCCATCTTTACCGCCATATCCATGATTTTGCAGATCTTGGCTCCGTGAGCTTCCGCCAGCGATCCGCCCATCACGGTGAAGTCCTGCGAGAAGACGAAGACCAGCCTGCCGCTGATCCTCCCGTAACCTGTAACCACCCCGTCGCCGGGATAACGGTGTTTGTCGAGCCCGAAATCGCGGCAGCGATGCTTGACAAACATGTCGATCTCCGTGAAGCTATTTTCGTCGAGCAGTAAATCCAGTCGTTCGCGGGCGGTCAGTTTTCCCTTGGCGTGCTGCGCGTCGATCCGTTTCTGACCGCCGCCAAGCCGCGCTTCCTCGCGCAATCGGGCAAGATGAGTGAGCTTTTCTCTCATAAGCATACTGTAGAAGGATTGAAGTTTTTTTTCGTTATGTTCGAAGGTGATGCAAATCGTTGCTTCAGAAGCACAATATAAAGCGGATTCCCGATGATTTACAATATAAAAGGGTACACTTGAATGAAATTTAACGATGTAACCACTTCCTGTTAATATCTCCATGACGGTCGTATTTACATTAAGCACTTTCATTGTTTCACAATCTGGTTCTCCATTTTTTATTGACTTCATTATAAAATTTCTGTAACATTTAAGGATAAATACAAATCACATTATTTGGAGGCATAACTGTGAAAGATGCCCACCCGGAAAATATCAGGAATGTGGCTTTTATCGCCCATCAGGGCACCGGCAAGACGACCCTGACCGAATCGTTGCTTCATCGAATCGGAGCGATCACCCGCATGGGCTCAGTAGAGGAGGGTAATACTGTCAGCGATTACCATGCTGAAGAAATCACACGTCAAATCTCAATATCGACAACACTTGCCGTCGGCAATCACAAGGACGTAAAGATAAACCTGCTCGATACTCCGGGCTTCACTGATTTTACCGGCGAGGTCAAGAGCGCGGTGCGTGTAACCGACGTTGTCGGCGTGCTTGTGCATGCAGTTTCCGGCATAGAGGTCGGAACGGAACTGTTCTGGACATTCGCCGAAGAGCGCAAACTGCCCAGGTTCTTCTTCGTTAATCAATGCGATCGGGAGCACGTCGATTATGATGAAGTACTTGATTCTCTCGCGGATAATTACGGATCGACCGTGGCGGTTCAATACCCCGTCAATCCTGGTGAAGGGTTCAACCAGATAGTGGATCTCATCTCGATGAAGTTGGTCACCTGGAATCCCGACGGCGGTGAGAAGTCAAGGGCGGACATCCCTGTCGAGCACAAGGATAAAGCCGACAAGCTCCATCTGAAACTGGTGGAGGCCGTGGCGGAGACGGACGATGACCTGATGGAAAAGTTCTTCGAGAACGATGGGTTGACCCATAATGAACTGCTCGACGGGTTACGCAAAGGACTACGTGAAGGAACTATCTATCCGGTTCTCTGTGGCGCCGCCAGGAAGCAGGTCGGCACGTCACTTCTGCTGGATTTCCTTGTGAGGACAGCCCCCTCCCCCCTGGATATGCCCGCTGAAACCGCCGGAAAGGAGAACAGCGATGCGGAGGAGGAGATTAAATGCGATGCGGACGGCGCTACGGTGGCGCTCATCTTCAAGACTATTTCCGACAAACATGTCGGTGATCTGGCGTTTTTCAGGGTTTACCGGGGTATGCTAAGCACGGGACAGGATTTACGCAATACAACTCGCGGCAAAAACGAAAAGATAGGACAGATATTCACAGTCAGCGGCAAGGATCGGAAATCAGTCGACTCGGTGCCGGCGGGCGATATGGGTGCGGTAGTAAAGCTGAGAGATACTCATACAGGCGACACCTTGTCCGATGGCAAAGACGGCGCCGTTCTGGAATCGGTAGCCTTTCCCGAGCCGGTTATACGAGTGGCTATGGAACCGCGTAAACAGGGCGATGAGGAGAAAATTTCGAACGCCCTGCACATCCTGATTGAGGAGGATCCGTCCTATCAGTTTGAGTATGATGCCGAACTGCAGCAGCTTATTGTCTCAGGACAGGGTGAACTTCACTTAAACGTCCTGATCGATCGGATGAAGGAGCGTTTCGGCGTGGAGGTTGACCTGATTGAACCGAAGATACCGTATCGAGAGACGATTCTCAACAGCGGCGAAGGACAGGGTAAATACAAGAAGCAGAGCGGCGGGCGCGGACAGTACGGTGACTGCTGGCTCAGGCTTGAGCCGTTGCCGCGCGGTGACGATTTCGAATTTGTGGATGCCATCGTCGGCGGCGTTATACCGAACAAGTTTATTCCCGCGGTCGAGAAGGGCGTGCGCGGAGCGATGAAGGAAGGGGTTATCGCCGGCTACAAGGTTGTGGATGTCAAGGTCACCTGTTACGACGGCAGCCATCACTCGGTGGATTCGTCAGAGAACGCCTTCAAGGTGGCAGGTTCGATGGGCTTCAAGAAGGTCTTCAAAGGCGCCAAGCCGATCATACTGGAACCGATATACGACGTTGAGGTCCGCGTACCGGAGGAGTTTATGGGCGATGTCATGGGGGATATTTCCAGCAAACGCGGCAAAATTATGGGAATGGACGCGGAGGGGCGGTTCCAGGTAATCCGCGCCAAGGTCCCTCTGGCGGAGCTGTACAAATACTCAAGCACCTTGCGCTCGCTCACCGG
This sequence comes from bacterium, assembly GCA_025774605.1. Classification (GTDB taxonomy): domain Bacteria; phylum Electryoneota; class AABM5-125-24; order Hatepunaeales; family Hatepunaeaceae; genus JALGVR01. Next base: position 5,393 of record JALGVR010000013.1, on the reverse strand, counting down.
CGGCAGGGGTCTCTTCAAGAGTAGTTTTTCGCATTACGAAACGGTACCATCAGAGATACAGAACAAGCTGGTCACCGAGTATGAAACCCGTCGGACGGAGGGCAATTGAGGGACAAGCTCGATCGGTTATGGGCGCCCTGGCGGCTCGAGTATATCAGGTCCGCGGTGGTTAATCCCAAGGGCTGTTTCCTCTGTGAAGCGCTATCGGCTGGAGACGACCGTGAAAGGTTGCTTGTCCACCGCTCCGAGCTGTCTTTCGTAATCATGAACCTGTACCCTTACAACAATGGTCATCTGCTGGTTGCGCCCATCAGGCATGCCCGCGGTTTGGACGACCTTGCAAAGGATGAGCTGAGCGCGTTGAGCGAACATGTCCGACAGGCGGTCAAATGGCTGGAGGAGGTTTATGAGCCGGATGGCTACAACATCGGGCTCAACCTCGGCAGGGTGGCGGGTGCGGGTCTGCCGGACCATATCCATTGGCACATCGTCCCTCGATGGGACGGCGACACCAATTTCATGCCCGTGCTTGGCGGCGCCAAGGTGATCTCGGAAGGACTCCAGGCAAGTTATGACCGGATCAAGAAGGTAGCTGAGGAGCTGTCAGGTCAATGATTGCAATGACAGCGCTATTTCCAGTTAAACATCGGTTTCAGGAATGGGAGCGCTCGAGAGAATCAGGATTGTCCAGGGCGATATAACCGAGGAGAACGTCGACGCCATTGTCAATCCCGCCAACACCGACCTGATTCTCGGTGCGGGCGTGGCAGGGGCAATAAGACGTAAGGGCGGACCCGCCATTGTTGATGAATGCTTCAACCTGGGACCGATTGAACTTGGAGAGGCCGTCATGACCAGCGGCGGTAAGTTACTGACCAGGTTTATCATCCATGCCGCCGTCTTACAATTGGGCGAACAACCCACAGCGGAATCGATCGCAAGAGCCACCTTCAACAGCCTCCAGATCGCCCGCCGGGCGCAGTTCGACACGATAAGCTTCCCCGCGCTCGGCACAGGGGTCGGCGGCTTCCCGATGGATGAATCTGCGCGGATCATGACCCGCAGCGCCTACAGTTTTCTCAAGAGAAGCGATTATCCACTGAAGGTGCGATTCGTTCTGTTTGACGATCTGGCTCATAGACTGTTTAAAAATACCTTTGACCTGGAATTCAACAAGATATAACATCGCACCTTCATCTCAACGTAACAATTTATCAGCGGAAAATTACCGGGGCTTGTGCATAGAACCGGATACCCATTCAGAGGACGGCTGATGACGGTTTGACTTTCAGGAGGTCAGTCGTCCTCAGCGCGTTATACGTCCTTTGGTCATCCTGAACGAAGGGAAGGATCTCAGGGAAGATGAGAGACAATATCAGCGCTCTTGGTTTACTCTCCGGCGGCTTGGACAGCATGTTGGCGCTGCGGGTGATCGTCGATCAGGGTGTCAAGGTCAAAGCGATTAACTTTAAAACACCGTTTTTTCTGGATTTTCCGCCGACAACAGCCGTTGGAGATTCCATTAAGTCCAATATCGAAACGCTTCCGGACGTATTAATATACGCGCGCGGTCTGGGTTGCGATGTTGAGGTGGTCGATATATCGAACGGCTACCTTCAGATGCTCCACCAGCCCCGCCATGGATACGGTCGAAATGTAAATCCCTGCATCGACTGTCATATTCTGATGTTTGAAACAGCCCGCCGCAAGATGGAGGATGAGGGCTACAACTTCATATTCACCGGCGAGGTGCTTGGGCAGCGCCCTAAGTCCCAGCGGATGCGGGAATTGAAGATAATCGCGCGTCAGAGCGGACTCGAGGATCGCGTGCTGCGTCCCCTTTCGGCACGTCTGTTATCGCCCACGCTGCCTGAGAATGAGGGTTGGGTCGACCGGAACAGTCTTTACGACTTCCAGGGGCGGACGCGCAAGCCGCAGATGGCGCTGGCGGCGCAATTCGGGATCAACGAATACCAGACTCCCGCCGGCGGCTGTATCCTGACCGAACCATCCTATGGTAAAAAGGTCAGGGATCTGTGGCGGCACTCGGACGTGGAGAGCCTGACCTGGGATGATTACAACCTCCTCAGGATCGGCAGGCACCTGCGTGTGAACGAAGACCTGAAAGTGGTTGTGGCCAGGGACGAGTCTGAGTGCAATCTGCTCGGGCGGTTTGTTTCGGGCAGGACGCGTCTTGAACCGGCTGATGTTCCAGGTCCGGTCGTCTTGATTGACGAATCCTCTGACACCGATCATCAATTGACGGCGGCGCGGATATGCGCCAGGTACTGCAAGGCGGGCAGGGATGGCGCCGAGATTGGGATAAAGATGGTTGGAAAGGATTTCAGCAGAACGATCGAAGTGAAGGCATTTAAACCTGAGGAGGTGGATGGTTGGTTGATCCTGTAAACCGGCTGGAGAGAGACCGCGAACTTTACATGGTGGGCAGTCGCCAGCAACTGTTGAATATCGTCTCGAACGGCAATCCACGCCTGGTGGCTGGGGCGATAACCAGAGCGCTGGAGATCCAGATTACAACGGAGGAGATCGCACGCGAACAGGGTATCGCGATAGATGAGAACAGGTTGGCTGAATATGCCGAGCGAAATCGTGAATTTCTGGACAAAGAGGTCGACCGCGCCGTAAATGCGTTCATAATGTCAATTGTCTCACAGGAAGGTTGAGGATTGTACCGCATCCTGATGCACATCTGCTGCGCGCCGGATGCGACGGTCGGCTTTGAACGGTTGAGCCCGTTCGGTAAAGTACTGGGGTATTTCTACAACCCCAACATCGAACCGCTTGCGGAATATCATCGACGCGAAGCTGAAGCCCGCAGGCTGGCGGGGTTGATGAAGTTTGACTACCGGGAGGGAAGGCCTGATCGGCAGGCTTGGCGTACGGCGGTTGCCGGGTTCGAGGACGAGCCGGAACGAGGCGAGCGGTGCCGAAGATGTATCGAACATAATCTCGAAGCTGCAGCCAAGGCGGCTTCTGAACTAAATATTCCGGCTTTTGCCACGACGCTGACCATCAGCCCGCACAAGGATGTGGATTACATCCACGCCAGGGGCGCTGAAATCGCCGGACGACATGGACTGGAATACATCGCCGAAACGCTGCGTAAAAAGGACGGCTTCAAGCAGAGTTTGGTATATTCGAAAAAGTACGGGCTCTATCGTCAGGACTACTGCGGGTGCCGCTGGAGTATCAGGCGGGAGCATAAACGCAACCGTTCCGGCCTGGAACAAAGCGGTTCCGCGGTCGGGCTCGAACTTATTCGGAAATAAAAGAAAAACAATGATATATTTCGACAATAACGATACGACCCCCTTGCATCCCGAAGCGCTTGAGGCAATGCTGCCCTACTTCAGGGACAAGTTTGCGAATCCCGCCTCGCTGCACAGCCTGGGACTGGAAACGGAATCCGCCCTCGACGAAGCTCGCGGGAAGATATCCGGGGCTATCGGTGCAGATGCCCGGGAGCTGATCTTCACCAGCGGGGCGACCGAAGCGAACAACATTGCCATATTCGGCGCAGCGCGGGCCCGACCGAGCCGGAAGCATCTGATAATTTCGACGGTTGAACATGCATCCGTCCTGAACGTCGCCAGGCGACTCGAAGATGACGGCTACCGCGTGACCCGGCTGCCGGTTGACGGTCAGGGTTATGTTGATCCGGCTCTTCTTCGCGATACGATCGATGATGATACGTTCATGGTAAGTATCGTGCACGCCAATCACGAGATAGGTGTGATCCAGGATATAAGGAAGCTCGCTGAAATCGCCCATGAAAAGGACGCCTGGTTTCACACCGACGCGGCTCAGGCTCTGGGTAAAATGCCGTTCAACGTCGCTGAACTCGGCGTCGACCTGGCGAGCTTCAATGGCCACAAGCTGCACGGTCCCAAGGGAGTCGGCGGTTTGTACGTCAGTCGCAGGACGCGCCCCAAACGGCTCATGGAGGGCGCGCCGCAGGAGTTCGATCTGCGTCCGGGCACCGAAAACGTCCCCGCCATCGTCGGGTTCGGCAGGGCGGTCGAGATCGCGGTCCGGGACCTGCCTGATGTCACCGCGCATGTAAAACCGCTTATGAAGAGACTGGCGGAAGGATTGGCCCGGATACCACATTCACATTTGAACGGTCCTCCTCCGGAGGAGCGGCTGTTGGGAAATGTAAACGTGACCTTCCTCTATATCGAGGGCGAGGCGATCCTGATGCACCTGTCGAACCGCGGCATCTGTGTTTCTTCGGGATCCGCGTGTTCATCCAAATCGCTGACCCCATCGACGGTGTTGACCGCGATCGGCTTGCTGCACGAGGAAGCCCACGGTGCGATCAGGTTTTCGCTGTCGCGTTTCAACAGTTCGGACGAGGTCGAAACCGTTATCAGCAAGGTCGGGGAAGTAGTCGATCTGCTCCGTTCAATGACGGCATTTGTTCCTGAACTTCACTCCGAGCGGATGGGAGCGAAGAGCTTTTACAGGAAACGTTAGAAGACACTTAGGGAAGGTTGAGTAATGGCAATTAAATACAGCAACAAGGTTATTGAGCATTTCATGGAGCCGCAGAACGTCGGCGAGGTGGAGGGAGCCGACGTCATCGCCACCGAAGGCAGCCCGGCTTGCGGGGACATGATAACGTTCTCGCTGAAGATAAATCCTGAAACCAGGGTCATCGAGGATGTAAAATTCCGTTCGTTCGGATGCGCATCCAATATCGCCACTGCTTCGATGACAACCCTGTTGGCGAAGGGGAAGACCACGGAAGAAATCAAGCGGATGAGACACCGCGACATCACCAAGTCGCTCGACGGATTGCCGGCGGTGAAGATGCACTGCTCGGTTCTGGCGGTGGACGCGCTGAAATCCGCCGTGCACAAGTGGGAGGTCAATCACGGCCTGGCTGTCGAGGAGAAACCGGAGCTCGACCGGCGCGAGGTCTGGAAGGCCCTGACCGACGTTCTGAACCCGCGCACCGGACTCAGCCTGGTTGAGGCGAAGGTTGTCAACAATATCGAAATTGAGCAGGATGAGGGGCGGGTATTTATTGAGATCATGCTCTGCGACCTGGATGAGATGTTTGCCGAAGCAATGGAAGAGGAGATCAGCGAACACGTCCAGGCGCTGCCCGGCGTGCAGAAGGTTCTGGTTCAGTTCAAGAGATGTGAACACAGCTCCGCTTAAGCTATGATTTTTCATTCTCATGCATGATAAACCTGTCCGGCAATCCCCGCCTTCGCGAGGACAAGGCTGTCCAGGCCGCCCGATCAGTCACCCGGTTGAAGGGTATAAACGCAAGCTGCTCAACACCGTTCGATGTTTTCAAATCGGGAAACATATTGAGTTATTCAGCCAAATACATCGATCATTTCTCCAACCCCCGCTCTGTC
>JALGVR010000099.1 GCA_025774605.1 bacterium | reverse complement strand
ATCGGGGATCCAGAGAGGTTGGCAATGTAAACAACATCCAATCCCGATGTATGATATCAGGAAAGGTTCGGAAGCTGGATCCCCGCGTGCGCGGGGATGACGAACGAAGGAAGCGTGGGGATGACGAACGAAGAAAGCGTGGGGATGACTCCACTCGCTCACTCGCTCCCTCGCTCCCTCGCTTCCTCGCTTCCTCGCTTCCTCGCTTCCTCGCTTCCTCGCGCTGGATCCCCGCGTGCGCGGGGATGACGAACGAAGGAAGCATAGGAATGACGAAGGAAGCGCATGGATGACATACAAGGGCGTTTGTAGGATATTTCAAAGAACTCGTCTTATAACACCACACCAATGACGTTATTAACCGACAGCCGGGAAGTTGTTCTACATCTTCAGGACAACCCCCGCCAGCCACCTGCGACCGGCTGCGGGCAAGTAGTAATTGGTGAAGTAGAGCGGATCAATCACGCCGTAAGGTTCGTATTCCTCGTCAAACAGGTTCATGCCGCGCAGTTCAAATTCCAGTCCGACCCCGAGAATCACGGAAGGGATCCTGATCTTTGCTACGCCGTCGACGACCATGTATGCATCAAGTCTGGCGCCGTCATCCTCGCGGTTGTCCATGTACTGACTGCCGACATAATGCATCCTGACTGAAGTCAACAAGGGACCTCGATCATAAGTTGCAGACAGGTTGCCTGTAACGTCGGGAAAGCCGGCGATCCGGTTGCCGTTCAGGTTCCATTCTAATGTATCAGTGACGTTCCAGTTGTCATCGTAAACCTCGTGGCTGAAGATGAAATCACCTTCAATCGTCGCCTGTCCGTAGCTCAGGTTGCCGCCAAGCTTCAATCCGCTTAACGGAGTCTGCCACGAGCCCTCCAACTCGATACCCATGTGGCGCGAGGTCGGCGCATTGGTCATGATCGGGTCCCACGTGCTCGGATCGGGAAAGCCGGTCGGGATGATCTCGTCCCGGAAAAACATGGCGTAGACATTGGCGCTTACAAGGGCGCTGCCGGCTTCGCGCCGCACACCTGCTTCCACGTCCCACATCCGCTCCGGATTGATCGTCACGTTCCCGAATTCCTCGAGCTTCGGAACATCCCACGGATCATCGGCATTGAGGATCTGCTCGTCGATCGGTTCCCTGGAAGCGCCGGCGAACGAAGCATAGAAATCCGTCACCCCGTTAAGTTTGTAAGAGATGCCGATACGCGGGTTCACGAACAGCCAGTCCGTTTCGACGTTGTAACCCTGGAAAGCCCCGATCCGATGCTGATCGATGTTGTATTTCACCCGGCGCACCTGCAGTCCTCCCTCGATCTTAAGCGCCTCGTTAAGGCGATGATCCGCACCGATGAAGCCGCCGAAGTATTTCTTTTCCCCTTCCCAGCGATACCACTCATGATCGGGGACGGCGTCGGGCGGCGTGTTGCGCATCCAGATCACCCGACCCCGGTGGTCGCTGCTGAAGTCTCTCACCTCCAATCCCAACCGGGCGATCGTGCCGCCGAATTGCCACGACAACCTGGGCATCCAGCCGATGTGATCCTTGGTCACGCACTTGCGTCGGATCAGATCGGTTTCGTCGATCATCACCGAATCCTCGACACCGTCACCATCGACATCGGTGAAGCCCGGAAAGGGATTCAGATTATACTCGGTAAAGTCGCGACCGTATTTGAACTGTTCGTAATACCCTTCGCCGTGAACCCAGAAAGCGACCTGGTCGAGCTCGACAGCCGGGCTGATCCTCCAGCGGTTGGTCAGTATATAGTGCGGTTGCTGGAAGCAGTCCCTCTCTCCGTCGTAATCAAGATCGTAATGCGCGGAACAGTTATACTTCCTGTTGGTCTCGAGTGTCTGCTCATCGACGCCGTACCAGGCGGCCTCGGCGTCCACCCCGCCGCCGAAAACCTGCAGCGAGGTAACCATCGTCTCGTCGTAGCGCGTGCCGGCCAAAAAGTAACCGAATGACTCAACTGCGGAATGGTCACGGTAGCCGTCCGAAGCAACATGACTGAAACGACCGGCGAGATTATACCTGCCGCCGATCAACCCCGACCTGTAGGTCAGCGAACGGTGGGTTGTCTTGAGGGAGCCGGTCTGCAGCGTCAGGTTCAACTCGCGCCTTGCCACGGCATCGTAGGTTACGAGGTTCAAGCCGCCCCCCAGCCCGGTTGCGCCCGAGATGAAGTTCGAAACGCCGCGCTGCACCTGGATGTCCTGGATGCTCGCCAGCATATCGGGCGTGTCATACCAGTACACGTTATGATCTTCGGGATCGTTCATCGGCACGCCGTTCAGGGTTATTCCGAGCCGGGTCTGGTCGAAGCCGCGGATCTTCAGCGCCGACCCGCCGACATCACCGCCCGATTCGCTGTAGGCGATGACGTTGGCTGAAGCGGACACCAGCAGCGGTACGTCCTGCACGCCGTAAGCCGTTTCCAGCGATTGTCGCGGGATGTTGGAATATGTCCCCGGCGTTTCACCCGGAGTGCCCCTGCCCGCGGTAACCACCACCTCCGAAAGACGAACCGAACCGGGGGCAAGCTCAACCTTTACCGGTTCAAGATCCGGTCTGGCGTCAAATTCCGCCTCGAAATAACCTATGTGGCTGGCTCGCACCGTATACACAGCCATCTTAATGGGGACGTCGATCGAAAAGCATCCGGACATATCCGTTGAACCACCGAGGTGTTCATCCAGTAATGAAGATTTAATCGAAACGGGCTCAATGTTTGAGTACCGGATCACCGTGATGTTCACATCGGATATCGGATTGCCGGTCAACGCGTTCACAACCTGACCCTGCAGCGATGCAGCGCCCGACACACCGCCGCTGATCATCACGCCAAGAAACAACAGATGAATGACAAACTTCCTGTCCATGTTCTCCTCACAAAAAAAACCGCCCGCCGGGGGAATCGGCAAACGGTTCTGTCTGGTTGAATTTAAACCACAATCCCTACGCCGGCATTACCCGGATCAGGTTCGGAGGGTTTGATCTCAGAGGGCTTGCGCTCCCCACCCCTTTGTACTTTACCAGTCTAAACTGGATATGTTGAGAACTACCTGCGGCTATATAATAACAACATTACTTACCTTTGTCAACCTTTATCCTGAAATCCACATCTATCTGAGGCACATATTCATCCAGAGACGGGAAGTCATTCAGCTGCTTCGACAACGCAGCCTGGAGATAATCGTCCACCCATTTGTAAATATCGTTGCGTTTTACAATCTCCCGCAGTTGATGCATGCGATATTTCTTCTCCTCGAGCGGCATTTTATATGCTTCATATATGGCGTCGGCGGTGCCCTCAATATCGTGCGGGTTTACCAGCAGCGCATACTTATGGAATTGGGATGCTGATCCCGCGAATTCGCTCAGGATCAACACGCCTTCCTCCTCGATGTTACAGGTGCAGTACTCCTTCGAGACAAGATTCATACCGTCCTTAAGCGGCGTAACCAGTCCGATCCGGGCGGCGCGGTAATAGGCGAGCAATTCGTTGCGATCTAAATTGCGGAAAAGGTAATGAATCGGGATCCAACCATCCCTGGTAAATTTGCCGTTTATTTCACCCACAAGTTGTTCGACCTCGGCTTTAAGCGCCTGATACTCGACCATGGATATACGACTTGGCACTACAACCTGAATCAACGTCAACTTCTTCCGCAATTCCGGATACCTCTCAAGCGCATTTCCAAAGGCGTGAAGACGTTCCGGCAATCCCTTCGTGTAGTCAAGTCTATCCACTCCGAGCGCGATGTTCTGGCTGAACATCGATCTCTGCAGCCAGCTGATGTGGGATAACACCTCAGGTGTAGCCGCATCCCTGGCAAAGGTTTCATAGTCAATGCTGATCGGAAAGCTGCCGATGCGGAATGAACGGTCACCCATCTGTGCCGTCACGACCGCGCCGCGTCCTGATATAGATACATTGGGAATAAAAAACTGGAGACACTGGATGAAATTGCGGCGATCATGAAGCGTCTGAAATCCAATAAGATCATACTCTGTCATCGCCTGGAGTATCTGCGCCCGCCAGGGCATCTTCAGGAAAATATCGACGGACGGGAACGGGATATGAAGGAAAAAACCGGTCCTGCGCTTCACATTCCTCATCCGGAGCATCTGCGCCAGATGAATGAGATGATAGTCATGAACCCAGATGAAGTCGGATTCCACACTGTGCTTCTCGACCGCGTCGGAGAACTTACCGTTCACGTTGAGATAGTGATACCAATAGTCGGGGGCGAACTTACAGCGGGTTTGAAGATCGTGAAACATGGGCCAGATCACGTCGTTGGAAAAGCCCTCGTAGAAACCCTCCAGCTCCTGGCGTGTGAGTGTAACCGTGTGAAGGTCATAGCCAATTTCGCTCGAAGTATCCCCGAGCAGGTCCCGCCAGTCAACCTCCTCCGTTGTCCCCGACCATCCAATCCAGATCCCGCCCCTGTTGCGCAGAACGGGCGCCATGGCGGTGACCAGACCGCCGCCGCCGGCGCGGATACGCCATTCCTCCTTCACCCGTTCGAGCTTGATCGGCAAGCGGTTCGATACCGCCACTATACGTGTTATTGTGTCAACAGATTCCGAATCATCATCAGGTTTATTCAGCATGATCACCTCCTCTATTTACAATAAGTGACCATCTATTCAAGAAATGGAGTAATTCGTCCGGGGGACGGAGCCACGCGTCGGCCTCGGTTCCAGCCCGATATTCCGACCGAACAAGAACCGCCAATCCCCCAGCGGCCTTGACAGCCCGGAAACCGTCTTCATCGGTCAGATCGTCACCCAGGTATGCGGCGGCAACCGGCCCGTGCGCTTCAGCCAATGATTCCCGCACTGCTGATCCCTTGTCCCGGCCGGATGCCCGTAATTCAAAGCCGCCATCGAAGCTGTGAAAACCCAGCCCGTAATCAACGGCAATATCCTTCCACGTCGTTTCAACGACGTTCCGCAGCTTCAAAATATCCGCCTCACTCATGCCCCGCCAGTGTAAGGCGACGCAGCCGTGTTTCCTCTCCACCCTGTCCCCGTCAACCGCCCGCCGCCCCGCAAGGGTCGCTTCATTCAAACCCTCTTCAGCTCCGGGTTCAATTGGAAACCGTCTGATCTCACCGCCGGGAAGCAGTCTCTCCAAGCCATGTGCCCCCCAGATTTCCGGTTGTTGCGACAGATCAAGCAACCGCATCAACTCGTCTGCACTTCTGCCGGTAATTATGACAACCCTGGTAGCGCCTGCAATGATTTCGTTCAAAGAACCGCTCACACCGTCGTACGGCAGCGCCTGGTCGCGCCGGGTGCGGAACGGCGCCAGCGTCCCGTCATAGTCAAGAAACAACATGCGCCGTCGCCGGGAGGCGAGCCTCTCCAGGAATCGTTTAAGTACCGCCTCCGTAACTACTTCCACTTCCATACTTCGATGCGGTCGTCATCCTTGCCGATAATGGCGCTAAGCATTACCGCCAGGTATTCCTTCAGGTGGCGCGTAAGCAGGAAATTTTCCCTTACAAAGCGATGGGCACGCACTCCCATCTCGTTCAACCGCCGCCTGTCGTGCAGCAGATATCTTATGCGCAAAGCCGCACCTTCGGGTGTTCTGACCAGGAAGCCGGTGTAGTGATTGATAACCTGGAGCCTGATCCCTCCGGTATCCCCGCCCACTACCGGCTTGCGTTTCCATAACGCCTCGGTGACCGTCAATCCAAACCCTTCCTTGGTGGATTTCTGAATCACAATATCGCTGCATCTCTGCAGGGCATTGATGGTTCGATGCGCATCAGCGGGCAGCTCAAGGATGTGTATATCCCTGTCGCCGTCAGCTGCGCGCTCGACCTCTTCCAGAACCGCAGCGCCCTCGGGATCATCGCTCGCTCCACCGCCGGCAAGTACAAGCTGCAGCGGGATCGCCTTCTTGGCGATGCGATACGCCTCGATCACACCGACGGGATCCTTGAAACGATCGAAGCGCGATACCTGGGTAATTATCGGTCTTCCCGGATCGAGATCGTACTCATCAAGAACTGACTTTATCTCCTTTTTGGGCAGATCAACGTTCTTCTCAGCCAGGGGATCGATCGACGGCAGGATGAGGTACTGCGGATGCGGCAGTGTGCGGGCGAAAGCCGGCAGGGAGAAGATGCTGGCGTCATAGGGCGTGACCCATCCCTTGAGATAACGCCAGATCGGACGGTACGGCCGGCTGAGGTCGATATGGCAGCGCCAGATCCATTTCCCCGTCCGCTTTTCAATAAAGTGCAGCAACGGCGCGGGTTGTGGATCATGGACGAAGACGACGTCCGCATCCTGCAGTTTCGAGCGCAGTTCCTCCGCGGTCTGGGCATTGGTGTCTTCGTAGACCTTGAGCAGGCGGTCGGAGATGCTGACCTGCTGACCCTGAAGGGCATTATGAAACCCCTTGGTGCACTGGTAGAAGTCCGGTTTGCCGGTTATTACCTCCCAGCTCACGTCAAGTCCCAGCCTCTCCATCAGCGGCACAAGTTTGTGCAGGATTTCCGCGACGCCTCCACCCTCCTTGGTCGAGTTCAAATGAACCACCTTCAGCCCCTTCAGGGGAATGGCGAGTTGACGAAGTTGATCGATCACTTCTTCACCGGCGACACGACCATATCTCTCCAGCAGATCACTCATCGTCATCCTCCGGAACATGTTCATCGAAGATTGCGATAAGCTTCTGCCGTATCGTCTCCAGGCAGGAGAAGAACGGGTCGATTGCTTCGATCCGCCTCACCAGATCGTCATATTCATCCCGCCCCTTGCTCTTCAGCCATTCGCTGAAGTCATCAGTCCTGTTTTCCGTTCTTCGTCGGGCGTCGATGAGGTGGTAAAAAACACCTCCGATGGGGATCATCTTCAGCGCCTCTTTGAGCTCTTCAAGGGTTCGAACCTCAATGCCTGAATCAAGGATGATCAGCTTCGAACGCAGAAAATAGAACTGGTTATCCGCCTTTGACCAGGGGATGTATTCCTGTTTATCCAGTCTTTCGTCGACGATCTCGAGGATCTCCTCCCGCAATCCTTCGACATCGGGAAACTCCACCGGATCGATAACGCTCAATCGCTCGGCGAGGGATCTTTCATGCAGACCGTGTCTCGCCCAGGCCGCGAAGTCGTTGCTGAATTCAGGCTCGTCGAACGAGGGATGCAGCAGGCGTCCCCAGAAATGATGGTAGATGCTGTCGGGAGGCACCTTGCTGACGCCTTCGCTGAATTCCCGCAGGTTCTGTGCCCGATACCCCGTTGCCATGGTTACCAGGGCACAGTCCACGATGTGGAGCGGGGATGATGGTACGTCATTCACGTTGTTATTTTCACTCGCTTGGTTAAACATTTATATCCGGTAAATGTAACTTCAACAAATCAAATATACAAGGAAAATCAGTCGCTATGACGGAGCTCTTTCTCAAACCGCAAACCGATTAACCGCGTAACGCCCACCGGTGAATAATCCGCCCGTACTCGAAAACAACGCGATCATCAATTACTTTCACCTCTGTTGAACATAAAACCGGAGAGGCTTGGATGACGACCAATCCTCGTTCTCAACTCTCCTTGACTTAACAGGCGATCTTGCGTACATTGTTCTGGTTTAATCAACGCCATCACATTCACCGGTTTGCCGTTGACTGATATTCTGCTCGATATTTACCGGAAACTGCTCGATCATTTCGGACACCTTGACTGGTGGCCCGGCGATACGGCTTTCGAAATAATAGTCGGCGCGATATTGACCCAGAACACCGCCTGGTCGAACGTCGAAAGAGCGATCAGCAACCTTAAGGACGCCCGGGCGCTTGAACCCGAACGCATGCTGACCCTGCAAACCGGGCAACTGGCGAAACTGATTAAGCCGTCCGGATATTACAACCAGAAAGCCGGGCGGTTGAAGTCGATATGCCGGTATTTGATCGACCGCCATGAAGCTGACTTCGATGAGATGGCGGGGAGACCGACCGGGACGCTTCGCGAGGAATTACTGGCGATCAACGGCATCGGACCGGAGACGGCGGACAGTATCCTGCTCTATGCGCTCGAGCACCCTGTATTCGTGGTCGACGCTTACACCAAACGGGCTCTTGGCAGGATCGGATTGAGCGGAGGGAAGAACAGCTACCAGGAGATTCAGAGGCTGTTCATGGACAACCTGCCGGAGGATACAGCGTTATTCAACGATTACCACGCCCAATGGGTCGCTCTGGGTAAATACCACTGCAAGACAAAGCCGGTCTGCAAGGGTTGCCCGTTAAGGGAAATATGCCGATATGCAGAATCATACAGACTGCAAAATCCCCCTGTCCCTCAGTAATGGGGAGCGCCGACTTCAGTCGGCGTCCCTGGATAATTTGTCGTGAACGATAATCTACTTTAGTATATCGCAAAGACGGAAACAACCATAAAGAATACAATGACAGATACCACCGAACATAGCCAGCATGATCTGTTTGGACAGGATTCCGGCGCAAAGGTCGAGCTACCAAGGCTTATCAGGGATTCTCCTGAGATCAGCTCTTTTAATAATGAAGACATTGAAAATTCAATAATTCACGGCGATTCACTCGACGTCCTGCCGAAAATGGCGGAGAACAGCGTGGACATGGTCTTCATCGATCCGCCCTATTTCCTGCAGCTTCCCAACAAGGAACTGAAACGGTGGAAGGTCAAGACGTCAGTCGATGCGGTGGACGATAAGTGGGATAAATTTGCTTCGTTCGAGGAGTACGACAGCTTCATGATTGAGCTTCTAACCAAGGTTCAGCGCGTGATGAAGCCCACCGCGACCATCTGGCTGATATCCACCTACCACAGCCTGTTCAGGATCGGCAAGATCATGCAGGACCTCGGCTACTGGATATTGAACGACGTCATCTGGGTGAAAACCAACCCGATGCCCAACTGGCTGGGCGTCAGGTTCACCAACGCCACCGAAACCCTGATCTGGGCGGTGAAGGACAAATCCGCCAAAAAATACACGTTCAACAAGGATCATGCGAAGACGTTCGGCATCGGCAAGGTGAGGGCGAACGTCTGGGTGCTGCCGATCTGCACCGGCAGGGAAAGAGTGAAGGACAGCAACGGCGATAAGCTGCATTCAACCCAGAAACCGATTGAACTGCTGAAAAGGATTATCCTGACATCGACCAACGAAAACGACTTGATTCTCGACCCGGTTGCAGGTACAGGCACGACGGGATATGTGGCGGATGCGTTGAACCGCAGGTTCGCAGTGATCGAGAGGAACGAAGGATACATCGACGGCATGTTCGAAAGGTTCAGGCAGAAATCCGTAATAATTAATGGACAATCAGTGGAAGTCGATGCCTCATTTCAGTCCATCAGTCCATAAGCCTGCAATTGTGTGGGACCCGGACGGCTTCCCGTCCGGGTTTCAATCACAACAACAGCACATACATTGAGACACGGGTAACAGGTTACCCGCGCCACACCTGGAGGTGAAGATTGTGAACCTGATGGGGGTATACTGAAATTATTTTACGCATGGGAGACGCTTGAAAACCGTCGCAGAATCACCAACTGAAATAAATCATCCGATCGAAGTCGACACGGTCATTGATCCGGATACGTGGGAGGCTTTCTGGCAGGATGCCGTTAACGGCACGCTGTTTCACTCGCTCAAATTCATGTCATACCATCCCGCCGGCAGGTTCAAGCAGCATCATGTCGGTTTCCGGCACAAGGGCAACCTGGTCGGCATCTTCCCCGCCGCCGAACGTGACGAGGACGGTCTGAAGACCTGGGTGTCGCATCCCGGCGCATCCTACGGAGGCCCGGCATGGTCGCGGAAATTGAAATATCATCAGCTCGAGAGCCTGGTTGGCGCGCTGATCGAATACGCCCGCAAGAACGGCTTCAAGCGGATCAGGATGACGCCTCCGCCGGTGATCTACAACGCCGACCCGGAACAGTCGCTCGATTTCGCACTGAAACGGCACGGCTTCAACATCAACCGCTGGGAACTGACCCAGGCCGTGAAACTGGATTTTGATGAGGATCGCCTGTTGGATCAGTTCCGCAACAAGACTCGTACAGCATACCGCAGGGCAATCAACGAGGGTCTGACTTTCCGCATTATCGACAACCCGACTCAGGCGGAATATGACCGGTTCTGGGAGATACTGGTCGAGAACCGCGCCGGGCTGGGTGTCGTTCCCGCGCACAACCGCGAAGAGATCGAACGACTGCACAACCTCGTCCCGGACAGGCTGATGATGGCGGCTATCGAGCATAAGGGCGGGATGATCACGGTGATATGGAACTTCCTCTGCAACCGGCAGGTCGTTCTCGAATTCTATATGGCTCACATCGCCGAGGCGCAAATCCTCAGACCTGTCCCCTTCCTGACCCATCATGCGCTGTTGTGGGCGAAACGACAGGGCTTCAAATGGTTCGATTTCGGCATATCCTCAGTCTGGGGTGATCCGACCTGGGGTCTGCTGAAATTCAAGGAGAACTTCGAAGCGAGGCATTTTCTGAGAGTGACCTATCAACTCGACCTGAAGTAGTGTTGACGATATGAGCCTGAAGTCAAAAATAAAGACTATTCTGCCCAGCCCCTTGCGCCACCTTTACAACCGGATCGTCTCCCGGCGCCGGATAACCGGTTCACTCGGTTCTTGGTTCGATCCTGACTGGAAACGAAAGGCGGAAAAGGCTGCTGCATCCGACTGGGTTGAGCTGTACGACGAGTCATGGGAACATTGCGACAAGCAGGATCTCTCGGTCTCTGATATTATCAAGATCAGGAATAAAATACCGCTGGGTTCAACGATCCTCGACTGTGGCTGCGGTGATGCAAGGAGGTTAAACTTGTGCAGGCGTTCTTTGAATACCTGCCGTTCGCTGATAATGCGTTCGATGTGGTGGTCACGGCACACACACTCGAACACGTAAGGGATCTGCAGCGGTCCATTTCAGAGATGAAGAGGGTTGCCGCAAAGCAGTTGCTGATCCTTGTTCCATGCCAGGAATACCTGCCCTATACAGAGGATTACCACATACATTTCTTTCCCGACGAGAAGGCCCTGCTGCGCGAAGTCAATATCGATTCTGCAGTCTGCGAACGTTACAGCGTCAGTAATGAGATTGTCGACAGTGATTATGACTGCAGTTACCACGGCGAAGTCCTGCTGTTGACAGCCGATCTGACATGACCGGCTCACGCGAGAATCTGGCCTCCCCTTCGAGGTTCATCACCCGACCCGGACTGATTATTTTCTCCGTCGCCGTAATACTCCGCCTGTATCTCCTCTTCGCCGTCCCCTTATATCCCGCCCGCGGTTTCGTACCGGGCTACAACGACGAACCGCTTCATCTCCAGTATGTCATGCACATGGCTTCCGGCGGCGGATGGCCCACCTGGGCTGATTCGCCGGACAGTCTGAATTACCTCACCGACGCCTATATACACCCACCGACTTACTATATCATTTCAGCCACGGTTTACAGGCTGTTCCAGCATTTTAACGTCGGTTTCGGGCTGTACGGCGCGCGGCTGGTCTCGATGCTGTTCGGGCTGACCGCCGGGCTGTTCATCTACCGCACGGCTTCGCTCTGGTTCAGTGACCGGAGAATAGCGGTGGGCGCACTGGCGGCGGGACTACTCGCGCCGAACGCGGTTATCTTTACCAGCGTTGTTACGAACGACGCTTTGCTTTACTGCCTCGCCGCGCTGGCGATTCACAGCCTGGCGCTGTGCAGACTGGGCAGGGGAGGCGCTGTCCGCGAGGTTCTCAGCGGGGCTTTCATCGCCGCGGCGGTCTGGGCGAAAATGTCCGGATTAACGTTGATTCCGCTGGCGTGGTTCGCGGCGCCGCCCCAAGCCCCGGCCGGCGACCGTTGGCTCTCGCGCGCCAGGGTTTTATTGGTGGCGGTCATGCTGATAATGCCTCTCCTGTTGCGGAACGTCACCAATTACGGCCAGTTGGTTCCAGGGCAGAGCACACCATTGTCGGAGAAATACTGGCCCGAGCAGGCTGTCGGCGTATCGGGCGGAGCCTTGAGTCACCCGCTTCCGGCTGCGGCCACCTGTCTGCGGTTGGCGGCTGTACCATTGATGCAAGCCTGGGGATCGTTTCCGGAAAAGTCTGTCTCGCTGATGTGGGTTCTATTCTGGGGGATCGTCCTCGGGGCGGGAATCCATCGCTCGTTGTTCCGTCCACCGAGGGGTTATTTATTCCCCGCTGCGGTTATCCTGGTCTTGACAGGCTTTATCTGGCATAATATCAGGCTTTACCAGGTTGAATTCCGTCTTCTGACGCCCGCTTTTCCGGCGCTGGCGACGCTCAGCTCACTGGGCGCGGACCGACTGAAGATGCCGCCGCTGTTACAAGCGTTGCTTTGGTTTCTACCAATCCTGCTCCTGCCGGTTTTTTACCGGATATAGACACGAAACTTATGCGATCTTCAACCAAAAGAGGCATATTCCATACTTCACTCTTGACTTTCAGATGACTGTGCTCTATCTTTCACAAGTTGATGAAAATTATACTTCAGTGCTGGTAAAACGCACAGACTAATCGTAAACCAGTCCGCAACATCCTTCCCCGCGGACACCTAACTTTACAGGAGTTATTCTAATGGCAACATTACAAGAAAGATTTGCGGAACTCGTTCCCGTGATACGCAAGGAAGTCGGCGGCGTATTGAAGGAATTAGGGGACAAGAAGATTTCCGATGTTACGGTTAAACAGGCATACGGCGGTATGCGGGGCGTCAAGGGAATGATATGTGACACATCGGTTGTCGAGCCGGACAAGGGGCTCATCATCCGCGGTTACCCCCTCCTCGATATCAAGGACCTCTGGCCCGAGGAAACCTTCTATCTTCTGCTGACCGGTGAAAAACCAGACAAGGAAGCCACCGAAGCCCTGCAACTGGATCTGGCTAAGCGTTCACATGTCCCGGATTACGTCTGGGACGTGTTGACGTCCATGCCGGCGGATTCGCACCCGATGTGCATGTTGAACACCGCCATACTGGTCATGGAGCGTGAATCGGTATTCAGATCCTGGTATGACAAGGGTATGACGAAGGACAAGTACTGGATACCCACTCTGGAAGACGCCCTGCGGCTGCTCGGCGTTCTCCCGGGCATAGCCGCCGGTGTTTACCGCATCCGCTACGGCAAGGGTGATCCGATCCCCTACATGACCAACCTCGACTGGGGCGCCAATTACGCCCGCATGCTCGGGCTGCCCGATCCGACCGGCGACTTCGCCAAGCTGATGCGCCTGTACTTAACCTTCCACAGCGACCACGAGGGCGGCAACGTCTCGGCGAACACCTGTCATACCGTCGGTTCGGCGCTCTCCGACGCCTTCTACGCAGTTTCAGCCGGGTTGAACGGTCTCGCCGGTCCGTTGCACGGTCTGGCAAATCAGGAGTGCCTGAACTGGATCCTCGAGGTCATGGACAAATTCGGCGGCGTGCCATCGGAAGAGGCGCTTCACGATTTCGCCTTTGAAACGCTCCGCTCGGGCAAGGTTGTTCCCGGTTACGGTCACGCGGTGCTGCGCGTTACCGATCCAAGGTTCGCCGGGTTCAACGAGTTCGGTCACAAATATCTGCCGGACGACCCGGTATTCATGACCGTCGACCGCGTCTTCAAGGTCGTACCTCAGGTGCTCAAGGAGTTCTCCGAGGAACGCGTCAAGGCGGGAAAGAACCCGATCGCCAATCCATGGCCCAACGTCGATGCCGGTTCCGGTGCGCTGCTGTACCATTACGGACTCACCGAGTTCGCCTATTACACGGTACTGTTCAGCGTTTCCCGCGCCATGGGAATGCTGTCGCAGCTCGTCATCAACCGCGCACTCGGTACGGCGATCACCAGGCCGAAGTCCGTGTCCACCAAGTGGATCAAGGAAAACGCATAGCGGTTGGTTTCTTACCGCAGCATCATCACAGGGACGGCGAAAGCCGTCCCTGTGTGTTTTTGGACACATCTACCGGCGTATGAAAGATGCTGTCATTCCCGCGAAGGCGGGAATCCAGGCAACTTACGTAATATCTAATGCTTATCTGGATTCCCGCCTTCGCGGGAATGACAAAATTGTGACTTTTTTAATAACGGTTATATATGCAAGTAGGTACTACATCAACTTCGATATAAAACCTTGACAAATCTTAAAATCGGTTTTATATTGGAGCAGGCAGAATTGTCTGCCTTAACCACATGACAGCATCATAATCAAGTTTCCACCATGAAGATAGATTTGGGGAGCTCCTTTCACAAAATGCCCGGGCACCTCGGTGTTGACATTCTGAAAGTGGAGCAGGTTGACGTTGTGGCGGACGCAAGGAATCTGCCGTTCAAGGATTCATCTATTGAGGGAATATACTCCAACCATTGCATTGAACATATCGTTGAACAACTTGATGTGATACGCGAGATGTGGAGAGTCTGTAAAGACGGGGCTGTTCTGCATATCCTCGTCCCACATTTTTCGAACCCGTCCTATTATGACGACCTCACTCACCAAAGACTTTACAGCACGCGGTCATTTGAGCATTACGATTTCGACCTGCACGAGATCAATGCCCATCCCAACTATCTTCCCGAGGTGAACCTGAAACTCGAATTCGTGAAGATCAACTATTGGCCCGAGCACATAATTGTCAGAAAAGTTAAATGGAAACAGATAGTTATACAATTGATAAGGGCGGTATTTAACCTTCTCGCCAATGCTAACCAGTTCTTATGTGAAAGGATCTGGTGCAGGTGGGTTGGCGGTTTT
>JALGVR010000098.1 GCA_025774605.1 bacterium | reverse complement strand
GAAGGCGGGAATCCAGATAAGCATTTGATATTACGTAAGTTGCCTGGATTCCCGCCTTCGCGGGAATGACAGCATCTTTCATACGCTTTTTTACTCAAGTAGGTACTACTATAACGGTCCATCATGTTCAACATGATTTTGTAACAAAGACCTTGTTTACCTAACATCAACCGCCCTTACCGGCTATATCACCATCACTGACCGATTCACTTGTCTCAGTGACAGTAACGACCTCATCGCTCTCCTCCATCGTCTTCGTTGCGGTGGCTATTCTCTCGGCTATGACCTTTGACACATCACCGGATTCCTTGGGGGCGACTATCGTTTCGACCTGTTTATCAATGTCTTCGCTCTCGGTAAAGATCTTCAATTCCTCATCTTCGGTTGATTCCACCATAATCGTGCGGTATTTCATGATCCCGGTACCCGCCGGAATCAGGTGACCCATGATGACATTCTCCTTCAGGCCACGCAGCGTGTCGGTCTTTCGGCTGATCGCCGCATCGGCCAGCACGCGGGTGGTCTCCTGGAATGAAGCCGCTGAAATAAAGCTTTCGGTGGCCAGGGAAGCCTGTGTTATTCCAAGTAAGACCTGTTGATACACCGCTGGCTTTGCCGGTCTCGAAGTAGGCTCCATCTTCTTTCTGAGTTCATCATCAAGCTCATCCATATTCTCCGCCATCTTGCGCACCCGTCTCAACTCTCTGTTGAAGGCATTCTTGTCCAGCAATTGTCCCGCTTCGAACTTTGACTGACCGGCTTCAAGCACGACCACCTTTTTAGCCATCCGACGATTGAGCTTCAACAGGGTCGAATAGTCAACCTGATCACCCTCCAGATACATCGTATCACCCGGGTCTTCAATCCGCACCTTCTGCATCATCTGCCGGACAATGGTCTCGATATGCTTGTCGTTGATCTTGACACCCTGAAGACGGTATACATCCTGGATCTCATTGACCAGGTATTCCTGAACCTTTCCGGGACCAAGAATGGTCAGAATATCCTGAGGCGACACGGAACCCTCGATCAGCCTCTCACCCGCATTGATATATTCACCGTCGTGAACCAATATATAGCGACCAATAGGGATGTGATGTTTCTTGATCTCGGATGAATCGGCATCATCCTCACCTTTGTAAGATGTGGGTATTACCGCTATCTCTCTTACACCGCGTTTCAACTGTCCGAATTTCACTTTACCGTCAATCTCGGAAACGATCGCCGGTTCCTTTGGTTTTCGGGCTTCAAACAGTTCGGCGACCCTTGGAAGACCACCGGTGATATCCCTTGTCTTGGAGGACTCGCGCGGTATCTTGACCAGAGCGTCCCCGGCCTTGACCTTGTCGCCATTCTGAACCATCAAGATTGAACCGATCGGAAGTATGTATTGACCGGTTGATTTACCCTTCTCATTCAGGATATGGATATGGGGATTTATCTTGCGGTCTTTGGATTCAATAATCACCTGCTTGCGCTGACCGGTAGCTTCATCCACAGACTGGATCACAGTGACCCCTTCCTTGATATCGTGGAAATCGACCGTTCCGGCATTGTTGGCGAGGATTACAGCAGAGTAGGGATCCCATGTGAAAATCACTTCCCCGGCGGCCACCCGGTCTCCGTCACCCTTAAATATCACGGCTCCATAAGGAACGGAATAACGCTGAATAACCCGGTTGTTATCATCGATGATCTTTATTATCCCATTCCGCCGCAGCGTAACATAGGTTCCGTCCTCCTTGCCGATGTATTCCATGTTCTCATATTCAATACGACCATTGCTCTTGGCTGTATTCTGCGATTCGGTAGCTATCAGTGATGCCGTTCCGCCGATGTGGAACGTCTGCAGGGTCAGCTGAGTGCCCGGTTCACCAATCGATTGAGCCGCCATGACTCCGACCGCTTCACCGATATCAACCAGCTTTCCGTTGGTCATGTTGACGCCGTAACACATCGCGCAGACACCGTTCTCTGTTTCACATGTTAGAACCGAACGGATGCGTACCTTGGCAATGCCCGAGGTGGCAACAATCTCCGCTTCCTTGTCCCCGATCAGCGTATTTACCGGTAATATAAGTTCGTTCGTGACCGGATGATAAAGGTCTTCAGCCGTCACCCGCCCCATAATCCGATCAAATAATTGCTCCGTAACCTCCTCGCCCTCTTTGGCCGCTTCAACAACGATACCACGCATTGTCCCGCAGTCCCTCTCCCGGACTATAATATCCTGCGCAACATCGACGAGACGTCGGGTAAGATAGCCCGCATCCGCTGTTTTAAGAGCCGTATCAGCAAGTCCTTTGCGAGCCCCATGCGTAGAGATGAAGTACTCCAGTACGGACAGTCCTTCCTTGAAGTTGGCGGTAATCGGCGATTCGATGATCTCACCCTTCTGTCCGGTCATGGTCTTCTGAGGTTTAGCCATCAAACCGCGCATGCCAGCCAACTGCCGGATCTGCTCCTTCGACCCGCGTGCGCCAGAATCAGCCATCATAAACAGTGGATTGAAGCCATCCTGTGAATTCTGCATATGATCAAACATTATCTCGGTCACATCGTTATTGGTGATGGTCCAGGTGTCAATGATCATGTTGTATCGTTCACCATCGGTAATCAATCCCATCTCATACTGCCTCTGGATCTCCTCAACCTTCGCCTGAGCTTCAGCAACCAAATCGTTCTTTTCAGACGGGACCTCAACCTCCTCCAGCGATATGGAAAGCCCGCCGCGGGTGGCATAGGTGAATCCGAGTTTCTTCAGGTTGTCAAGGAAGATTGCTGTACTGTCAAATCCAAGTTTCTTATATACTTCCGCAACAATCTGCTCAAGCCTCCGCTTGGTCATCAACTCATCATAAAAATGATGTTCCTTTATTTTCTCCGGGAGAATTTCATTAAATATCACCCTTCCAACCGTGGTCTCTCGCATCTCTCCAAGTATCTTCACGTTAATCTGGGTGTTTATACCGATTATACCACTGTTGTAAGCTATTATAACCTCGCGCGGGCTCGAGAAAACCCTGCCTTCAACATTGCTGCCCTTACGCATCTTCGTCAGATA
The DNA here is from genome assembly GCA_025774605.1 of bacterium. Taxonomy (GTDB): domain Bacteria; phylum Electryoneota; class AABM5-125-24; order Hatepunaeales; family Hatepunaeaceae; genus JALGVR01. Next base: position 7,902 of record JALGVR010000098.1, on the reverse strand, counting down.
GTAACAGCCGAGAACCATATCCTGCGACGGAACGGCAATAGGTCTTCCGTTGGCGGGATGGAGGATGTTCCGCGGCGACAGCATAAGCAGGCGCGTTTCGATCTGCGCCTCATAGGAAAGCGGTATGTGAACCGCCATCTGGTCGCCGTCGAAATCGGCGTTAAACGCCGCACAGGCAAGCGGATGGAGTTGAATCGCCTTGCCTTCGATCAGGATTGGCAGAAAGGCCTGTATTCCCAACCGGTGCAATGTGGGGGCGCGGTTGAGAAGAACCGGGTGGTCCTGGATTATCTCCTCGAGCAGCTCCCAGACGAAGTCCAGCTTTCTCTCAACAATCCGCTTGGCTGACTTCACGGTTTTTGCATAGTCACGCTCAATCAACTTGCGGATAATAAATGGCTTAAATAACTCCACAGCCATATTCTTGGGAAGACCGCACTGATGCAGCTTGAGATCCGGCCCGACAACAATCACCGAACGACCGGAATAATCAACTCTCTTTCCCAGAAGGTTATAGCGGAACCGTCCCTGTTTTCCGCGCAGGTTGTCGGATAGGGACTTGAGCGGACGGTTACCGTCCGACCGCATCGCCACTGACTTACGACCATTGTCAAACAGCGAATCAACCGCCTCCTGCAACATTCGCTTCTCGTTGCGCAGAATGACATCGGGCGCATTCACCTCTATCAGCCTTTTCAGGCGGTTGTTGCGTATTATCACCCGCCGGTAGAGATCATTCAGATCAGAGGTCGCAAACCTTCCACCATCCAGCGGCAGCAACGGTCTAAGATCAGGCGGAACAACCGGAATGGTCTTTAATACCATCCACTCAGGATGGTTGGCATCAGGACCTCCATTTTGAAGAAAGGATTCGATGACGCGAAGACGCTTTATGGTCTCGGTCTTGCGCTGAATCGATTTCTCACTCACAATCCGCTGGCGAAACTCAGTCGATATCTGCTTGATATCGCTCCGTTGAAGGAGCGTCTTGATCGCTTCGCCGCCCATCATGGCGATAAACTTCCCGGGATCATCGTCCGGCAGAAGATCGTTGTCGGGCCCCAGCTCATCAAGAACACTGTTATACTCGGAATCGGTAAGGAGCTCTTTTGCCTTATACGATGTAGTGCCCGGGTTAACTACTGCATAAGCCTCGTAATAAATCACCTTCTCAAGATCTCTGATGTTCAGTCCAAGGATGTTTCCAATCTTGGATGGAGGAGACTTGAAAAACCAGATATGCACCACCGGTACCGCCAATTCAATGTGTCCCATCCGTCTGCGGCGCACATCCTTCCTGGTTATTTCCACACCACAGCGATCGCAGATTATTCCCTTATACCTGATACCGCGATATTTACCGCAGAAACATTCCCAATCCTTTGTCGGACCAAATATCCGTTCGCTGAACAAACCTTCCTTCTCCGGTTTGTACGAACGGTAATTGATGGTTTCCGGCTTGGTCACTTCGCCGTGTGACCGATCAAGGATTGTCTCGGGAGACGCCAGACCGACCGTAATCCGGCTGAATCTCTCCGCTTCGACTTCGAACATGCCGCTAATCAAGGGTACATCACCCTCCTGAATGACCAGCGTAAACAGGAGTTTTAACTCCCGAACTGGAACTAAATAGAATAATCAGGCTCAATTCATCCATCTCAACACTATGCAGTTATTCAAGGGTTATTTCCAACCCAAGTCCCATCAGTTCATTGATGAGAACGTTAAACGATTCTGGTACGCCCGGAACCGGCATGATGTCACCTTTGACGATGGCTTCATAGCTGCGCGACCGGCCGGAGACATCATCGGATTTAACGGTCAGGATTTCCTGCAGCGTGTGGGAAGCACCGTAAGCCTCAAGAGCCCAGACTTCCATTTCACCGAATCGCTGACCGCCAAACTGGGCTTTCCCTCCCAAAGGTTGCTGCGTAATCAGCGAGTAGGGACCGATTGACCGGGCATGTATCTTATCCTCAACCAGATGTGAAAGCTTCATCATGTATATCATTCCCACGGTCACCTTCTGATCGAACGGTTCACCGAGTCGCCCGTCGAAAACTTTGATCTTCCCCGTTGTCGGAAGTCCGGCTTTTCTCATATATTCCTGAACATCCTCCAGCGAAGCGCCGTCGAAGACAGGTGTGGCGAAATGCATTCCCAGTTTTTTGCCCACCCAACCGAGTGCGGTTTCGAGCAACTGTCCGAGGTTCATGCGCGAAGGAACACCCAGCGGGTTCAGAATCATGTCTATAGGCGTACCGTCCTCGAGAAACGGCATATCTTCCGCGGGCACAATCTTTCCCACCACCCCTTTATTGCCGTGACGACCCGCCATCTTATCGCCAACGGCGATCTTTCTCTTTTGAGCGATGAAAACCTTTGCCAACTGGACTATTCCACTCGGAAGCTCATCTCCAACCTGAATCTTATGCTTGGCATTGGCGAAGAGGGCTTCCTGCCTGCGCAGCCTCTCGTTGTATCTTTCGAGCAAGAAGTCAGCGACCTTGTTAATTTCTTCATCATCACACCACTTTACTTCTGACGGCAACTCCTTCAGTGACAGTTCAGAGATATTGTCCTCCGAAAACCGCATCCCGCTTGGTATAAGAACCTTTTCGCCGACCCGGTCGCTGATTTCGTTGGTCACCTTACCGGAGAGGATACTGATCAGATCCTTTTTTGTCTCCTGTTCAATCCTCTGCTTTTCACTATCGAATTCCCTTTCAAGATCCTCGATATGCTGCTTATCCTCCCGGCGGGATTCAGGATCCTTTCGTTTACGACTGAATAGTTGAGTATCGATGACGATACCGAGCATGCCGGGTCTGGCGATTTTCGAAGCGTTCTTTACATCGCCGGCTTTATCTCCGAAGATGGCTTTAAGCAGCTTATCCTCATGTGTAAGCTCAGTTTCACCCTTGGGAGTGACTTTGCCGATCAGGATATCCCCCTCCTGAACCAGTGCACCTACACGCACGATTCCGTTCTCATCCAGATCCTTGGTCGCTTCCTCGGAAACATTGGGAATCTCACGTGTGAGTTCCTCCTGTCCACGTTTGGTTTCGCGGACCTGGAGTTCAACCTCTTCGATATGGATGGATGAGAACACATCCTCGGAAACAAGACGTTCGGAGATTATTATCGAATCCTCAAAGTTGAAACCGTTCCAGGGCATGAAGGCTACAAGTATATTTCTGCCCAGGGCGAGCTCACCCTTCTCAGTGGCACAACCATCGGCAAGAACTTCACCTTTGCGGACAAAATCACCGGCCTCTACAATGGGCTTCTGGTTCACGCAGGTATCCTGGTTGGTGCGGTAAAACTTGCGTAACCTGTATGTCCTCCTCTCGGTCGGGGAGTCCTTCTCTTTGATGCGAGGATCGTAAACCTTTACCTCAGTCACGATTTCATCGGCTGATACTTTGACTACACGCATATCACGATCAGCGATGAGCATGGTCCTCGAGTCCCGGGCGGCCTTGGCTTCCATACCGGTGCCAACCAGCGGCGTCTCCGGAACAAGGAGCGGTACCGCCTGGCGCTGCATGTTTGAACCCATCAGCGCGCGGTTGGCGTCATCATGCTCGAGGAACGGGATTAACGCCGCGGCTATTGAAACAATCTGGTTCGGTGAAACATCCATATAATCCAGTTGATCGGGTGGAACGACCGGGTAATCTGAACGATACCTTGCCTTTATTCGATTGCGCAGAAATCTCCCCTTTTCGTCGATGGGGGCATTGGCTTGAGCTATGGTTACCTTATCCTCGTCATCGGCGGTAAGATATTGAATCTGTTTGGTCACTCTGCCATTTCGCACCTTGCGGTAGGGTGTTTCAACGAATCCGAGCGGATTAATCCTGGCAAAGGTGGAAAGTGAGGAGATCAAACCGATATTGGGACCTTCCGGTGTTTCAATAGGACAGAGCCTGCCGTAGTGCGTATAATGAACGTCGCGGACCTCGAAACCGGCGCGCTCTCGGGTCAGCCCTCCGGGTCCCAGCGCCGAAAGCCTTCTTTTGTGAGTCAACTCCGCCAACGGGTTGACCTGATCCATGAACTGTGAAAGTTGGTTGGTTCCGAAGAATGTATTTATAACAGATGAAACGGTTCGAACGTTAACCAGATCCTGCGGTGTGAGCTTGTCAGTATCACGGATGTTCATCCGCTCCTTGATTGTTCGCGCCATCCGCGAAAGTGCGATGGAGAATTGGTTTGCCAGTTGCTCCCCTACGGTCCTGATGCGACGATTGCCCAAATGGTCGATATCATCAGTGGTTTCCTTGCCGATTCTCAGATCGAGAACATACTTGATGATGGCAACGATGTCTTCCCTGGTCAGCAGCGTATTGTCCTGAGGTATATTCAGGTTCAGCTTGTTGTTGATCCGATATCGTCCCACCAGACCAAGATCATAGCGTTTCTCGTCAAAGAACATCCGATCCAGAAGTTTACGTGCCGTTTCAATGTCGGGTGGATCACCATTTCTCAACTCGCGATATATCTGGACGAGCGCCTCTGATTCATTCTTGGATCGATCCTTACGCAGTGTATTTCTGATTATGCCATGTGCAATATCATTCTCGAACCGCTTCTCAAAAAGCACGCGTTTAAGCCCCGCCTTGCGCATAGCCTTCAGTGTTTCGGCGTTGAATTCATCACCGGCCTTGACTATAACCTCACCCGTGCCGGTATCGACCTCATCCCGCAGTATAAACCTGCCGAAATGCGATTTGATCGTCTTGCTCCCCAATGCCGCCTTTTCGGTGTATCCGAAGAGTTCCCAGATCATCCAGTCCTCCGAATAACCTATGGAGCGAAGCAGGGTGGTTACCGGAAAACGCTTGCGACGATCGATATAAACAAACAACACATCGTTTATATCCGTAGTGAATTCGATCCACGATCCGCGGAAGGGGATGACACGTGCCGAAAACAGCCGTGTACCGTTCGGGTGTATGGATTCTCCGAAAAAGGCGCCGGGAGAACGGTGCAACTGGCTGACGACCACCCTTTCAGCGCCGTTGATGATAAAGGTGCTCTCCGGCGTAATCAACGGAAGATTTCCCAGATAGACATCGGATTCAATGGTCTGGTCGAAATCGCCGCTGTCGCTGTAGTCGTCCTGGCTTGAAAGCCTGAGCTTAGCCTTGAGAGGTGCCGAATAAGTAACGCCGCGCGCGCGGCATTCTTCGATCGAATATTTCGGCGGTGCAACGTAATACTCGACGAATTCGAGGACGTTCTCCTCCCTGTTGTCGAGTATCGGAAATATGTTCCGAAAGACAGCCTCCAACCCTTTGCGCTCGCGCTTGTCGGGTGGAACATTCATTTGAAGAAATTCTTCAAACGAATGCAGCTGAACCTCCAGAAGGTCCGGCATTTCCAATACGGTCTGCGTCCGCTTAAAGTTTATTCTCTGAATTCTATTCTTGTTCTTCAACCTCTCTCCGTAGAAGATAACCATATGGGACAGCTAAATCAGGCAAGATCTTTTCCTGGAATTGCAATCACCTGCGTGGTTTGACAGAACTCCGCACATGACACGATCTGATAATCGATCATGAACGTGATTCAACAGAGCGCCTTCTACTTCAGTTCCACTTGCCCGCCGGCTTCCTCGATCTTGGCTTTGATCTCCATGGCTTCATCCTTGGATATCCCTTCCTTGATAGGATTGGGGGCGCCGTCGACCAGAGCCTTGGCTTCTTTGAGACCGAGGCTTGTTATGGTGCGAACTTCCTTGATGACCTGGATTTTCTTGTCCCCGACCGCGGTGAGGATTACGGAAAACTCCGTCTGTTCCTCTTCCTGAGCCGCCTCGGCCGCCGGAGCGCCGGGCATTGCTCCAGCCATCGCCATGGGAGCGGCAGCGGTGACGTCAAACTTCTCCTCGAGCGCCTTCTTGAGCTCCACAAGCTCGAGGACCGTCATCTTCTCTATTGCTTCAATTATTGCCTGCATTGATCCTCCTTCAGCAGTTATTCCCACGCGTTCCGCGCCATCCTGTTCAGCCTGAACGGCTATCGCATCGATAACGGAAACAAATGAACGAACAATTTCATTGAGTATATTCACCAGACCGCTTAGCGGTGCAGCGATGGTTCCAATTACCAAAGCCAGCAACACTTCGCGGGATGGAATATCCTTCAGTTCCTGGACCTTTTCAGGTCCGTAAAGCCTACCCTCGACCAGGCACCCCTTGATGACCGGCCGCTTGTGTTCCTTGATGAATTCGGCGAGCATCCTGACCGGGACTATCGGGTCGTCAAATCCGAAGCAGAATCCGGTCGGTCCGGTAAAGATCGAACCGAGATCCTTGAATCCCTGCCTTTCGAACGCCAGCCTGGCTATGGTGTTCTTGGCGACAAGGAAGAGGATGTTCCTCTCGAAACACTCCGTCCGTATTTTATCGAATTCCGCCACGGACATACCGGTGAAGTCGGTCATCAGAACCGAGCTTGACCTCCCGAGAATTTCCTCGAGTTCTTCTGTCGCCCTGACCTTGTATGGTGCGGGCTGTGATGCACGTATCATCTGTTTATATCACTTGTTCTATGTTTGTGCCGTTTGTACCTTTTCAATAAATGGTCTCTGTTGAAAAGGTGCTTCATTTCTGATATTACATCTTATATTGTCATTCCTGCGAAGCAGTGTGTCCGAGAATGAGAAAAACGCACCAAACCTCATCATCCATCGAAAGATGGAATCCAGTAACACACGTAATATCTGTAACTTCACTGGATTCCAACCCCCGCGTCCGCGAGGGCATGCTTCCGTTGGAATGATGAAGCCCGAGACAATTTGCTGTTCTCAGACAGGCTGGAAGGCAGGAATCCAGTTTTTGTGACTATGTATACCCGCTTCCGCAGGTATGAAACTTGATGGCCTTCTTCAACAGAAACCATAATTGATAACTTCAGATATTTTGCACCCTCCGGTCAAATCAAACAGACCTGATTGTCTGTACAACCGGAAGTCAACCCATCACCTGATCGCTGCCATCGCACTGGCTCTGCTCACTCTGACGCCTGGTCCCATGGTGCTGCTTAACGTAATTTTCTTGAAATACAACCCCTTGGCGGTAGACGGCCTGAGTCTCTGCATCGTTGAAATAAGGGTTTTAATGTTGTCGAACAGCTTATCCTTGTCAAATGAAGCCTTACCGACCGGCAGATGCAGAATACCGAACTTGTCAACCCGGAACGCCAGCCGTCCCGCCTTGATCTCGTTGATCGTGGCGACTATATCGTTGGTGACCGTTCCGGTTTTAGGGTTGGGCATCAAGCCGCGTGGACCGAGGATACGCGCCACCTTGCCGACCTGCGGCATCACATCCGGCGTGGCAATACAAGCGTCGATTTCCAGCCAGCCTTCCTTTATCTTGTCGATATATTCATCGAGCCCGGCATAATCCGCGCCTGCATCAAGCGCTTCCTGGATACGATCCTCCCGACACAGCACCAGGACACGCACCACCTTGCCGACACCATGGGGAAGTGTAACGGTGCTGCGGATCATCTGGTCGGCTTTGCGCGGATCAACGCCCAGATTAAGCGAAATCTCTATCGTCTCATCAAACCCGGCGGTGGCGGTCTCTTTCACCTTGGATATCGCTTCCGCCAACTCAAATTCCGCACCGGGCTCCACCTTTGCCGCAACGTCTCGAAAGCGCTTGCTGTGCTTCATATCACTTGCCCTCGACCAGTATGCCCATATTGCGGGCGGTGCCCTCGATAATGGCTTCAGCAGCTTCGATCGTATGCGCGTTCAGGTCGGGCATTTTTATCTTGGCGATCTCGCGGATCTTCACGCGCGAGACCTGACCAACCTTGACCCGGTTTGGCTCGGACGAGCCCTTCTTGTCACCGATAGCCTTGCGCAACAGAACCGCTGCCG
>JALGVR010000097.1 GCA_025774605.1 bacterium | reverse complement strand
TGCGGGACGTGCAGGAGCTGTTGGGACACGTATCCATCGAAACCACCATGATCTACACCCACATCGACCGCTCGCACCTGTACGAGGTCGTGAAGACTTTTCACCCGCGGGGGTGAGATTTGATTTCACAGTGATTTGAGTGTAAATTATTTAAGGTATTTGGTTATAATGAATTGGTGGGACAGACATTCCTGTCTGTCAATCCGTCGTCAGACGTATACAGCGAAAAGACTTGGCGTTTGCAGTACTGTGAGAATCTTTGGCAACCAGCCAAATTCAACTACTCAGTAAAGCAGTAATGACTGCGTGTTTATCCCGCCTGATTCCCCCCACCGACCATAACCAGCCATACCGCCTTGACATCAAGACTTGAGAATCATATATTCTAAAGGTTATGGCAAAATCTGCTGAGAATTCAAGCCTGACCAGTGGAGAAGTCCGGGTACGTTTTGCGCCCAGTCCGACCGGCGATCTGCACGTGGGCGGCGTAAGGACAGCGCTGTTCAACTATCTTTTTGCGCGGCACAACAACGGGAAATTCCTGTTGCGCATAGAGGATACGGACAGGAAACGCTCGACGCCGGAAGCGATAAACGTCATCCTGGACGGGCTCGCCTGGCTCGATCTGTTGCCCGACGAAGAACCGGTCTACCAGAGCAAACGGATCGAAAGACATATCGCCGCCGCGCAGAAGATGCTCGAAGACGGTTACGCCTACAGATGCTTCTGCACGCCGGATGAGTTGGAGGAACGCCGCAGGGCGAGCGGTGATTACATGTATGACCGACACTGTTTAAACTTAACCGAAGCCGAGATACAACAGAAGCTTGCAGACGGCGAGAAGTTCGCATTGCGCATCAGGGTGCCGGAAGGCCGGGTTTCGTTCGATGACGGTGTGCACGGCGGGATGCAGGTTGCCTGCACGGAGATCGACGACTTCATCCTGCTGAGAAGAAACGGCGCCCCGACATATATGCTGGCGGTTGTGGTGGACGATGCCGATATGGGCATAACGCACGTCATCCGCGGCGACGATCACCTGTCGAATACGCCCAAGCAGATATTGATCTACCGGGCTCTGGGGAAGAGAATCCCGGAATTCGCCCACGTGCCGTTGATTCTGGGGAAGGACAGGAAGCGGTTGTCCAAGCGACACGGCGCAACGTCGATAACGGAATACCGCGACGCCGGTTACCTGCCGGAGACGATGATCAATTTCCTCGGCTTGCTGGGCTGGTCACCGGGCGACGATCGCGATATCATCAGCCGTCGTGAACTGATCGAACTGTTTGACATTTCCGGCATCCAATCCAAAGCCGCCGTATTCGATGACGCAAGGGTGCGCTGGCTGAACGGGCAGTACCTCGGGATGACCGATTACGGTAAGGTGGAAGGTAAGCTTGAAAGGTTGGCTGAGGATGCCGCAAGCGCCGGTGAATTGACAGAAGTACCTGACAGTAAAGAGATTAAGACGGCGTGGGATCTGCTGAAAACACGGATTCATTTTTTGAATGATCTGTTCACCGACTGCAGGTACATGTTCCGTGATCCCGACGTTTACGACGGGAAGGGCGTAAGGAAGCACTTCCTGCAGAACGGCGTTGTCGATCACCTGCAGGTGCTGGCGGATGATTTCAGCAGCCTGGGGGATTTCAGGGCGGCGTCCGTAGAGGCGGCGATCAGGAAACGAGCGGAAGAATGGGAGGTTTCGACCGGTAAGCTGATCCATCCGCTCAGACTGGCTTGTTCGGGCGTTACCGGAGGACCAGGACTGTTCGAGATGCTGGAAGCACTCGGCAGAGACACGGTGGTCAGACGGATAAACAACGCGTTAAATTGGATAAAATCCTTAAATAACAAATAGAACGACATGAAACAAACCTATCAGCCATCAAATCGAAAACGGCGTAACAAGCACGGATTTCGTTCTCGTAACACTACGAAGAACGGGAGAAAGGTAATGGCACGCCGGCGAGCCAAGGGTCGAAATCGCCTGACGGTCTCCAGTGGAATGCGTCGACAGTAATCGGTTCCCGCGCCGCCTTCGCCTCAAGGGCTACCGGGCATTTTCTGAAGTGTTCAAGCACGGCTACAGGCTGCAGGGACGGCATCTCAAGGTTTTTTTTTACCGGATGGGAAACCACCCCGCATCGGGATTACTACGCCGAGGAGATCCGGCGGGGCGGTTAAACGAAATCGGATCAAGCGGGTGATGAGAGAGGCATACCGGTTGAATAAGGGGAGATTCCCCTCAACCGGTGCAATTCTGTATCTCCTTAAAAATACTGATGATGAGAGGAGTTTGAGGGTGGAGATGTTCGAGTTGGCGGAGGAAATACGGAGAAAAGCCGCCAAAGATATGGCGAGTGGTACATGATCGCCAAGTTCCTGATCCTGATGATATCCGGTTACCAGAGATTCATAAGTCCACTGTTCGGCGCAAGATGCAGGTTTTACCCGACATGCTCGGAATACGCCATGCAAGCGCTGAAAAAGCATGGCGCCTGCCGCGGCGCAATGCTGTCCGCCTGGAGACTGTTGAAGTGCGGGCCATGGCATCCCGGCGGCATTGACCAAGTCCCATAAATCTTCCAATCACCACTATTCTCCATCATGAGTAAACGCACGATAATCGCCTTTGTAATAATCGGGATAATATTTTTATTCTACGATGACTACCTCCGCTGGCTGTATCCACCTGCGCCAGAGACGGGGACGGATTCAACAGCAGTGGCTACAACGGAAACAGGTCGGCGGGAGACGAAGCATGCCGGGCGAGGAGAATACTACCTTCGATCCTCCGCGGAGGATTCACTGAGGACGGTGGTCGAAGAAAAGAGACCGGTCGCTCTGATGGAAAAGACCGAATCTCTGCCGGAGAGATTCGTGACGATAAAGACGAGCCGGTTCCGTGCGCGGTTTACCAGCGCCGGCGCCAGACTGGTGTCTTTCCGGCTGGAGCCAAATGGACGATATCTTCTGGAGGAGGAGGAATTATCGCCGCCGAACAAGTCACACCAGCCGAGTTTCAGATTCTGGACGTACGACGGCCCTGTCGAGACGAACGGGATGGAATTCCGGCTGGCTGGCGATGACGATGGCGGAGATCGTGAGTACCGCGTGGGCGAGGGTGAAACGAGGCGGATTGAGTTTACTACTTCCCTCAGCGATGACAGGAGTCTGTCCGTTATATACACCTTCAACGGTGATGATTACACATTCAATTGCCGGCTGAGAGGCGTTGGGCTCGAAAAGACCTGGGTCAGGGATTACGCGGAGGTTTACTGGGACGGAGGTTTAGCCTATACAGAGCCGGACACGGCCCAGGATTACATGTACTCCAAGGCATACGTCTACTTTGAAGGCGATGAGATGGAGACCCAGAAGATAAATTCGAAGAAGGATGTGATGATTGGACCGCTCAGCGGCGCGACGAGATGGGGTGCGATAAGAACCAAGTATTTCATGGCGGCCCTGATTCCTGAAGCCGGTGAAGCTGTGGGTGGATGGTTGGAAAGCCGGCACGATTCGACCCTGACAGGCAGGCATCATCCGAACAGGCTCGGTGTGGGGTTGAGGTTGCCGCTGGTGAACGGTGTTCCGAATACTCCGATAAAGGTATTTGTAGGTCCGATTGACTACGATGTCCTCGGTTCCGTGGATCCCAGTCTGAGACGGACGATGAACTGGGGATGGAAGGTGATCGCGCCGTTTTCCAAGGGGATACTGTGGGCGCTGAAGAAGCTCGGTCACGTGGTTCCGAATTATGGTCTCTGCATTATCATCTTTTCGATATTGATCAAGGTCATCGTTTGGCCCCTGACGCGCAAAAGCTACCACTCGATGGCGGCAATGCAAAGGTTGCAGCCGAAGATTCAGCAGTTGCGCGAGAAATACAAGAGTGAACCGCAACGCGTCCAGACGGAGATGATGAAACTCTACAAGGCGGAGAAGGTCAATCCGATGGGCGGTTGCCTGCCGGTTATGCTGCAGATGCCGCTCCTGTATGGATTATTCATTGTTTTCAGGACAACGATTGAATTTCGCAACGCGCCGTTTGTATTCTGGATCAAGGATCTGTCACAACCCGACATCATATTTCATCTACCGATGTCATTACCCCTGTACGGTGATCATGTAGCGTTGCTGCCGATACTCATGGGGATCTCCACCTTCTTTCAGTCAAAGAGTACGATGACAGATCCGAACCAGAAGATGATGCTCTACTTCATGCCGATACTGATGACCCTGCTCTTCAACCAGTTTCCATCCGGATTGACACTCTATTATACCTTGTTCAATCTCTTTACCCTGATTCAACAGAAGATCACCCCACCGCCGAAACCCGCTGAAGTCAAGTCAAGTTAACCCGAAGTGGTCGGTCACAGAATTGTGAGTTCAACTTCATATAATACAAGCCATACGATCGCGGCGGAGGCAACGCCATCCGGCAGGGGAGGCGTTTCGGTTATCAGGATTTCCGGTGCCGAAGCGGGCGGAATAGTCGGAAGACTGTTTGACAGGGAGCTGCCGGGGAAGGGAGAGCACCGGTTCGGCAGACTGTTACGGAGAACCGCAGAGGCTGAAAATCTTATCGACGAGGTCGTGATCTCGTGCTTCAAGGCGCCCAATTCCTACACCGGTGAGGATGTATACGAGATCTCCACCCACGGCAGTCCGGTTGTAACTGCGGATACATTGAGCGCACTGTATGAACAGGGCGCAAGGCCTGCCGCACCGGGGGAATTCACACTAAGGGCGTTCCTTAACGGGCGAATCGATCTGACGCAGGCCGAGGCGGTGGCAGACCTGGTGAACGCGTCGAGCCGCGATGCCGCGGACCAGGCGTTGAAACAACTCGGCGGCGGTATCGGGAGGGCCGCGGAGAAGATCGGCGAGAAGGTGATGAAGCTGCTGACACAATGTGAACTCGAGCTCGACTTTGTGGAAGATGACGTGGAACTGATCAGCAGGGACGCGAAGATCGGATTACTGAACGAGGCGTTGAGTGAAACACGAGCCATGCTGGAAGGATACCACCGGTCAAGGAGGTTGCGGGAAGGTGTGAACGTGGCGATTACGGGACCGCCCAATGTTGGTAAGAGCAGCCTGTTCAACAGCATGGTTGGAGAAGAGAGAGCAATAGTACACAGGGAGCCGGGTACGACCAGGGATACATTGCAGGCCGAATGCGTTATAAAGGGCATTGGGTTTCAACTGTTCGATACGGCGGGAATTAGGGCGACAGCGAGCGAGGTTGAGGATGAGGGGGTCAGAAGAGCTTACGAAATTGCCGAGAGAGCGGAACTGGTGATCGCGGTGAATTCAGTTGATGTGGAACCCGAAGTCACCGTAGCAGAAAAGATAAACGGCGTTGTGATCAAAGTGTTGAACAAGATTGACATGGCGCCGGGGGAGGCAACCGACGGATTTTTACCCGTTTCCGCAAAGCGGGGAGACGGGCTGGATGATCTTAAAGACGCGCTCTATGGAGCAATAGTAAAGGATGACAGGATTACCGCATCCACTGTGAGTAGAGAGCGGCATTTTAACGCGGTATCGAAAGCCGAAGAACGGCTGAGATCGGCGCGGCGCTGCATTGAGGAAGATTTTCCCGCTGAGATGACAGCCGAAGAGTTGCGTGAAGCCGCCGCGGCAATGGACGAGCTTACCGGGAAGAGGAGCCTTGACGAGATGCTGGAGGGCATTTTCTCCAACTTCTGTATCGGAAAATGATTCGCTCGTGACGGACTGTTCCACGTGGAACAATCCGCTGATTACCCTCCGGCATTACCCCATTAATACAGTAGTAATACCATGTTTACTACGAACATAAGGAGCAGGAATGGAACTTAAGATCAACAAGGAGCTGACCGAACTCCTGGGAGAGACTCCGATGTTTCGTGACCTTTTCGAGGAGGAGCGTGCGGAAATAGCGGTCCGGATGGAGCTCCATCAGTTTGACTCCGGAAAGGAGATCTTCCGAGAAGGTGACCCTGGAGGCCAACTCCTGGTGATATTCAGCGGATCGGTCGAGGTACAGAAATCAAGGTCGCACGGCATCGGCAAGATCGTAATCGCGCGTTTTGAACGCGGCGGTGTACTTGGTGAGATGTCACTTGTTGATGGGATGCCCCGTTCAGCAACGGTTGTGGCTGTTAAGCCGACGAAGGTTTACGTATTAACGCAGGATGGATTGGATGAGATCATCGAAACCAATCCGCACCTGGCGGTAAAATTCATGAAAGGCTTGGCGGCATTGCTTTCCGTTAGACTGCGCAATACTTCAGGCTGGTTTGCCGACGTATTTTAACGATGTAACCAGATGAGTCCTTTATTCTGAGCCTTCCGGGACAAGTGAAAGTATTCAGCTGCGATACGGACGTCTTGGTTGTCGGCGGTGGTCATGCGGGCTGCGAAGCTGCTGCCGCTGCGTCTCGAATGAATGCCAAGACCGTTCTAATCACCCTTGACCGCCATGCCCTTGGTCGCATGTCCTGCAATCCCGCTGTCGGCGGCATCGCCAAGGGGCATCTGGTGCGCGAGATCGATGCCCTGGGAGGCGTTATCCCCGTCATTGCAGACAGGACCGCAATTCAATTCAGGGTGTTGAACAGGTCGAAGGGATTTGCCGTCTGGTCACCGCGGGCGCAGTGCGACCGGCGGCTGTACTCAGAGGAGATGGAGAGAGAACTCAGGGAGTATCCCAATCTGGAGCTTCTCGAAGGCAAGGTCGTACGGATTATACCACATGACGGAAAATGCGTCGGTGTGGGGCTTGATGACGGTCGTGAAGTCTATGCGCGGGCCGTGGTATTAACCTGCGGCACTTTCTTGAACGGGATTATCCATCGCGGTGAGGATAGGGAAGCGGGCGGCAGGATAGGCGAACCGCCGGTTGTCGGACTCACCGGGTCTCTGGTTGGATTGGGCATTGAATCAGGTCGTCTGAAGACAGGAACACCTCCGCGACTCGCCGGTGGATCGATCGATTTCCGAAAAACTCAGCGGCAGAACGGTGACGAAGATCCCATCTTCTTTTCGTTGAGCACCACCGCGCAGGTTTTACCCCATCGTCTCTGTTGGATCACCCACACAAACTTGAAGGTTCACGATGAGATCCGCAAGGGCTTGGACCGTTCACCGCTCTATTGCGGGAGGATCAGGGGTGTCGGGCCTCGTTACTGCCCTTCGATCGAGGACAAAATTGTACGTTTCGCCCATCACGACCGCCATACGATATTCCTTGAGCCAGAAGGGCTCGATAGTGATGAGATATATCCCAACGGATTTGCCACCAGCCTTCCGGTGGATGTGCAGATAGCCGCGTTGCGAAAGATAAGGGGCTTGGAAAGGGTGGAGATGACCAGGCCCGGTTACGCGATCGAATACGACTTTTTCCCGCCGCACCAGTTGAAGTCAACACTCGAGACGAAGAGGGTTTCGAATCTCTTTCTGGCGGGACAGATAAACGGAACATCGGGTTATGAAGAAGCCGCGGCGCTTGGACTGGTTGCCGGAGCCAATGCGGCTCTGCGAGCGCGGGGTGACGACAGAACGTTCACACTCGGAAGGGACGAGGCTTATATCGGCGTCCTGATCGATGACCTGATTACCCGCGGGACGGATGAGCCCTATCGAATGTTCACATCGCGCGCTGAATTCCGATTGAAGTTGAGGCTGGATAATGCCGCGGCTCGCTTGACCGGTTACGGTTACGAGATCGGTTTAGCCGACAGGAAGCGGTATGATCAGATGAAACAGATGGAAGGAGACCTGAGGGATGTGATGGATTTCCTGACGAAAGCCAGAATGCCCGGCGAGTCGGGACAGGCGGTCTCACTGTATGATATCCTGAAAAGACCGGGAACCAGGCTTTCTGATGTTTTGAAGGATTTTGAAGCGGCGACGCATCCCGAGCATAAACTGTCCCTGTTTGAAGGCGAATTTGCCAGGCGGGTCAGCGCGGAGATCAAGTATTCGGGTTATCTGAAGCGCCAGGAGTACCGAGTGGCGGAACTGCGACGAAATCGAGCCATGCGCATACCTGTGGATCTGGATTTTTCCCGGGTGAAGGGACTGTCATCCGAAGGAAGGGAGAAATTGATCAAGATCAGACCGGACGATCTGGGGCAGGCTTCGAGCATTCCCGGGATGACACCCGCCGATCTGGCTGTGCTGCTCGTCCATCTGAAAAGGTATATTGCCTCAAGTTGATAAAATGTTGATAACTGTCCATGTAGAACTTTATGTGCCTTATATACAATATGTTATAACAAATCGATAATTAACAGCAGGATGTTGATAACGTGCTGGATAATTACCGTAAGATTGTCGTAGGTGCCAATAAAAAGATGAATTTGGTCTCGCGCCGGAATGTTGAGAACCTGCTTGAGAGGCTGATTGAGGAATCGCTCCTTCCACTCAAATGGAATGTCTGCCGCCTCGCTTCGCCGTTGATTGACATCGGCAGCGGCGCCGGGATACCCGCCGTACCGTTAAAGATTGAAAAACCAGGGCTTAAATTAACACTGACTGATGCCAACCGGCGCAAATCCCTCTTTCTGAAGCGGGTGATTGATCAGCTCGCCCTGGAGGATGTTGAGGTGATCAATGAAAGAATCGAAAACGTCTGTTCTGACGGTGTTTACAAGCATCGCTTCGGTACGATGACATCGCGTGCCGTCGGTTGTTTGTCCGACTTGATGAACTGGGGTCGTTTCCTGCTGAAACCGGGCGGAGAATTAATCGTCTGGAAGGGGTCTTCGCTGGCTGATGAAATGGCGGGACTGGATACGAACGGCTGGGAGGGTGCGGATCTGTGGAGGCAGGCAAACGGATTGACACTGGTGAGGTTTGTCAGGCTGACAGGGAATGCGGCGTGACGGGAGGAGATTTCCAATATGGAAAGAAGTTGATGTGTCAATAATTTCACGCAATGATAAAGTCAGCCGCTTGTATTTGATATCAGTGTAATTTTTCTTATAATATAACGATGGAAATTATTGAATCCATAACCGGTTCTGTTCCCCGTCGGGAGTTTTGACCGGGGTTAGTTTTCAACGATCAACCTGAGTTGCCGCTATGAGGTGCCCGCACTGTAAAGGATCCATTTCCGCCTACAACTTCTTCAGAGAAAAACATTGTCCCGCCTGCGGTGGAGAGCTGAAGAAAATGCCCACCAAGGAGCAGGTAAAAGAGACTCTCGTCTCCTTTGCCGAGGACAAGGGCTATCTATTCTGGGCGATCGTGTATATCCTCGCCCTATGGGTTATCTCATTCTTTGAAGCCATATTTTATTCCGGCGTTTTGTTTGACTACGTTTCAGGACACTGGTTCAGGGTCATAATCCTGGCGGTATATGCCGGTTCAATCATCGATTATTACGCCAAGTCGAACGTTGAAGTTACCTCGGTGAGAAACAAGTTCATCTTCAAACCGCCCATCTACCTGCGGCGCTTTCGAAATTACACTAATTTCGGTCTGGTCATCGGCGTCGCGCTTTCGGTCTATATCCTCGTCAAGTGGCCCAATTATATCGGCATCGTTCCCACGGTTACGTTCATAACCAGCTTTATATTATGCCTGGTCTGGGCGATAATGGGGCTGATGATCACCGAAGACGACATGAACGACAAGCGGATACGCTATTTCATTGGCGAGATGCGTATTGAGCGCATTAAGAAATACAACCGGATATCGGCGATCTATATCGGTGTCTTATTTGTATCGGCGGTGGCTTATTACTGGCTGGTGAACATTTCCGGACTGTGGTGGTACATTTACAATTCACGTTTCGTCTACAACGTCATCAAGTTCTTCAACGACTATTTCGGCTGGACTCAGAAGTTTATAGACTGAATTCAATGCAAACCCCGCTATGAATCATTAAAGCCGGACTTTGTCCGGCTTTATTTTATATTGCCGATCCCCGGATTATTGTTGTAGACACCATTCAATCACCCCGTTCTCACTCACCTTCAGCATGTAGCCCTGTCCCCGGGTAAGCGGTTCCATGTTGTTGAACCTGTGGCCGGGATTATAGAAGCGCCCCTCGTTGTCTTTGGCGGTGATCAGTATGTTCCTGATATTTCTGAACGCATAATACGCTTCGATGTCATCTTCCGGGAAGTAAGCCGCGATGTTCCAGCCCCTGCGAAGCGGGATCGGATGATTGCAGGCAATGCCGCCGCCCTCGAAGGTGAGCTCCGTATCTTCGGAGACGTTAACGTAATAGCCTTCGTTAACGTTCCACTGCGGTATGTTGTTGAAATCATACTCGGGCCAGTAGAAGCGGCCGCCGGCATCCTTCACGAAACGTAGTATTCCTTCATCGGTCAGTGTGGTGAAGAGCGAACGGATATCGGGTTCGTCGGGCTCAATGTATGAAGAGACCGGGTTCCAGCCTTCCGTCAGTTCAATCTCTATTACGTACGGTTCGCCTTCGGTAACGGAAAAACTTCCATCCATCATATACGGTCCATCCTCTTCCTCGTCTTGAAATCTGTAGTACAGCAGTACAATCACTTCATATCTGCCCGTTTCCAGTCTTCCCCAGTTGATCGCTTCCACCCAGGGGACAATCATCTGACCGCCGATACCACAGTCAAAGATATGCATTTCAATGACCGGTCGGTTGCCCTGGAGTCCATGGTCTATGTCCTCAAACCATACACCGGTGTGCGGGAACTCCCCTGAAACCGTGACAACGACCTCATCACGATCGGTTGGCTCTTCCGGAGATATTTCGAGTTCGATTTCGTCCTGTGCCTTAAGTCCTGCAGCGAAGAACAACGACAGGAATAGAGAAACGCGGAACAGGTTCATTTTATCCCCGATTAAGACAAATCACCGGTCAACATTCACTTAAACATCCGGTGTCGTCTCTCCGCAGGCGACACTATCAATGTAAATATATTTCATAGAGTGTTAACCAAGTAGCGATTATAGTTTTACAGTATAGTAAACATCGTTGTCATTGCGAGCGAAGCGAAGCAATCTCAATGGCTTACTATGAGGAGATTGCTTCGTCACTACGTTCCTCGCAATGACGGATTCGCTTTACCGTTACTAAGTTAATTCACAATTAAAGTACCTTATTGATATGGATCACATATCACACAAGAACGTCAATCAGTTCTTCCTGTCAGCTACTCCATTCTTCATCAGATAACCCTCGATGAACTGATCCAGGTCGCCGTCCAGCACCGCCTGCGTGTTCGACGTTTCTATGTTTGTGCGGTGATCCTTGACCATGTTGTATGGATGCAGGACGTAGCTGCGGATCTGCGAGCCCCAGGCGATTTCGTCCTTTTGTGATTCGAGTGCGTCGCGTTTCCTTGCCTCCTCTTCGCGCTGGTGTTTCAGGAGCTTTGCCTTCAGGAATCTCATCGCCGAGTCGCGGTTGCGGTGCTGCGATCGCTCCGACTGGCAGGTGGCGACGATTCCGGTCGGAATGTGTGTCATCCTGACCGCGGAATCGGTCTTGTTAACGTGCTGACCGCCCGCTCCGGAAGCCCTGAATGTATCTATACGCAGGTCGTTCGGGTTGATCCGGATCTCTTCCGCTTCTTCCGTTTCCGGGTAAACGTACACGGAGCAGAACGAAGTATGACGCCGTCCCGCCGAGTCGAAGGGTGAAATCCTCACCAGGCGATGCACGCCCGATTCCGTCTTCAGCCAGCCGTAGGCATACTCGCCCTGAACCTCGATTGAAGCGCTTTTGACTCCGGCCGGATCACCCGGCAGCAGGTCGATGACCTCTGCCTTGAACCCCTTACGCTCGAAATAGTGCAGGTACATGCGCAACAGCATTGCCGCCCAGTCCATCGATTCAGTGCCGCCCGCCCCCGGGTGGATGTCCAGGATGCAGTCGCGCCGGTCGTCCTTGCCGCTGAGCATGCACAACAGTTCCCATTCGGCGATTTCAGCTTCGATCCGCTTGAATTCACCGCTCAGGTCATCGAAGTCCGTGCCGGATTGCTCGTCCAGCAGGTTGAAAAGTTCCACGGTGTCGTTCAGGTCAGAAGAGAGGCGCTGCCATTTTTCGATGGGTTCAGTGAGGCGAGCGATCTTTTTCGTCAGTTCACGGGCCCGGTCGGGATCGTGCCACAGGTCGGCTGCTGATGCTTGCTTCCGCAGTTCGGCGAGTTCCTTCTGTTTTGTACCGAGGTCAAAGAGACCTCCTGAGCTGATCCAACCGCCTTGTCAATTCCTCGATCTTCATTACTGATCCCCGGCCTGGAAGCCAAAGTTGCGGTCGCCGGGTTTATCGGTCGCGGTTTTAATCTCGCCGAATTTCTCTTCGTACTTCTTGATGTTGGTCTCCAAAGCCTGCAGCAATCCCTTGGCGTGTTGGGGCGTGAGGATGATGCGCGCCTGGACGACAGCCTTCGGCAGCCCGGGCAGCATGCGGGTGAAATCGATCACGAATTCTGCGCCTGAATGTGATATCAACGCCAGATTGGCATAGATTCCCTGCCCCGTCTTTTCATCGAGCTGCACCTGGATCTGCTTGGCCTGGCCTGTCTGCTGAGTCATATTACTCCTGAATGTTGTCAGTATATTTGAATTTTACGTCACTTCAATTTATGAAATTTAACGATGAATGTAAACCGATATTCCGGTTTGAAGGTCGAAATTTCCCAAAGTTGCGAATAAATAACCTTGGGTTCATCATTATAGTCTTGTGAGCGGGGATAACGGTTTTTATCTATTTATCGTTGCATTCAGTGCGGTGGTATTAACAGGACGGCCGAAATTGTTCCTCCTTTTATAGCGGAGAGCAGCCAATATAATGGATAGCAAGCATAAAAATGGGGAGCGCCGACTTCAGTCGGCGTCCTTAGATTATATCTCGTATTGTCATTCCTGCGCAGGCAGGAATCCACGATTATGCCTCACATTGTCATTCCTGCGCAGGCAGGAATCCACGATTATGCCTCATATTGTCATTCCTGCGCAGGCGGGAATACACGATTATGCCTCACATTGTCATTCCTGCGCAGGCAGGAATCCACGATTATGCCTCATATTGTCATTCCTCCGCAGGTATGACACCTGGCGGACTTTTCAACGGGCAATGATTAATTGTCATTGTAAACCGTCCGCCCATGAGATTGCTTCGCTTCGCTCGCAATGACATAATAAGCTATTGAGATTGCTTCACTTCGCTCGCAATGACATTGTGGGTTGGTGAAGCAATCTCTGAATGCAGGACAATTGGTGTTTACTTGATGACCACCAACTTTATAAATGCCGAATTACTCATTCCTTTAAGTCTGGCGATGTATACACCGGTTGCCAGCTTTTCAGCGGAAACAGTTACATCATGCCTGCCCGAAGCCATGTCTTCATCGACAAGCGCCGCCACCTCCCGCCCCAGCATGTCATACAGGCGCAGTGTTACATGCCCGCTCCCCGGGATGGTGAACATCAGGCGAGCCGTGGAGTTGAACGGATTGGGATAGACCGCCGCGATGCCGAATTCGACGGGAACCTCATCGTGTCCGCCGGTTACACCGCCTGCCGTGACCGTAAGCGTAACCGGAACTGAAAACGAACCACCGGCAGCGTTGTGCGTGAAGTAAAGTAATCCTTCGTAAATCCGCACATCAAGGTCGGCGGCGTCGATTGTGAAGTCGATATCCTGATCCTGACCGGCATCCACATGTCCCGCTTGCGGTTCGACCCGCATCCAGCTTGTCATGCCGTCCAACTGCCAGACATCGATCCGGTCACGGGCGCCGTCGTTGGCGATATCGATGAAAACCCAGTTGTTCATATCGAAACGGTCAGTGATGAAAGCCCCGCCGGCATTGCCCACAGCCTGGATGCCAAGATCGGCTACAAGGAGCGTATCTCCGTTTTCAGGGTTCATCTTGTGCACAAACTGACTGCCGCCCGCCGGATTGTGGAAGATGTAAAGCGGATAGCCGTCCGGGTCGTTCCCCCAGTAGGCAAGACCATATACACGAAATCCTTTGCGGTCGACCGTTGCCACCACCTGTCCGTCCGTGTCGACGGCGGTTATCCCCTGGGTGACGTTCGATACCCAGAGCGCTTCGCGGTCGGGATCCCACGCCAGCGCTTGGTTGGTGCGGTAGGGACCATCAAAGACTGCCTCGACCTCCCCCTCGCGGTTCATGCCGGCGATGATTTCGCAGCCGGAGCCCCAGATGAGATTCCCGTCCCAGGCGAGATCCCTCATGCCGTAGGAGCCGCTCAGCGTGTCCGGCTGGGGCAGGGTGTCCAGCAGTTCGCCCTGGCGGTTCAGGATGTATATTACGTCCGGCTCGTCAACGCGCCCGATGCGGTTGGCGCCGGCGACGTAAAAGCGATTGTCGGCGAACAGGACGCCTTCAATGCGGGAGTCGTCGACAATTTCACCTACGTGAATTGATCGACGCAGCTCCCACGGCTCAAATCCACCGGGACCCCGCGGTCGAACCGTCCACTCCAGCGGTCCGTTGCCGTTGTTGGCTATGGTGACGTCGATTTCGGTCGACTCGCCAGGCATTAAAGTTGTCCTGATCTCGTCCGGGTTGACGTTGAACTCCGGGTGCAGGAGTCGGAAGATGACTTCGAGTGTGTCGCCCATTTCAACACTGAGACCGGTTATGGTGGAATCGTTGTAACCGGTCGCCATCGCCGTCAGGCTGAATTCAATATCAGTCAATACGTTTATCATCCGACAGAAGCCGTTTTCATCCGTCCTGGCAGTGAAGCCGTGCTCGGTATAGATGTGCGCACCTTCAAGCGGGTGGTCGTCTTCGGCGTCGAGGACCCGGATTTCCAGGACGGCGCCGTGGAAGAACGGTATTGCTCCCATATCAGCGCGGCTACCGTCGGGGTCGGGGTCGCTGTCCGGGTCGCCGGCGTCGATGCAGGGGGAGTCTTCGGTCAGTTGGTAGTATCCTTCATCGGGATTGGCAAACAACGGATCTTCGTCGATGTTGTGTTCGCCGTAATCGATGTTATCCCCGGTGATTCCGTCGCGTCCTCCCTCGATGTCGGAGTAGTCGACCCGGAGCTCACCCCTGTCGATGACAACCATCTCCGGTCCTTCGTGATCCCAGACAATGCTGTTCAGGATGTCAAGCTCGTCGCTGGTTTGCAGGACTCCAGCCACGCCCTCGGATTCGTTCTGCGTAACGGTCAGACGGTCAAGCGCCACGTTCGAGTGATGGAAGTACAACCCGCCGCCGGTGCGATCGGCGTTGTTGCCGGCCACGACGGTTAGGGAGATGGTCGCATCCGTCTGGTAGAAATAGATGCCGCCGCCCAGGTCGGCTCTGTTGTTCATGATGGTGACGTGATCGATGGAAATGTCATCGCACCCCAGACCGTAAATACCGCCACCTGAAGCAGCCTCGTTGTCGACGATCTTCAGGTGGCTCAAGGTCGCGCTCGAATGATCGCATTCGATGCCTCCACCCACAATCGCATTGCCGCCGATGATGGTGAAACCGGTCAGGGTGATTTCGCTGTTTTCGAGGTGGTCAAGAAATACAACGCTCTGAACGTTCGCTTCGCCGTTTATAACTGTCGAATCGATGTAGCAGATGTTGCCGGTGGTCAGGAAAAGGCTGGCAATGGTGATGTCTCCATCCTGGACGGTGATGTTTTCCCGGTAGGCTCCGGGGTAGACCAGCACCGTATCGCCGGCCTCGGTGGCGTCGATGCCTGCCTGGATGGTTTGTTCATCGTCCGGAACGTTGATGATGCGGGCGTCAATTCTGCCGGAAAGAGCAAGGACGAACAGCAGAATCGGGATAATGTGAACCAAGGACTTCATGATGAACCTCTCTGAATGTTGTGACAGTTCTCTGTCAAGAGCGTCAACAAATCACTGATTCAAACGCGCTTTCATTCTAATTCATTCACGTTGTTATACTTTTATTTACGTTGACATACTCTTCATTTACGTTGACATACTCTTCATTCACGTTGTCATACTCTTCATTTACGTTGTCATACTTTTTATTTACGTCGTCATTCTGAACGAAGTGAAGAATCTCAATTGGCAAGGAGATCAAGCGAGATTCTTCCCTGCGGTCAGAATGACGAAATAAGAGCCCTTCAATGGCGAAATGAGAGCCCTTCAATGACGAAATGAGAGCCCTTCAATGGCGAAACGGGAAGCCGCCAATGGCGAAACGAG